>JAFYPN010000015.1 GCA_017547465.1 Clostridia bacterium | reverse complement strand
TATACCGCCTGACGGCGGTGTGATATTCGCCCTTGCGGGCGAGTGATATATTTGCTAACGCAAATGTGATATACGCGCTGCGCGTGTGTGATGGTGTCGCGCACGGCGCGACGGATGGGTAGATTTTTTCTTGCTTTTTAGAGTGGATTTTTAAATCTGAATATGATAAACTATAGTCAAAATATACGAGGAAGAGGAGCTCTTTATGAAGGTGCGGTTATCGACTATCGTGAAATGGATTCTTTCCATTGTAGTTATCGGTGTTTTATATTGGCTTATGTTGCCACCGATCAACTGGCGCAGCGTGGAACTGTGGGCGTTTGTGGCGTTCTGTATCGTCATTTGCACTGCTATCAATTTTACGCACAAGGTTATTGAAATGATAGCACCTCACGTTTCCGGTCGCAAAGTAGTTGCCAACAAAGGACACGTACGTCTTAAGGATTTAAGTTTACCGCTTAAAGTCGCAGCGATAAGCTTGATTGCCATTATTGCCTTTTGTTTTCTCGGCGGCGTTACCGGTTGGGCATTGTTCTCTGCTAAAGCTTACGGGCAACTGTTGACATATCAAACCGGCAATTTTCAAGAGCAGATTGCCGATGTTGTTACGAACGACAATGGTAAGTTGAATATGGATTCGGTGCCGGTCGTTGACCGCGATACCGCCGCACGACTCTCGTTGCGCAAGTTGGGCGAAATGAGCGATTTGGTGTCACAGTTCGAGGTGGACGAATGGTACAATACCCAGATCAATTATCAAGGAACGCCCACGCGTGTTACGCCGTTGGTCTACGGTGATTTCTTCAAGTGGCTCAACAATCAGGCGAAGGGCATTCCTGCGTATATCACAGTCAATATGGAAACACAAGAGACCTCGCTTGTTCGCTTGGAACAAGGAATCAAATACAGTGAAAGCGAATATCTCTTGCGCGATCTCAACCGCCATTTACGCTTTCGCTATCCGACCAAGATCTTTGACAATATTTCGTTTGAGATCGACGAAGACGGAACGCCGTATTGGGTAGCGTCTACGTTGACGTACCGCATTGGTATTCGGGGCGGTCGTGATGTGGAGGGGGTGGTCCTGTGCAATGCCGTCACTGGTAAGTGTGAGTATTACGCTATCAATGCCGTGCCGCAGTGGATCGATCAGGCGTACGATTCAGAGATCATTTTAGAACAGCTCACCTATAACGGCCAGTTCGTTAACGGATATTGGAATTCCATTTTCGGTCAAAAAGGAGTGTTGCAACCTACCGATGGCTATAATTATCTGGCTCTCAATGACGATGTGTACTTGTATACCGGTATGACCAGTGTGTCCAGTGACGAGTCTAATGTTGGCTTTGTGCTGGTCAATCTCCGTACAAAAGCCACCACCTTTTACGAGTGCCCGGGTGCGGAGGAGTATTCCGCGATGGAGTCAGCACAGGGCAAGGTACAGGAGAAAAACTATGTCGCGACCTTCCCCTTACTGCTCAATGTGGATGATCGGCCGACGTATTTTATGTCGCTCAAGGATAGCGCCGGCCTGGTGAAAATGTATGCTTTCGTGGACGTGCGGCAATACCAGATCGTTGGAACCGGAACCTCTGTTAAAGAGACACTCAAAGCCTTTTTCCAAGAGTTGCAGGGTAACGATGAAGTCGATTGGGGCGATGAGGGCGGATCTATCGTAAAAGAGCAGAATGTTACCGGTGTGATCGCGGATATCCGGTCTGCTGTGATGGATGGCGAAACCCGCTATTATATCCTGCTGCGGGACGATGCAACCGTGTATATGGCGGACGTGGGGCTCAACAGCCGTTTGCCGTTTGCCAAGGCAGGGGATACGGTGACAATGACCTATACGACACTGACCGACACGGTGTTGGTCTCGGCGGTAGAGTTGACAGCGCAGTAAAATACAACACAGGCTCCGACGAGTACTCGTCGGAGCCTGTGCTTTGGTGGCTGAAGATTATTGCTTTTCGAGCAGTGCTTTGATCATACGGGCACATTTGTATACGTCGCCGCCGCCCATCGTGAGAATGAGATCATTTGATTTGGCGTTTTTGGCGACGAAATGGCTGATCTCGTCAAAGGTGGCAAGATAGAGCGCGCCTTCGATTTGATCGGTGATCTGTTTGGCGGATACATTCCATTGATTGGTTTCACGCGAGCCCATGATGTCGCTGACCACCACCTCATCGGCAAGGGCAAGTGCAACAGCAAATTCGTCCAGATGGCGGGCGGTGCGCGAGTAAGTGAACGGCTGGAAGATCGCCCACACGCGGGTATAGTTCATCGCCTTGGCGGCGGAAAGCGTCGCGATGATCTCGGTGGGATGGTGCGCATAATCGTCCGCAATCGTAATATCGTTTACGGTACCTAAGAATTCAAAGCGTCTGCCCGCACCGTGGAAGGCGGCAAGTCCCGCGGCTATCTCGTTTGCGGTCGCACCGCACAGATGTGCGGCGGCTGCCGCGGCAACGGAATTGAGCACGTTGTGCTCACCGGGCACACCAAGTGTGATGGTGGCGACCTTTTCGCCGCTGTGATACAGGTCGTAGCAGCCATACGCGCCGTTTACCACCGATACGTTTTGTGCGGTCCACTCGCAATCGGCGGAATAGCCGTACCGTACGATGTCAGCGTGGGTCAACCCTTCCACCGCTTTGAGGGTGTTGGCATCCTCGGCGTTGACAATCAGCGTACCGGTGGTTTTAGCAGCAAACTGACGGAATGAGGCGATGACGTTATCGAGCGAGCCGAAGTAATCCAGGTGGTCGGCATCGACGTTGAGAATGATGGAAGCGGCGGGTGCCATTTCCAAATAATGATCTTTAAACTCACACGCCTCACACACGAACACGTCGGATTTACCCGCGTGGCCATTGGCATCAATGAGCGGCAAGCGACCGCCGATGAACACCGAGGGATCGCGGTCTGCTTGCAGTAAAATCTGCGATATCATCGAGGAGGTAGTGGTCTTGCCGTGTGTGCCCGCGACCGCGACGGTGCGGGGGAAGCAACGCGAAAGCGCGCCGAGCAGCTTGGCGCGTTCCATCAGCGGGATATTGTTTTCGGTGGCGGCGACAAGCTCGGGATTATCTGCGGACACGGCGGCGGTGTAGACGACTAAATCGCAGTCACCGATATTTTCCGCGCGTTGCGGCAATAAAACGGGGATTCCCAGTCGTCGCATGCGTGTTACGTTATCCGATTCGTTGACATCTGAGCCGGTGATGGTATAGCCAAGAGAGTGTAAGATCTCGGCAAGCGGGCTCATCCCCGAGCCGCCGATGCCGACAAAATGCACGGACGTTACACCGGGCAGGATGGTTTGATTCATGGGAATCCCTCCTTAATAGTTTTATTATATTGGTTCTTAACTGAAAAATAAATACCTTTTTGTAATTTTTAACAGGAAATAAAGATTGAATTGGAAAACATAATTTGATATAATGTCAATATCTATACATCAGCGAGGGAGAAGCATGTCTGACATTCGTATGATCTCGCCGGAAGAACTCGCAAAGCAAGAGGTTTTTACCCGGCAAATACGGGAATTTTATGAACAGCGGTGTGCCGAGAGTGCGCCGCTCGCGTACGTGCGCACCTACGGTTGTCAGCAGAATGTTGCCGATTCCGAACGGATGAAAGGTTTGCTCGCACAAATGGGATTCGGGTTTACGGATAATCCTGAGCAGGCGGATTTTATACTATTTAACACCTGTGCGGTAAGAGAGCACGCGGAGGATCGTGTGTTCGGCAATGTGGGGGCGCTGAAGGCGTTAAAACGCCGCAATCCGCATTTGCTTATTGCGCTGTGCGGTTGCATGGTACAGCAGGAGCACATTGCCCAAAAGATCTACAAAAGCTATCCGTTTGTGGGACTGGTGTTCGGCACGCACGTGCAGTATCGGTTGCCCGAACTGATGGCGGGTGTACTGCTCGGAAAACGTCGCAAGGTAGAAATTCCCGCCTGTGACGGCGTTATTGCCGAGGGCATTCCCGTGGTGCGTGACGGCGGCTTCAAGGCGTTTGTGTCCATTATGTACGGCTGTAACAATTTCTGTACCTACTGCATTGTGCCGTATGTACGCGGGCGAGAGCGCAGTCGAGAACCGACGGCGATCTTAAAAGAGGTTCAAGAACTCGCGGAGCAAGGGTATAAGGACATCACGTTGCTCGGTCAGAATGTAAACTCTTACGGCAAGGGTGAGGCACACGGTGTGACATTCCCGGAACTGCTGCGACGTATCAATGCGATACCGGGTGACTTTGTGATCCGGTTTATGACCTCGCACCCCAAGGATGCGACGAGAGAGTTGTTCGATACGATCGCCGAATGCGAAAAGGTACCGCGGCATTTTCACTTGCCGTTTCAGTCCGGCAGTAACCGTATCTTGAAAGAAATGAATCGTCGGTATACGAGGGAGCAGTATTTAGACCTCATTGCGTATGCTAAAAAGGTCGTGCCCGGTATCACCTTTACAAGTGACGTGATCGTGGGATTCCCCGGGGAGCAGCGTGAGGATTTCGAGCAGACGCTGTCACTCATCCGGGAGGTGGGATTCGCTTCGCTGTTTACCTTTATTTTCTCACCGCGTGCGGGAACACCCGCAGCGAAGATGGAGGATCCTATTGCGAGCGAGGTCAAATCGGCTTGGTTTTCTGAAATGACCGCATTGCAGGAGAAACTCTCCGGCGAACGGCTGAAAGCGGTGGTAGGTACTACACAACGCGCGTTGTTGGAGGCACAGGCGGGTGCGTTTTTGGAAGCTCGACTTCCGGATAACAGTATCGTGCGCGTGCAGGGCGACTCCCGTCGTGTCGGCGAATTTGTGAATGTGCGCATCACCGGCGCGCGCAGTTATATTTTGACCGGTGAGATTGAAAAGGAGTAGAGTACAATGGAACAGATTTTGGAAATGGCAAAGGAAATCGGACACGCGCTTCAGCAGGATGAGCGTTTTATTAAGCTGCAGATGGCCCAGGCGGCAGCGGACAACGATGCCGCGTTGCAGGAGCTTATCGGGGAATTCAACTTAAAGCGGATGGCCATCAATGCGGAGGCGGCAAAATCCGAAGCCGAGCAAGATGCGGAGAAAACGAAGCAGCTGAACGTCGAGTTGCGCGAGGTATACGCCCGCGTGATGGCGAACGAATCAATGGCAGCGTACAATGCGGCGAAGACCGAGTTGGATAAGATCATTAACGGTGTCGGTGCGATTATCAATATGGCGGCACAGGGCCTTAATCCCGATGATTACGACGAGCATCAGTGCGGCGGAAACTGTGCCAGTTGCGGCGGATGCCACTAAGTGTGACAGGGTTTGAATCCTGTCACACTATTAAAACAACAGACGTAAAAAGGAGGTGAGCGGTATGCCGCCGGTAACCCCAATGATGCAACAGTATTTTGACATCAAGAAGAATTACCCGCAGTGTATTTTGTTTTACCGTTTGGGTGATTTTTACGAGATGTTTTATGACGATGCGAAGATCGCGTCACAGGAGCTGGAGCTTGTCCTGACCGGCCGAGATTGCGGACAGGAGGAGCGGGCACCGATGTGCGGTGTGCCGTTTCACAGCTGTGAGGGGTACATTGCCAAACTGGTGAACCGTGGATACAAGGTCGCTATTTGTGAGCAGGTTGAGGATCCCGCGACGGCGAAAGGGATCGTCCGGCGCGACGTGGTACGTATCATCACGCCAGGTACCGTGATTGAGGGCAGTATGCTGGAGGAGGGCCGCAACAACTATCTGTGTGTGGTCCACGCCGCAGACGGTTTCTCGGAGGTTGGTTTGTGCTTTGTGGATACTTCCACGGGTGAAATGCACGTCACACAGCTTGGTGGGCAGGATATGCTCCCGCGTGTGCAGAACGAGCTTGGGCGGTTTGCGCCCCGCGAGGTATTACTGAACGCTGTGGCGATGGCACTGCCCGATGTGACGGAGTTTTTGACCAACCGCTTGGGGGTGCGACCCGAACAGGCAGAGGCCGTTTGCTTTGACTACGAGGCGGCAACGACGCGGGTGCTGGAGCATTTCCGCAGGTCGTCATTGAGCGAGTTGTCCTTGCAGGACAGCGCCTCGGCGGTGTGCGCGCTTGGTTGCGCGCTGCATTATCTGTATATGACGCAGATGACCGGTATTGAGCGCATGACCCAGTTGGACGTGTATTCCGACGCACAGTTTATGCGGTTGGATCTTACCGCCCGCCGCAACCTGGAGTTGCTCGAGACGATGCGCAACAAAGAAAAGCGCGGGTCGCTGCTCGGTGTGCTGGATAAAACGCGCACCGCGATGGGTAAGCGTCTCATCCGCAACTGGATCGAGCAACCGTTGTTACATCCTGCACAGATCACTCGCCGTCAAAACGCAGTGGCGGAGATCGTACATGATGTCGTCCTCCGCGAGGATCTGCGCGAGTTGCTTGGCAATATTTACGATTTAGAGCGCATTATGACCCGTGTGGTGTATGGCAGTGCGAACGCGAAGGAGGTCGCGTCGCTGGGTCAGACCATCGAACGGCTGTCGCCTATTAAAGGACGTCTGGTCGAGGCGCGGTGCGCGATGCTCAAAGACATTCAAGAGACCATTGATCCTCTGCCGGATCTGCTGGCGCTTATTACCGAGGCAATCGCGGAAAATCCACCGTTCTCGGTGCGCGAGGGCGGGATGATCCGCGAGGGGTATAGCGTGGAATTGGATGAGTTGCGCCTGATTATGGACGACAGCAAGAGTGTCCTTGCCCGTATTGAGGCGGAGGAGAAGGAAAAGACCGGTATCAAGACGCTCAAAATCGGCTATAACCGCGTATTCGGGTATTACATAGAAGTGTCGCGCAGTTTTGCGGGAGAGGTGCCGGAGCACTATATCCGCAAGCAAACACTGGCAAATGCCGAGCGGTATATCACACAAGAATTAAAAGAGCTCGAAGCCCGTGTGCTGGGCGCGAAGGATCGTGCGGTGGCACTGGAATATCAGTTGTTCTGTGAAGTGCGGGACGTGATCGCGGCTGAGCTTGCGCGTATTCAATCCACCGCTGAGGCGATCGCGCGGTTGGATGTATTGACCTCATTTGCGCAGGTGGCGGCGTACCACAACTATGTGTGCCCCGTTATTGATTTAAACGGCACCATAGACATCAAAAACGGTCGTCATCCGGTGGTGGAGGCTCTGCAATCTGTACCTTTTGTACCCAATGATGTGCTTTTAGATAATCATAGCAACCGCGTGGCCATGATCACCGGCCCGAATATGGCGGGCAAATCGACTTACATGCGTCAGACGGCGCTCATTGTGTTAATGGCGCAGATCGGCAGCTTTGTGCCGGCGGATAAGGCGACTATCGGTATCGTGGATAGTATTTTTACTCGTGTGGGTGCATCGGACGATCTGGCTTCCGGTCAGTCCACCTTTATGGTGGAAATGAGCGAGGTGGCATCGATTTTGCAGAATGCGACGGCGAACAGCCTGATCGTGTTTGATGAGATCGGGCGCGGCACATCCACCTTTGACGGTATGAGTATTGCGCGTGCGGTGCTCGAGCACGTCGCGGATCCGCGCAAGTTGGGGGCGAAGACGCTGTTTGCGACCCATTACCATGAACTCACGGTGATGGAGGACCAACTTGATGGTGTGAAAAACTATAACGTCGCCGTAAAAAAACACGGCGATGATATCACGTTCTTGCGCCGTATCGTGCGTGGCCCTACGGACGATAGCTATGGCATAGAGGTAGCCAAACTTGCCGGTGTGCCGGAGCCTGTGGTGGTGCGGGCAAAGGCGATTTTAAAAGAACTGGACAGCGGCGCGGTATCGACGACGGTCAGCCGCAGCAGAGCTGTGGAAAAGGGGAACGATCAGTTATCGTTATTGCCCATGGCTGACAATGAGCTGATCTGTCGGCTCAAAGACTTGGATGTCAATGTACTGACACCCATTGAAGCGATGCAGACGTTATATGAGTTGCACCGAGAGGCGCAGAGTTACTAATGGAAAGGGGGCGTCAATATGGCGAAAATTCAGGTATTGGACAAGCATACCGCAGAGCTGATCGCCGCCGGTGAGGTGGTGGAGCGGCCCGCCTCAGTCGTGAAAGAACTGGTGGAGAATGCCATTGATGCCGGCGCCACCACCATTACTGTTGAAATTAAAAACGGCGGAATCTCCTATATTGCCATCACAGACAACGGCTGTGGATTTGCCAGAGAGGATGTGCCAACTGCTTTTTTGCGGCATGCGACCAGCAAGATCCGTACCGAGGAGGATCTCAGTACCATTGCGACCTTAGGCTTTCGCGGCGAGGCGCTCGCGTCGGTGGCGGCGGTGGCACGGGTCGAGCTTATCACCCGTACCGAGGAGGAACTCGGGGGTACACGATACGTCATTGAGGGCGGCGAGGAGATCGGGCTTTTTGATGTCGGGTGTCCCCGCGGTTCGACGATCTGCGTGCGAGATCTGTTTTACAATGTTCCTGCGCGAATGAAATTTCTCAAAAAGGACGTGGGGGAGGCAAACGTGGTCGCTGGTGTGGTGGATCGTTTGGCTTTGTCGCACCCCGAGATCTCGTTCCGTTTTATCCGTGAGGAGCGGGACGAACTGTTGACTCCCGGAAACGGGGATTTGTATTCCTGCATCAGTGCGGTGTTGGGCCGTGATTTTGCCAAGACGTTGACCGAGGTGGATTACACACTGGGCGGTGTGCACGTGTATGGCTACATCTGCCGTCCCGAGGGAGCGAGAGCCAATCGAACGATGCAGCATTTCTTTATCAACGGGCGCTATGTGAAAACGCGTACCGCGATGGCGGCGATCGAGCAAGCGTACAAGGGATCGATTATGGTCGGCAAATTCCCGACCTGTGTGCTGTGGGTGGAGTTGCCGCCCGAAACAGTGGATGCGAATGTGCATCCCGCCAAGATCGAGGTGCGGTTTGTAAATGAAAAGCCGGTGTTTGATGCCGTGTATCACGGTGTGCGCTCGGCACTTTGGGGGGATCATGCGCCGCTCACGGCAACGCTGTCGACACCGGCGGTGCAGTCACCAGTGCCGCAGCATACATCCCCCACGCCGGCAAGAGAGATCGCGCGCCGCGTGGTCGAAGCATCACACACATCACCATCATCCATATTGCCGGTAGCGCGCCCCAAATCGGTCGTGCCGGGACGACCTAACGTGGTGCGGGATACGACGTCGGTGATGGAGATTTTATCCCGCGAATCGCTCAAGAAAGCGTCCGTTCCCACACCTTCCCCTGTGCCAAAGCCGGTAGAGAGCTGCGAGAAAGTACAGCAGGTCACCATTGAGGACAGGCCTGAGCCCATTCGATTGCTCGGAGAAGCACTGCACACTTACATCATCGTGGAGTGGAAAGGCTCGGTGTATTTCATTGACAAGCACGCCGCGCATGAGCGGATCTTATACAATGAACTAAAACAAACTGCCGGTCATGATGCACAGATCTTATTAGCACCTTTGTCGGTGTCGCTCAGCCGTGAGGAATACGGTGTGCTTGCCGAGGCTATTGAGCAGTTAAAACTGGCGGGCTTTGAGTTGGAGGAGTTCGGCGGTAACACCCTGCTTGTGCGCGCGGT
>JAFYPN010000014.1 GCA_017547465.1 Clostridia bacterium | reverse complement strand
CTCAAAGTTCTGCATATTACGCGCACCGACTTGAATGAGGTCCACCTCTTCAAACAACGGCAGGTGATTTGCGTTCATAATCTCGGTCACAATCGGCATGCCGGTTTCCTTTTTTGCTTCTTTGAGCAACTCCAAACCGTCCGCTGCCAAACCTTGAAAATCATACGGTGATGTCCGCGGTTTAAACGCGCCACCGCGCAACAGCGTAGCCCCTGATGCTTTCACCTGTTTCGCGATCTCGATGATTTGCTCGCGTGATTCCACCGAGCAGGGACCGGCAATCACCGCAAAATGCCCGCCACCTACTTTAACACCCGACACATCTACTACGGTATCTTCCGGATGGAACTTGCGATTGGCGCTTTTGTATGGTTCGGAAATACGGGTGACGTTTTCTACGATCTCCAGATTCTGTAACAGCTCAATATCCACATGTGTGGTATCGCCCACCAAACCGAGGATCGTGTTATACACACCCTCCGACCGATGGACCGTGAGATTTTGGGTTTCCAACCAGTGGATGAGATTATCAATCTGCGCCTGCGGCACACCTTGTTTGATGACAGCGATCATAGCAATTCCTCCTAAAAATATAAGGACCCGCGTTTTCACTGCGGGCCCTTGTTACGGGTTGGGTTAAAGGATGTTGACCTTTAATCAGCGGCAGCAAAAAACGCTTTTACTTTTTGAGTAAAGTAAAAGTAATACCCGTATTCTGCTGCGAAAGAAATCTGTTTCATAAAGCAACACCTTGCAACCGAGTATAGCACACCGCATACGGTTTGTCAACCGATTTTTACCAAACCGGCATCACAAGTTGGTGGGCACTGGTGTCCGTCACCGAATAATAATGTCGCAAGATCTGAATATAGGTCCAGCCCGCCTCGTTTGCATAGCCGACCGCACCCATCTGACTTAAGCCCACACCGTGACCCCAACCCTGCGTTGTAATCGTCACGGTCTGGGTTGCTTCGTCATACGACACCCGGAAGGCGTGGGAACGCAATCCCAGCGCGTTACGGATATTGTATCCGGTCAGCGGTTTTTGGTTGCCTTTGTTATCCACATAATGGAAATTTGTGTGGAACACATAGTTCCAGGCATCTCCGGTGCCCGCGCTGCCATCCCCGTCATAGCTGAGAGCCCGTAACGGGGTTTGACCAGCCGCAGTGGTGAATTGCTCCTCCGGCATCGTGTAGTTTGGGTAACGGTTCTGGACATTGTTTTGGAACCACTTTTTGACCTTGGCATACAGATCGTCGCGGGAAATCGTAACAGTCGAGACGAACTTCTTACCACCGTATTTCGCATTGGTGATGGCGTCATCGTACTTGCTGACCACACTTTTGGCATACGCAAGCGTACCCGTCCACACACGATTGCTGGAAGCGCTGTATCCACCGGTAGAGGCAGAATACACCGTTTGCAACGTCATTGACGGAATGGCGGACTGGGAGGTGTCAACCAATTTCACGCCCACCACGTCGCCAACCGCCTCATAAATCATTTTATCCCATTTATTAGTTAAGTTAATAGCCGACACGTTGGACGGATAGACGCCTGTGTGTGTGTTATAGTGCAAGAGGTACGAGTAGGATGCCACTGCTTGCGCTTTTTGCGCCTCAGTGGAATTCACCATTGTGCTGGCGCTGCCTAGCTCGGATTTTACAATGCCGGCAATCAACAGCTGCAACTGCTCTTTGGTCTTCGGTCGTAGAATCCCATCGTCATCTGCCGCAAACCCCGAAAATGCGCCGTCGTTTTTTACTGCGATATATGACATGAAATCGTATTCCGAGATCGTTCCTTGCACCGTTCCTGTGCTCGGCACAACCGGCACGGGCGTGCTGCCGGCAGGCGGCTTTGTCACCACCTGCGTTGTGGGAACGACGGTCGTTTCCGTAGCCGTTGTTTCCCCCACAAGTTCATCACCCTCATCCGCCTTGGTCGTGACCGTCGTCTTGGTGGTTGTGGTTTTGCTTTTTGTAGTAGTGGTAGCGGTAGTTGTCGTCACCACCGCCGTAGTCGTGGTTTGCGCAGTGGTAGTCGCTTCGGTGGTTGTCATCTCGGTGGTGGCTGCCGTGGTATCCACTGTGGTTTTCGTTGCCGTAGCAGCCGCTCCCCCACCATTGGTTTGCACCCATCCCTTCGGCATTTTTGCCGAGCGATTCACTCTCGCCTTGGAAAGATCGTTTTCCCTGTCTTCCCCCGCTCGCACACGGCGCGCGGCGACCACAATTCGCGCCCCCTCATAGCCATAGTCGATCGGCGTGGTTAAGAGCAACAGGCCGTCCCCCTCCACGATGTCAACCGGCGTATCAAACAGAGACCGTGTACGCAGCTGTGCAACATGATATAAAAACTCTTCTTCGTCCTCAAACGCCGTGCGAGCATAGTTAAGCTCATTCTCGTCGGTATCATCAACGAGGATCACCGCAAAAATCTTATACTCACCCTCTTGGTAGATGGTATTCATTTCAATTGTGGAATGTTGCTTTAAAAAGCTAAGTTCCGTATAGTCTGCAAGCTGTGAAAACATCTGACCGTTTTCGGGATTGTTGCCGTAGATCGTCAGACTGCGTTTCATACTCGCCTGGTCCACCTGCGTTCCGGTTTTCAAATGCGGCACGCCATAAAGCGAGGCATCCTCGTGGAAATCCCGCTGCTCGTAGTAACCGGGTGACGGCTCCAGCACTACGGGATAGTTAATACGGGTCCCCTCAACGCTGACCCAACCACGCACATCGTCATTATTGCGATACAGCGTCATAAACTGTGTTAAAATACCGTTCGGATACCAACCCTCCGTTTCGACTTCTGCCTGTGTGTATATCTGATATAGTTCATCGTAGTTTTTTTGATTAAGGTACGGAATATAGGCATACACATATGCCCACGGAGCCAGAACCAACAGCGCCGCTGCAATCGCCGCCAACCAACAGAGAAGCCGTGACCGACGACGGCGCTTTTTCGCCGCGGTATTTTGTTCCTCGGTCATTGCCCGAACCTCTTGTTGCATCTGTTCAAGCGATTGACCACCCGCCATCACACCGGGCAACGCTTCCAGATAGCGGCGTGACATATCCAGCGCGTACAGAGTCGCCATATGGCGAATGTATTCACGATCTTCGTCACAATGGCCCGCAAACACCTTTTTAACCCAAACGCGTTTTTCATCGGCCAATGCGACATACACCGTACCAACTGCTTTGCCTTCACTGGAATCCGGTCCCGCAACGCCGGTGATACCAATGCCGATATCAGCACCACCCACCCGACGTGCACCGACTGCCATCGCACCCGCCGTCTCCGGAGAAACGGCGCCGCGTTCCTCTAAAATCGATTCCGGAACGCCGAGCATCTGATGCTTAATCTCTTTGGAATACGCGGCAATGCCGCACTCAAATACACTTGAAACACCGGGAACCTCTGTAAGCCGTCCGGATAACAGTCCGGCCGTACAGGATTCCGCAGTGGCGATCTTCCTTTCTTTTTCGGTGAGCAACGACACCACACGGTTGGCAAGTCCACCCGCGTCAACGCCATACACGGCGTTGCCCAGTCGCTCTCGAATATCCGCAATAATCGGATTGCACAACGCATTCGCCTGCTCGACCGTATCCGCCTTCGCGGTAATGCGCAGCACCACCTCACCGTCTTTGGCATAGGGCGCAACCGTGGGATTGTTGCCCTCCATTAAATCGTGTAATCGTTCATCCACCGCCGCTTCCGGAATACCAAACACCCCCACCGTATGGGAATGAATCGTCCCACCGGAGCACCGCGCCAGATAGGGTGCAACATACTCATAAAACATCGGGGCCATTTCTTTTGGTGGGCCGGGCAACAGGACAATGTGGTGCGCGTCCTGTTCGATGGCGCAACCGGGTGCCGTACCGTGGTCATTGGGAAACACGGTACAGCCCTTCGGCAACAGTGCCTGCTTTTGATTGTTATCGGTATACTCTTTGCCGGTACGCTCAAAATACGCGCGGATGCGCCGATCGCTTTCCTCGTCAAGCACGAGCGAAAGCCCCAAGCACTGCGCCACGGTTTCTCTTGTCAGATCATCCTCCGTCGGGCCAAGCCCGCCTGTCAGGATCACCAGATCACAGCGCGTCAGCGCGAGCTCGATTGCCTGATGCAATCGTTCCCGATTGTCACCCACGGTAGATTGGTACAAGGTATCCACCCCGTAGGCCGCCAGCTCACGGGACAAAAACTGACTGTTGGAATTGACAATGTCACCAAGCAGCAGCTCTGTTCCTACCGAAATAATTTCAGCATTCATCGGTTCCGCCACCTTTCATCAGATGTGTAAAAGCCGCACTCCTGCTATTGCTTCTTCAATCAAGTCCTCTACTGCGAGAGCCTGCTCCGCCGCCTCCACCTCTGCTATGCGGGGGCGGGTGCGGGGATGCCGCGGGGTAAACACGGTACAACAATCCTCATAGGGTTGGATGGAGGTTTCAAACGTATCAATGCGGCGGGCAATCGCGATGATTTCCTCCTTGTCCATGCCGATTACCGGACGGAACACCGGCAAATCTGCTACCGCATCCGTACAGGCGAGAGCCGGAATCGTCTGGCTCGCGACCTGCCCCACACTTTCCCCCGTAATCAGCGCGCCGCACTCCGTATTCCTGGCAATGCGTGCGGCAATACGCATCATAAACCGTCGCATGATCAGCGTAAACAACTCCTCAGGGCACACGCGCCCGATCTCCTCTTGAATATGGGTAAACGGTACAATATGCAACGCCATGCGTCCGGCATAAACACCGACCTTTTCCAAAAGCGAAATAACTTTCATTTCAGCCCGCTCGCTGGTATACGGGGGCGAGGCAAAATGAATACCGGTCAGTTGAATGCCGCGTTTTGCCATCATATACGCGGCCACAGGTGAATCAATACCGCCGGATATGAGGATGCCTGCTTTTCCACCGGTGCCGACCGGCATACCGCCGGCACCCGGCAACTGCGGACCGTGAACGTATGCCGCAAAATCGCGGATCTCCACCCACACCGTCATTTCAGGGGTGTGTACATCCACCGTCAAGTGCGGATACTGTTCTAATAAATGTGCACCAACGGCAGCACAGATCTCCGGCGAGGACAGCGGAAATCGCTTGTCCGCGCGTTTTGCCTCAACCTTAAAGGTGCGCACTTCTGACAATGGTTGTTGTAAATAGCTGGCCGCTGCTTGCTTGATCGCTTCCAAATCCTTTTCCACCACGCACGCGCGGGAAAACGCGGAAATACCAAACACTGTTGCCACCCGGTCACTGACCTCGTCCCAGTCTACGTCGCTATCCTGCGGCTCGATGTATACGGTGGACTGGGCTTTACGCAATGTAAAATGACCGAGCGGTTTCAACCGATAGCGCAGATTTTTCAGCAGCGCCTCCTCAAAAGTGCCGCGATTAAGTCCTTTTAACGCCAATTCGCCATTCTTAATAAGAATTACTTCATCCATACTAGCCATTCCTTTTTCATTGATAAACCTCAGGCAATTCCTTTCCCTTGGCAATGTACCACATTTTGGGCATCAACACATCCTCGTTCAGAACCGTTTTGGAAACATCCACCGTCGGATCCTCACCCTCGCGCAACTTGCGCGCCACGATGACTGTTCGACCGTCATTGAGATGTGTTTCGCGCTTATTACTGCAGGTCGAGAGAGTAAGTAGCTCATCGTCGCCGCGCACATCCACATCTCCGAAATCGTACAAAGAGCGGCTGCGCAGCTCGTCAACAAACTGCACGAACTCATCATCGGTAAACTCGGTACGAATATAGTTGAACACCGTTTCCTCCTGTGCGTTTGCGTTAATGATCATGACCGCAAACACCTTGTAGGTGCGTTGCTCATACAAGGTGTTCAGCGTCAGCGTTGTCACCTGACGAGCACGATCAAGGTTACTTTTCGCGAGCAAGTTAAAGCGGGAAAACATCAGTCCGCTGTTTAAGTTGTGTCCGTAGACGATAAGATTGCGATTAGCACCGCCGACTGATAGGTCGTTACGGTAATCAAAATACAGCGACCCCGCCTTATCGATATCGCCTAAGAAATCGTGATCGAGATAATACTCGTTATCGGTTGTCTGTACGATTGGATTGTCAATCGCTCCACCGAACAGGTCCTCACCTTCGGTCGTAAAGGTCAGCCAGCCGCGGACATCGGTATTGCGTCGGTATAGTGAGCGAAACACGTCGTTCATTCCCTCCGGATATATCGTTGTATCCTCTCCGGGCTCACTTGAATTCACAGAAGGCTCCTCGTGATACAGATCGCGCAGTGTTTCCATAACCACCCGCGTATGCGTCGGCTGTAGCACCAGATCGTCCAGTAAATACACGGCTGAGCCAATAAAAACAAGCAACGCTATCAAAAGCGCGATCTTGCGGATCCACTCCCGCTTTGAGTCACCGTATACCGGGACCACCGCGCACAAGATACGCACAATACCATGTCCGCTTTTTTTCAGAATATGTTTCATCGGACCTGTCTCCTTTGCAGTGTCTGCACCGCTTCACGCAACACTTCACACAAGGCGCGGATCTCCTCGTTTGTGTTGTCTCGGCAAAAGCTTATGCGTAACGAGCTGTCGATCTCAGCCGACGGCAAACCCATTGCTGTCAATACGGCGCTGTGCTTACCCTTTGCACAAGCCGATCCGCTGGACACAAAGATTCCGCGCTGTGCCAGAAAATGCAGCACCGTTTCACTGCGGAATCCAACGAGCGACAAATTTACAATATATGGTACGCCACCCGCCGGCATATGAAACCGCACGTCCGGATGCGACCCAAGTTCTTCCAACAAACACGCTTTTAAAGTCTCATACCATTGTGCCTGTTCTGCAAGAGCGGGGACCGCAGCAGCCGCTGCACCGAAACCTGCAATAGCGGGGACCGGCTCGGTTCCGGAGCGCAGACCATTTTCCTGACCGCCACCGAAAATACGCGGCAGGACTCGCACGCCTTTACGGATATACAGTGCGCCGACCCCCTTCGGCCCGTGTAGCTTATGACTGCTCACCGACAGTAGATCCACGCCCCATTTTTCGGCACGGAGCGGTATCTTGCCCGCAGCCTGCACCGCATCCGTGTGAATAAGCGCCCGTGGCGATTTTCGGCGCACCCGCGAAACGATAGCCGGAATATCCAGCAACGCACCAGTTTCGTTGTTTACCGTCATCGCGCTGACAAGCGTAGTTTCGGGTGTACACACCCGTTCGATCGCCTCGGGCGAGATCGAACCATCAGACTCCGGCTGAACACGAACGACCGTCCAGCCCTGCGCTTCCAATCGGTCAAAGCACGCCGATACAGACGGATGCTCGATGGCGGTCGTTACCGCCGTATGCGACTGACGGGTACGCGCCTCGGCACCCCCCAGTATTGCGATGTTATTGGCCTCCGTACCGCCACTAACAAACACGACCTGTTCCGACTTTGCCCCGATCAGCGCAGCTACCTCGCCGCGCGCCTGCGCAACCTCACGTTGCGCATCAATTCCGAATGTATGCAGTGAGGAGGGATTTCCATATTGCTCAGTCATTACACGCGTCATGCGTTCGACTGCATCCCGGCACACAGCTGTGGTGGCGCTGTTGTCCAGATAGACCACAATACCCCTCTCCTTTCAATCGGCAATACTCGGCAATAGTATATCATAGTTTTTGCCCGCTGACAAGTCCCACGACCGTTCGGTAAATGTTGGACGGCAAAGCAGCCACGCGGCGAGTGCCGCGTG
>JAFYPN010000107.1 GCA_017547465.1 Clostridia bacterium | reverse complement strand
GCCCTTTTCGGGTATAAATTTAGGTTCGGTTGTCATAATTGTTCTGCCTGAGGATGACTGTGGTAATTCATCGTTAGCACGCTCTTTAAGATAATCGCCGTCTATGTAGGGAAGCACCAACTTATCCATAAATTGCTTAATAAAGGTGGATTTGCCTGTACGCACCGGACCGACTACCCCAATATAAATATCGCCGCCGGTTCGTGTGGCAATATCGTGATAGATGGTGTTACTGGCTGTCATATTCCTTCCTCCGCTCACATCGTTTTTCGTTTGTATATTCCTATGTAAGTTATCAAGTAAATATGACAAGCCAATAGAAAACGGCCTCATCTCTTGATCAGGCCGTTTGTGTTACTTATGATACTTTCCGCCGGCAGCGATCTGCAGCGCGCGGTAAAGCTGTTCAAGCAGCATCACACGCGCCATTTGATGCGGGAATGTCATGCCGGACATTGAGAGCCTCACGCGTGATGTTTCTTTAACAAGCGGCGACAAACCCCACGATCCGCCTATCACAAACGCCACATGACTGATACCGTCCACCGTCCATTGGCACAGCTGTTCTGACAACGCCTCAGAAGTAAAACCTTTTCCTTCAATACATAACGCAATCACCGGTACACCGGCCGGGATGCGAGACAACAGACGATGTCCTTCTTCCTCCAGTGCTGCGGTGATCTGTGCGGCGGAGGGATTATCCGGCAGACGTTCCTCGCCTACCTCAAGGATTTGCAAACGGCAAAAAGAAGACAGGCGCTTCGTATATTCTGCACACGCATCTCGCCAGTACCCTTCCTTGAGCTTTCCCACACACGCAATGGTCACAGTTAGCATAAGAACCTCCTAAAAGAGTATATACGGTTTATCGTTTTCGGGCGGCGCAACCTGCAAAAGATAATCAATATTGCGAGTCATACCACAGGTCTGCAGGGTGGCATCCGCTGTGGCATCTGCCAACGTCGGCATATTGTTCTCACGGCTTAAATGGCCCAAAAAGACGCGCGTTGTACCGTGTCGGATAAGTTCCGGCAACTCTTTGGCACACGCCTCATTGGACAAATGACCGGTGGCAGACAAAATGCGACGCTTAAGAACATACGGATACGGACCGTTTTCCAACATACGAACATCGTGATTGGATTCAATATGTACCAAATCACAGCCACGTAACTGTTCACGTACAGTGGGGGTGATTATGCCCAAATCGGTTGCAACGCCAACGTTCCGACCGTCACGCAGAGTGATGCGAAAACCGGTGCTTTCTCGGCTGTCGTGCGATGTTGGAAATGCGGTGACGGCAAACTCGTCCAGTTCGACAATATCGGTCATAGCGGTGCAACAACTGTCACACGCGGCGGCCTCCTCTATCCCCTCACAGGTACCAACAGAGGCATAAATCGGCATGTGATAACGCTTTTGAAGCACACGTAGGCCAGTAATATGATCGGTATGCTCATGCGTGACAAATACGGCACGAATGGTGGCGGGGTCAATGTCACGGGTGCAAAGCGCCTGTTCGATGCGGCGAGCACTGACACCGGCATCGATCAAAATACCCGCGGTCGAGGTGCCGATATACAGACAATTCCCGCTACTGCCGCTGAACAAGGGACAAAATCGAGCCATATTATCACTCCTCACCACTCTATAAAAAAGCGCACCGCCCTCGAGCGGTGCGCCCATCTTCTTATAATGCTTGCTGGAAAGCGGGATCATCTTCGGTTATGCGCTGAATGTCAGCACCGAGTCCCTGAAGCTTTTCCACGATATCCTCATAGCCGCGCTCAATGTACTGAATCTCCTCAATCTCAGTCACACCCTTTGCCGCCAAAGCTGCAATCACCATCGCCGCACCGGCGCGCAGATCCATAGCCTTAACCGGGGCAGCGGTTAAATGTGAAACACCCTGCACTACAGCAAGCTTGCCGTCAACCTGAATATCAGCACCCATGCGCCGCAGCTCATCCACATAACGGAAACGATTTTCCCAAACGCCTTCATTAATGATGCTTGTCCCATCGGCAAGTGAAAGCAGTACCGCGATTTGCGGTTGCATATCGGTTGGAAAGCCGGGATGGGGCATCGTTTTGACATTACAGTGGTTGAGTGGTGAAGGTGCACAAACCCGTATCTCCTCATCGAACTCCTCAATTTGCGCGCCCATTTCCTGCAACTTAGCCGTGATGGATTCCAGGTGTTTCGGGATAACATTGCGAACGATGACATCACCACCGGTTGCGACCGCCGCCGCCATATAGGTGCCGGCCTCGATCTGATCGGGGATAATCGAATATGTGGTTCCATACAAGCGCGCAACACCATAAACTTTGATAACGTCCGTACCCGCACCACGAATATCAGCGCCCATTGAGTTCAAGAAGTTTGCCAGGTCAACGATATGCGGCTCTTTCGCCGCGTTTTCAATGACTGTTGTACCCTTGGCACACACAGCGGCAAGCATGATATTAACAGTAGCCCCTACAGATACCATATCCAGATACACGGAATTGCCCTGCAGTTGTTCGGCGTGTGCATCAATCATGCCGTTTTTCATGGGCATGACCTTGGCACCTAAACAAGAAAAACCCTTGAGATGCTGATCGATCGGGCGCACACCAAAATAACAACCACCGGGCATCGGAACATTTGCTTTGCCAAAACGACCGAGCAACGCACCAATAAAATAGTACGACGCACGCATTTTCTTTGCCAAGTCATGCGGCACTGTTTGTGTGACGATGGTACGTGAATCGATCTCAACAGTATGACGATCGATCCGACGGACCGTGGCGCCGATTGCTGCCAGAATTTCCAGGGCGGTCGCAACATCCGCAATATTCGGAATATTTTCAATACGGCAAACACCGTTTGCAAGAACAGTGGCCGGTAAAATCGCAACGACTGCGTTTTTGGCACCACTGATATCAACAGTTCCGGTCAAGCGCCGTTCGCCGCGAATAACATATTTATCCAAGAAACCCACTCCCTCGAATAACACGTAGTTGGGGGAATATGCCGCAAAATTGGGTAGAATGATACAATCAAAACACGTGGGCGCATACCCACGTGTTTCAGTATACCATACTTTTCGCAAAAATCAAATATTTTCTAAAGAAATGTTGTGATTTTTGATGCAAAATACCATATATAGTATGGTCGTTATTTTTCCACTTAGACATGAAAGGTTTTTCCACAGCAAAATTTTTTAAAAACCAAGCGGTTCTGCAACCAAAATGACTTGAATACGGCCGGGAATACGCTGTTGACCGCTGATGAGATACTGAGCACAAATCCGAGCGGGCGACCGACAACCGTCGGTATACCGCTCACTGTCAACCGCCTTACAAACGCCGTTGACAGCACAATATGTATGACACTGCAGACGCTTGGCATTGAGAGGTGCCGCAACAGTTTTAACACGACGAACAGCCGCCGGTATGTCGTCTACGATTTTGTTGCATCCAACGACCAAGCTGCGTAGCAGGTCTATAACACCGGTTTCAAACAAGGTCACCGAGCCACCAACCGCCACCGTGTCACCGATGCGCAACAGTTTCTTGACAAGCGGCACTACTTTTTCCTTGCTCGCAACGCAGTACGCGACCATATTGTTTTGACGCAACGCCTCGGCAACGGACTCCAGTTCGGCGAGTGTCATGCACATATTATTCGATCACCTGTTCTTGTTCTAATTTGGTAATAAGGTCGATGCGACGTTGATGGCGACCGCCCTCAAAAGAAGTAGTCAAAAAAGTCTTCACAATGCATTTCGCAAGTTCCGGCCCGATGATGCGGGCCCCCATCGCAACCATGTTTGCATTGTTATGCTGACGGGTAAGCTGTGCGGACAGCGGGTCGTTGCACAGGGCACAACGGATACCGTGCACTTTGTTAGCGGCGATACTGATACCGATACCGGTACCGCAAATAACAATTCCCTTCTCACAACTGCCGTCAGCCACCGCTTTGGCAGCTCGGGCAGCAAATACCGGATAATCACAACTATCCGAGGTATCCGTACCGAAATCGCGGTACTCCTCACCCATCTCGGTCAACATTTCTTGAATTTCGCGTTTAAGTTCGACAGCAGCATGGTCACAGGCAATGGCGATCATAAAAGATTCCTCCTCAAAACGGAAAGGGCGACACTCCGCCTTGGAGTGTTGCCCATTTTGTTTTCCGTAAATTATTCAGCAGTTTCCTCGACAACAACTTCGGGAGAGGTTTCCTCAACAGCGGGAGCTTCCTCCAGCAGCGCACGGATGGACAGGCTGATACGCTTGTTCTCCAGGTCAACGGCGGTGATCTTCACCTGTACCTCTTCGCCGACCTTCAAAGCATCCTGCGGCTTATCAATGCGACGATTTGCGATCTGCGAGATATGAATCAGGCCGTCAACGCCCGGGATGATCTGTGCAAACGCACCGAAGGTGGTCATACCGACGACAGTAGCCGGAACGACATCGCCTACCGCGTACCGTGCCTTAAAGATCTCAAACGGATTGTCTTCCGCACGGCGATAGCCCAACGAGATCTTGCGTTTTTCGGCATCCAGATCACGGATGTACACTTCCACGGAGTCGCCGATGGAAACGACCTCGGAAGGATGCTTGATGTGCTTCCAGGAAAGCTCAGACACATGGACCATGCCGTCCACGCCGCCGAGATCCACGAACGCACCATAACTGGTCATGGATTTGACAACGCCGGTATATTTCTGTCCGATCTCTGCTTTGGCAAAGAAGGCATCTTCTTTCTCACGACGCTCCTCGCGGGCGACATCGCGGATGGAACCGACAGCGCGACGGCGCTGTGTGTTGATCTCTAAGATCTTGAACCGTACCGTCTGCTTGACGAGTGGGCTCAGATCCTCCATACGGCTGAGAGAAGCGCGAGACGCAGGAACAAACACCTTCACGCCGTGGGAAGCGACCAAAACGCCACCCTTGATAACATCGGTGACCACCCCTTCAAGGATCTCGCCGCTTTCGCCGGCAGCCACGATAGTATCCCAGCCTTTTTTGGCGTCCACACGCTTTTTGGAAAGCATGATAGTGCCTTCTTGATCGTTGGTACGCATGATGAGGAGCTCAAGCTCATCACCAACTTTGACCAGCTCGGACGGATCCGTGCCTTCTGCGGATAACTCTTCGGTCGGAATATAACCGGTCTGCTTACGGCCGATGACTTCCACCTGTACCTCGTTGGGTGCGATGCCCACGACAATACCGCGCACTCTTTCATTTGTAGTTAAACTTTGAAGAGATGCTTCAAGCGCCTCCTCAAAACTCATTTCGTCAAAAGACTTGACAGGTTCGGTGGCAACAGCCACCTCATTTTCTTGGACTTCGCTGTTGTTGACAATCTCGGACATGGTTGAAAGTACCTCCTTAATTATATCGGAAGGCGTTGAAGCTCCTGCGGTCAAACCGATGACCTTCGCACCTGCGAACGGCTCAGACGTGAGCTCCTCTGCCTTTTCGATTAACACCGTTTGGCAATAGGGCCGGCATACCTCCCGCAGTTTTGCGGTATTGGAACTTTGTCGCCCACCGACAATCACCATCACATCACTTTGCTGTGACAGGGCTATCGCTTCCTCTTGTCTTTTCGCGGTAGCACTGCATATTGTATCAAAGATTATGAGATTTGTATAGTGTTTTTTTGCAATTTCAGCACACTTTTTCCAAGTATTCATATGAAAAGTGGTCTGTGCGACCAAAATCACGGATGCATTTCGGTCCGGAATTCCACTTTTTACCAAATTTAACAACTTTTCCTCCGAAGAAAACACATGGGAAGACGTACGACAATGCCCGCGGATGCCGATCACTTCAGGGTGACCCTCGTCACCGGCGATTAAAACTGCCGCACCGTTTGTCGAATACTCAGAAACAATACGGTGAATCTTAGCAACAAACGGGCAGGTAGCATCGCGACAACTGATTTCCTCCTGCTCCACCACGTCATGCACCTCTTTTGCAACTCCGTGTGATCGGATCACCAGTGTAGCCTCTCGCGGCGTTTGACGGGGGTCGTCGATGATGGTGACACCTCGTTTTGCAAGGGATTCCACCATCTGCGGATTGTGGATAATCGGGCCGAGAGTGCAAACGTTCTTCCCTTCATTCAGTAATTCATATACCGCATCTATCGCGCGCTTTACACCAAAGCAGAATCCCGCTGATTGGGCAACTAGGATGGTTTTATCCATTTGTTTCGATCAACTCTCCGATCGTTTTCATGATAAGGCGTGTGGCATAGCGAATATCGGGATGCTCAGGATCAGTCAAATGCAAGTCTTCGGGCGACAACGGGCTACCATACACAATGGTCACCCTCTGAAACGGACGAATCTTCTGACCGCGTGTGACGACAGCCACCGGCAGAACGGAGGCGCCTGTCTGCGCAACGATGAGTGCTACACCCGATTTTGCACGCAACAATTTACCATCCCTTGAGCGCGTACCTTCGGGAAAAATCCCCATTAGCTTACGCTCGTTAACCAACCGTTTAGCGGTTTCGATCGCACTTGTGTCCCCTGTTCCGCGATGCACCGGAAACGCACCGAGCTGCTTACCAAGGAACCAGGTAAACAAACGATTGGAAAACAACTCTGCCTTTGCCATAAAAAACACATGGCGCTTAGGATGTGCGACCACCAGGAAAACCGGATCCCAATTAGAAATGTGGTTACAACACAGCACAAGCGGTACATCCTCCGGCGGGAAATTTTGCTTACCAATGACCCGCACCCGCATAAAGAAAAGGATAAAGGGCCTAAAAATATGAATCAAAGCGCGTCCGAGCCACATAGGCGCATGTCACCCTTTCAAAGCATTCAGTATAATGGCTTTAAGAATTTCAACGGATTGCTCCAGAGTATTGCCGCTGGTATCTACTAAAACGGCATCTTCAGCAGGCTTTAAGGGTGCGGCTGCGCGATGAGAATCGTTGTAATCACGCTCTTTCATGTCAGCCAGTACATCCTCATAGGTGACATCCATTCCCTTTTCACGCAGTTCCAAAAAGCGCCGCTGTGCTCGATCCTCAGCCGATGCGGTTAAGAATATCTTCACCGATGCGAAGGGGAGTACGACCGTGCCGATGTCTCGACCATCCATAATAACACTATTCTGCCGTGCGGTGTCCTGCTGCAAGCGAAATAAAAACTGACGAACAGGCGGCATAGCCGAGGTTGTCGACGCAGCCATGGATACCTCGGGCGTGCGAATATACGCACTCACATCCTCACCATTTAAAAAGACGCGCTGTTCACCATTCGCATATCCCATGGAAACGGTAATATGCGGCAATAGTGATTCAACCGCCACGGCATCTTGCGGATCAATCTCTTTTTGCAACACAGCATACCCAACGGTGCGGTACAGAGCGCCGGTATCAACATAAATGTATCCTAATTCCTTAGCCAAAATGCGTGCAATCGTACTTTTGCCGGCACCGGACGGCCCATCGATCGCAACACTCACAGGTTTGTTCATTTTATCCCCCTCCCTAAACATGGTTACCGGCGGCGTAGCCGGTTGAAAATGCTATTTGCAAATTAAAGCCGCCGGTGTACGCATCAATATCCAATACCTCACCGGCAAAATACAAGCCACTGACGAGCTTGGATTCCATCGTCTTGGCATTGATCTCCCGTGTGCTGACACCACCTGCAGTCACGACAGCTTCTTCAAACGGACGCAGACCGGATACGGTTAGCGAAATATTTTTGAGAAGTGCGACAATGCGCCCGCGCTGCGTGCGCGACACCGAGTGACATTTTGTTTCTCCGGCTATACCGCTGAGTCGCAAAATGACCGGCACCATGGAGCGAGGCATGAGAGCCGAAAGCAAGTTGCCTAGGCAGGCATTGTGGCTTTCATCAAACTCACGCACCAACCGTGCATCCAGTTGTTCGGGTGTTAAGGCGGGTTTCATATCCAAAGAAAGCGTATACCGCCCTTCCACCGCGTCGTGAAGATGTACACTGGCGCTGAGAACGATCGGTCCGGATACACCGAAGTGCGTAAACAGCATTTCACCGAAATCGGTATACACCGTCTTCCCTGTTTGGGTATCATAAACGGTAAGTGCACAATTTTTCAGCGACAGACCTTGTAGCTCGGCACACCAATCCTCGACCGTGTTCAGTGCCACCAAAGAGGGGCGCGGCGGTATTACGGTATGTCCCGCTTGCTGTGCAAGCTCGTAGCCATCGCCGGTGGAACCGGTTCCGGGATACGAGCAACCGCCGGTACACACAATGACCGCATATGCCTGCAATGTTTCCCCCGTTTCCAACTCCACATCACAGCAAACATTATCCTCTAACAACAAGCGCGTTACGCGGCCGGTCTTGAAGCGGCACCCTTGTGCGCGTGCAAAGGAGACCAATGCATCCACAATATCCACTGCTTTATTCGAAACCGGATAGACGCGGTTGCCGCGTTCGGTCTTAAGCGGTACACCCTGCTCTTCAAAAAAAATCATGGTATCCTGGGGAGTAAAAGCAGAAAAAGCGCTGTACAAAAACTTGCCGTTCCCCGGCGTATTTGCCACGCAATCCTGCACGGAGCAGGCGTTGGTAACGTTACAACGTCCCTTGCCGGTAATCATCACCTTACGTGCCATGCGGGGGTTGCGTTCCACCACCGTGACACGGTAGCCGCGCCGTGCTGCCACACCGGCGGCAAGCAAACCCGAAGCACCGCCTCCGACAACAATGACCTCCATCACGGCATGTCCTCCATCGGTTTGCTTCGACCAAGCGGTTGATAGATCTGATATGTTTCCCAAAGCTCTTCAAGCTCGGTTAACCGTTTGCGGTTCTCGTCTGCGCGTTTGAGCGAGATCGCTACCAACAGTGCGTTGATAACACTAAGCGGTGCCGCCAAGGAATCCACGACCGTTGGCAGATCGCTGTGAGCAAGTAACAGGCTTGAACTGAGCTCCGCGACGGGTGAAAGAATACTGTCGGTAACAGCGATCACTTTCGCACCACGCGAGTGAGCAAAGTGTGCAGCCTTCACGGAACGGCTGGAATACCGTGGAAAGCTGACGACCAGCAGTGCGTCCTGCTCGCCAATGGAATACAGTTCCTCCAATACCTCGGTTACGTTTGAAGTGTTGATAAGCCGGATATCCGGTAACAGCAATTTGAGATAAAAGGCAGCAAACTGAGCCAGAGCACGGCAACTACCGGCACCGAACACATACACATGACGCGCGTTGACCAGCGCTTCCACCGCACCATTAAACACTTCGTGCGGCATCTCCTCCAAAGTCTGGCGGATGTTTGCCATATCGTATGTCATAACGCTCTCCAGGACCTCGTCGTCCCGCATACGAGAGCGGGATACCTCTACGCGCTGCACGCTTGTCAGCTTACTGCGAATCAGCTTTTGTACGGCTTTTTGCAACTGCGGATAACCGGAAAAGCCGAGTTCCGTAGCAAAGCGAACCACCGTGGATTCACTGACACCTACAGTCTCACCTAAACGGTAAGCTGTC
>JAFYPN010000106.1 GCA_017547465.1 Clostridia bacterium | reverse complement strand
CGGTATCACCGGTGTGTTCGAGTGGCAAATCCCCTTTGCGCGACCAAACACGCCGTGGCTGTACCCGTTCGGGCTGTGTCCGGTATACGATGTATCGGATTATTTCCCGCTGGTTCCGTGGTTTTTCTGCTTTTTAACGGGCACGTACATGGGTGTATGGGCGAAAAAGGGGAAATTCCCAAAAACGCTATACCATTCCCGCCTGCCGTTCCTCGCCACGATCGGCAGACACACCTTATGGGTATACGTTTTACATCAACCCATTCTTTACGGCATCTGCTTTTTGATCGATTCCGTTGTTTCCACGTTATTCTAAACGGACAACCTCACGTGAGGTTGTCCGTTTTTGTTATAACGTTTTTACTTTATTGAGAGCGGCAGCTAACACGGTACCGCATACGGAACACGCGAGAATCTGACCTGCCGCCACGCCGAGCATATGCACATACCACGGCACGCCGCCATATACAAGTGCCAACTCCACGCCGATCGCAATTGCATTGACGATAACCGGTGGTAATGTCGCCAAAACCGGCAGATTTTTGAAGCGGATACCCCGTAGTCGATAGGTCAATGCCGCTGCTACGACCGTTGCCCCCGTACCGATGAGCAGATCCCAGCCACCCGCGGGATTCGCGCCGATGGATAACCCGACCAGGTTAGAGACAAAGCACCCTATTGCCAGTCCCGGTATCGCCTCAGGCATATACACCGGTAATACCGTGAGCAGTTCCGATACGCGAAACTGCACCGTTCCGTAGCCGATCGGTTGGATAACAAGCGTTAGCACAACGTATACCGCCGCAATAAGCCCCGCTCTGGTCAGGGTTTGTATTTTGTTTTGCATGATTTTCGCTCCCGTAGTTTTGATTTCTATACCGTTTCGTATAGGGTCAGGATGGTTTCGAACTGACCGTTTTGATATAGCCAATATCCACTTTCGTTAAAAAGAGGCGATTTTGGTTCAGCCGAGGCAAAAGCACAGCGAATACAGTTTGTATTCGCTCGCATTTAACGAAGGATGGACAAAATCGATCTTTTTAACCCTTGCGAATCACGTCAATGCCCATATACTTGCGCAACACTTCTGGAACGGTAACAGAACCGTCCTCATTCTGGTACTGCTCAACGATCGCAGGGATCACTCGGCTCGTCGCCAAACCTGACGCGTTGAGCGTGTGCGCAAGCTTCAGTTTACCGTCATCGTCGCGGTACTTCACATTGCCGCGGCGCGCCTGGTAGTCGCGCGCGTTGGACGCAGAGCTAACCTCTTTGTAGATCTCCATGCTAGGGATCCACACCTCAATATCCGAGGTGCGCGCCATGCCAAACGAACAGTCACCCGCTGCAAGCTTGCTCAGCTGATAGTGCAAGCCTAAACCCTGTACCAGACGCTCGGCTTTGCCGACCAACTCTTCAAATGCCGCGTCGGAACCCTCAGCGGTGGTATATTGCACCATCTCCACCTTGTTGAACTGGTGCCCGCGGATCATACCGCGCTCCTCCGAGCGATAACTGCCCGCCTCACGGCGATAGCACGGTGTATACGCGATATATTTGCGCGGAAGCTCGGCTTTTGTCAAAATTTCGTCACGATGCAGGTTAACAAGCGCGGTCTCTGCCGTCGGCAGCATAAATTTTTTGTCAGAACTGGTCGGGTTTTGGATCCAATACACCTCTTCAGTAAATTTCGGGAACTGACCGGCAACATAGCCGCAATCATACCCCAGCATATGCGGCGGCAGAATGAACTCATACCCGTCCTTGATGTGCTCATCGATAAAGTAATTGAGCAGCGCCCATTCCATACGAGCACCCCAGCCGCGGTATACCCAGGAACCGTTACCCGCCAGCTTCGCACCGCGCTCATAATCGATAAGCCCCAAATCCTCGCACAGTTCCACATGATTCTTGATGGGGAACGAAAACTGCGGTTTTTCCTTGAACACACGCACAACGGCATTGTTTTCCTTGCCACCGGCGGCAAGATCCTCGTCTGGGAGGTTTGGAATCGCGTAAATCAGCTCTTTTTGCTTAGCCTCTAACTCGCTGATCTTGGCATCCGCTTCCTTGACCTGTGCCGACAGCTCCTTCATTTCGGCCATGATCGCCGAAACGTCGCCGCCCTCTTTTTTGATCTGCGGAATTTTCTTAGAAGCCGCGTTCTGCTGCGCCTTGAGCGCATCCGTCTTACCGGACAGCTCACGGCGCTCGGCATCAATCTTCAGGATATCGTCAATCACGGCATCCAGATCCATTTCACGTTTGCGAACAGCAGCTTTCACGTAATCCGGATTGCTACGCACTAATTTAATGTCAATCATCTTGTTTTCCCTCTTTCCTATTCCTGCGGCACCAAACGGTTAGCAATATCCACCAAATCGTCTTTGCCGTAAAATTCCAACTGTAAAGTGCCCCCGTCGCCCTTCGACTGTACGCGCACCTTTCTGCCCATTTTTTCGCACAGGATCATTTCCACCTCGTTAAAGAAGGTGTCGCGCCGCTCGGGAACACGTTCCCCACGCGGTTTGCGGGCAGCTTTTGCCAGTTTTTCCAGTGCACGGACCGACAGATCCTGCTCCACAGTTGCCTTTGCCGCTGCCAACTGCTCCTCTTTCGTCTCAAAACTAAGCAAGGTGCGCGCATGACCTGCGGACAAGGTGCCGCTGTGCACCATTGCCGCCAGTTCGTCCGGCAGGTTTAACAGTCGCAAAGCATTAGCAACCGCCGGGCGCGATTTATTCACAGCCTGTGCTGCTTCTTCCTGCGTCATACCATAGGAATCCATCAGCGTGCGATAACCGATCGCTTCTTCCATCGGGTTTAGATCCTCACGCTGAAGATTTTCGATCAGCGCCAATTCCGCGGCCTCTTGATCGGTCATTTCCCGAATTACCACCGGAACCTCACTCAAGCCCGCCATGCGCGCAGCGCGCCAACGGCGCTCACCGGCGACCAGCGAATAGCGTCCGTTCGGCAACGGGCGTACCAACAGCGGTTGCAACACCCCGTGCTGTGAAATGGATGCGGCCAGATCACCGAGCGCCCCCTCACCAAACTGTTTGCGCGGCTGTGCACGGTTCGGTTCGATCTCCGAAATACGAATGGCAACGGTCTTCCCCTGCTCCTCAACGGCGTTTTCAGCAAACAGTGCATCCAAACCCTTTCCGAGTCCTCCAATTTTACTCGCCACGGTACCCCCTCCTATCGTTTCATAATGAACTCGTGTGCGAGTGCGTCATACGCCTTCGCACCTTTGGAATTCTTATCGTAGTAATTGATCGGTTTTCCAAAACTCGGCGCCTCCGACAACCGCACGCTACGCGGGATCGGCGTGGCAAACACCTTGCGCGGAAAGAACCGCTTAACCTCAGTAACCACCTGCTGTGTCAGGTTCAGCCGTCCGTCATACATCGTCAGCAGCACACCTTCGAGATCCAACATCGGATTGTATAAGCGTTTTACCTGCCGTACCGTCGCCATTAACTGCGACAAGCCCTCCAACGCGTAGTATTCACACTGGATAGGTACGAGCAACGTATCCGCGGCGCAGAGGGCGTTCAGTGTCAAAAGTCCAAGCGACGGCGGGCAATCGATAAAAATGTAATCGTACTGCTCGCGCAACTCTGCCAATACCGCCTTTAAGCGGTTTTCACGGCGGCTGATCTCTACCATCTCGATCTCCGCACCCGCGAGCTGCATACTCGACGGCAATACATCGACGTTTTGAAACGGCGTTTGGCGCACCGCCGACTGCGCCTCTGCTTGTCCGATCAGCAGCTCATACGTTGAGATCATTTCCTGCCGTTTATCAACGCCGACGCCGCTGGTCGCGTTTCCCTGCGGATCCAAATCCACCAACAAGCACCGCTTACCAAGCGCGCCGACCGCCGAAGTCAGATTGACCGTCGTGGTGGTTTTGCCAACGCCACCTTTTTGGTTGACGACAGCCACGATTTTGCCCATAGTTTTCACCTCATCTTTCGATGTACTCCTATACTAACACACTTTTTCACGATATAAAAGAGAAATTTGCAGATTTTTGCGTAAATTTTCAAAATGTTTCACATGAAACAATGGTTTACGCTTTTGATTTTCCTCCTCACATTTTCGTTTTCCTCTTTTCACGAACAACACGTTTCACGTGAAACAATAAGAACATATGTTCTTATTGCGCAAAAAGACTGCCGCCCGCGGATAACGCAGACGGCTTGAAAGCTCTATTGCCCAAAAAGGGGCGATTAAAACGCAGACTGTGTAACCTCGAAAGGCTTTTGAATGGCATTTCTTGTGCTTTCGACAGCCAGCCTCGGGAATCCCTTTCCGGCGTTTGGAGCAAGAAAATAAAGACTTTCCATATCAAACGTAGTCCAATCGATCCCAATAAGCGCTTCCACCGTGGTCAAAGCCGCTATCGTGCGACCCGTGTCAAACGTCAGGTGAGAGTTGTCGCGCGTAAACGAATCGCCTAAATACGATGTTCGCGCGTTTTGGATCGCTGTTCCGTTCGGAATGATTTTGGTGATACTCTTGTTAGGTACGATTTTGTTTTGGACCGCAGAAACAATCGCGTTATACATTTCGTCTTGGCCGCCGTATGGATTGGATTGGTAATCATTTTTGTATGCCCACGTCATATGCCACGCGAACTCTACGTCAGGGT
>JAFYPN010000105.1 GCA_017547465.1 Clostridia bacterium | reverse complement strand
GGTAACAGCAAGAAAAAGCCCTTGAACCAAGGGCTTTTTCTCAACGTGTTTCCATTCAGTTTCATCGATCAGCGGGAAACCGACAGCTTCTTGCCGTACACGGCAGAGCCGACAGCCACAGCAATCAGCGCCGCAGCCGCCACGATCATGGTGTAGTCGACAGCGGTATTGGTCTTCTTAACGTCGAGGTCGACGTCCGCGATCTTGTCACCATTGGCGGCATAGACATAGAAATCCATATCGCCTTCGTGAGTCGGGTTCTCGGCAGGGGTGATCTCACAGGTCAAGCCCAGCGTGGTGCACGCGGCCTCGACTTCTGCCACAACCGCAGCCTGTTCATCGCTCGTGTACTCGGACAGCGAAGCGCCCTTGTCCTCAGCCACGGAAGCCTTTGCCGCTTCCATGTTGGCGATAACGGCGGTCGCCTGCTCTGCGGTGACTTCTACCTGCTGCAAGACGTTCTCCAGGAGCGGCAGATATTCTTCGTGATATTGCGCAGGGACCAGCTCTTTCGCTTTAGCCAGGATATCCTCTTTCGGCGTAGCGGCAGAAACCGGTGCAATCGCCATAACCATGACACAAGCAAGGACCAAGCAAGCGGAAACAAAAGACAGTACCTTTTTCATAACACTCTCTCCTATTCAGCAAACACTGCTTCATTGATAAATGATACTGACTTTAGTGTACACCATTTTCTCCGTCCTTGTCAACCTTGTTTTGGAAAATTTGCTTTTTCCAAATACAGTTGATTTGCATACATAAATTTGATATACTGAATGATATATATTGCTATTTAAAGGAGTGGTCATCGGATGCGCCGTATAGGATTTGGAATCGTGACGGGTTGCCTACTCTGCTCGTTGCTGTCCGGCTGCACCGACCGGCATACAGATACACGTATTGACATCCGCATCAACGAGGTGCTGACCGCCGGCGGTGACACGGATTGGATCGAGCTGTACAACGCCGGTGATGCCTCGGTAAATCTCGACGGCTGCTTTTTGTCCGACGACGAAGACGCGCCCGGTAAGTGGATGTTCCCGGAAGTGGTGTTGGAGGCGGGCTCGTATCTGCTGATCTATGCGGATAAGACCGACAACACTGCCGACCGCCTTTCGGTCCCCTTTGCCTTGAAAGCATCGGGTGAAACGGTGGTGCTCAGCGACCCGAACGGCCGTCTGCTGGACAAGGTTGCCGTTCCCGAAAGTGCGCCCGGTGTGTCCTACGGCCGCTATGGCGACAGCTTCGCGTGGTACGCCACACCGACGCCCCGTGCGTCCAACGAAAACGGCATGATCTTGGGACAACAGTCGGTAAACACCGCAAACGGCGTGCGCATCAACGAGTATATGTCCCGCAACCGTTCGGTGCTGTACGACCGCGACGGCGATTACAACGACTGGGTGGAGCTGTATAATTTCTCCAACACCGCCGTCGACCTGTCCGGCTATTCTCTTACTGATTCCAAGGACGAGGTGACAAAATGGCAGTTTCCCGACGGCACCGAGATACCCGCGGGCGGGTATCTCATCGTATTTTGCTCCGATAAAACGGACATCATTGGCGAGCTGCACGCGTCGTTTAGGCTCGGTGGATCGGATTCCTTCTTGGGACTGTATACAGACTCCGGCTCGTTCTGCTCAGGCGTGACCTATCACGCCACCGAGCAGGATCAGTCGGTCGGCTATACCGAGGACGGCGGCTATGCCGTCTGTCAATATCCCACACCGGGTTACGCCAACAGGGAGTAATGGTATGAAAGCATTAACCGAAAAACAAAAGCAGCGGTTGCTGATCGGCATTTGTGCTGTCGGGATCCCGCTTCTGTTGCTCTCCTCCCTATTGTGGGGGCAACCGGAGGATGCGCCCGCCGCACAGCTGCATATCAGCGAGCTGATGAATCACAACCGTTCGGTATACGCGGACGACGACGGCCTCTACCACGACTGGGTAGAGATTCAAAACACGGGCGGTTATGCGGTATCGTTGGACGGATTTTCCATCACCGACGACCCCGAACAGTCGGATAAGTACGTGTTTGAAAACGTCGTTCTCAAGCCGCAGGAGTGTGTTGTCGTTCACCTGACGGGCGACAAGGCGGAATCGCGGTTTTTGTACGCGCCGTTCGGGCTGAACGCGTCGGGTGATACGGTGTACCTGTGCGACGGAGAGACCGTTCTTGATCAACTGTCCGTCGGGGAATCACCCGAAAATATTTCCTACGGTCGCAAGGACGGCCGTGACGTCTGGTTTGCCACCCCCACGCCCGGAAAGCCGAACGACGGCATCTGTGCCGCGACAGTGAACGAGCTGAAAGATGCCTGCTACACCGGTGTCATGATCAGCGAGGTGTGTGCCGTTTCGAGCGGTACCGACACCGATTGGGTAGAGCTGTACAACACCACCGATGCACCGCTCTCTCTCGCGGGGTATCGGCTGACCGAGGCACCTGAACAGGAGGGCTTGGTGTTTGGTGACGTCGTCATTGAAGCGGGCGGGTACTATACCATTGCCTGTGACGACGAGCGTCCCGAGGGGATCTCTCCCTGCGCGCCGTTTTCGCTCGGCCGGTTCGGTGATACGCTGTACCTATATACGCCAAGCGGTGTGCTGTGTGATTCGTTCGAGACGGGCAAACAGCGAACCGACGTGACCAGCGGTCGCGTCGGCGATGACCGCTCCGTGCGTGTCTATTTCGACACGCCCACCAAAAACGCCGCAAACGGCACCGCGTACAGCGGATATGCCGCCACCCCTGTCATTCAACAAGTCGGCGGGTACGTGGAGTCAGGAACTGCCGTCACCATCACCGTTCCCGACGGCTGTCGGGTGTATTATACCGTTAGCGGCTCTGCCCCAACCGAAGCGTCGTATCCGTATCGTGCGGGACAGACCGTGACCATCACCAAAACCGCCGTGTTGCGCGCCGTCGCCTACCGCGACGGCTGTCTGCCGAGCGACATCGCCACTCAGACCTACTTGACCGTAGACAAGCACGATCTGCCCGTGGTCAGCGTTTCAGGCGACTATGCCGCGCTGTTCGGGGCAAACGGAACCTTTACGCAATATAAGAACGAAGCGCTGACGGCGCTCGTGCATGCGGAATATTTTACCGAGGACGGGGTTAAGGATATCGAATTCGACAGTCTGCTCAAGATCTCCGGCGGTATGAGCCGTGAAAATCCGCAAAAGGCGTTTTCGCTGAAGCTCAATCAGACCACCGGCGTATCCGCGGTCACCTATCCGTTCTTCGAGGACAGCACCGTCACCACTTTCTCGGATCTGCTGCTGCGTCCGTCCGGATCGGACTGGCGAAACGCGAAGCTCCGTGACGAATTCACGGCCATTGCACTGAAAAACACCGAGGAGCTCGTGATACAATCTGCCCGTCCCGTGGCGCTGTACATCAACGGCACGTATTACGGGTTGTATTACCTGCGGGAAAAGCGCAACGAGGCGTTTGTTTCCGCCTATACCGGTATTCCCGAGGACTATGTACAGTTAGCAAAGATGCCTGCCGTGTTTGAAAAAAACGCAGACATGGATCCCGATATGGCGGCGCTGATCGAGTATGCCAAAACCCACGATCTGACGATCCCGGAGCATTACGACTACGTGCTGTCGCAGATCAACGAAAAATCGCTGATGCGGTATTTTGCCATTCAGACGTATTTCGGAAACGGCGACATGATCAACAACATCGCCTGCTACCGCGACGAGCGCGGCGGAAAATGGAACTGGATCATTTTCGATATGGACTGGGCGTGCTCCAATTATTATATCAACCACGAGTTTATTAAGCAGTTGTACGAGGGGAGCGGTAAAAACACGTTCCAGAACTATTATTACCCGCTGATGACCGCCCTGCTGCAAAACGACGAATTTGCCGACGAATTTGTCAGCGTATACAAAGAGCTGCTGGACACCACGCTGTCGTCCGACCGTCTGATTCCGATTTTGGACGAGCTCGCGGACACCATCCGCTCTGAGATCCCGCGCCAACAGGCGGCATTCGGCGCACCCGCGCCCGCTCGATTTGAGCAACAGGTGACCTATATGCGCAACTATCTGAAAAACCGCAAAGCCACGATCACCCGTCAGCTGGCAGAGGTTTTTGATCTCAGCGACCACGACACGTTGGCGTAACAAAAAAGGAGGATGCTGTATGCTGAAGCTCATTATCGGCCGTTCCGGCTCGGGCAAAACGACCGAGCTGTACCGTAGGATGCGCAACGCCGCCGAGCACAGCACCGCTCCGCTTATTCTGCTCGTACCCGAGCAGGCATCGTTTGATAACGAGCGCCGCCTGCTTTTAGAATTCGGGCCGGTGCTTTCACAGCGCGTGCAGGTACTCAGCTTCACCCGCATGGCAAACGCCGTGTTCCGTCAGATCGGTGGCCTTGCCGGCAAGCGCATGGATCAGACGCTTTCCATGCTTCTCATGAGTCAGGCACTGCACAGCATCGTCGACTCGCTGACGCTGTATCGCCGCCACGTGGACAATCCGGAGTATCTGCGTACCCTACTGGACTTTTTGTCGGAATGTAAGCAGTGTACCATCACTCCGCAATTGTTGGAGGACACCGCAAAAGCGCTGCCCGAGGGTGTGTTGCGCTCCAAAACGAAGGAGACCGCGCTGATCTTTGGTGCCTACGAGGCACTCGTGGCAAGCACGGACCTTGTCGACCCGCAGGACGAATTAACAGTGCTCGGACAACGGTTGCCCGAATCCACCCTTTTTGACGGTGCGCACGTGTATCTGGACGCTTTCAAAGGCTTTACGGAGCAGGAATTTCTCGTGCTGGATCGACTGATGCCCCGCGTTGCCTCTATGACGGTATGTCTGTGCACCGATACCGTCACCCCGCAGGACACGTCGGGACGCTTCTCCTCGGTCGCGCGCACCGCCACCCGCTTGCGTGATGCCGCCGGGCGGCATCACGTACCGGTCGCCGCCGTACAGCACTTGACCGACAACCACCGCACTGCCGATCCCGCTCTTGCCGCCTTAGAGGCTGGGTGCTTTCTGCCAGCCGCGGATGCCTATACCGAGCCGACCGACGCGGTGTGTATCACCCCCTGTGCCGACCGCGCAGAGGAATGTCGGTATGCGGCGCGTGAGATCCGCCGTTTACTGCGTGAGCGAGGCGGGCATTGTCGCGATTTCACGGTGGTGGTGCGAAACAGCAGCGACTACAGCGATCTGCTGGTCGCCGCTTTGCAACGAGAGGGACTCCCCTGCACCCCCGATCTGCGCGAGTCGGTGGTCACACAACCGATCATCACACTGATTGAGTCCGCACTCGCGGCGGCGAGTGGATGGGACAGCGCGGACGTTCTGCGTCTTGTCAAGACCGGCCTTGCCGGTTTTTCCGCCACCTCTGCCGCGCAACTGGAAAATTACGTGTTTTTATGGAACATCCGCGGCAAGCAATGGAAGCTGCCGTTTACCCTGCATCCCGACGGGTTGCAGGCCGACACGGACGACCGCTCGACCGAGCGGCTCGAACGGTTAAATCAGCTGCGCCGCCGCTTGGCACAGCCGCTCATTCATTTACAAACACGGTTGGACGGCAACCACACCGGTCGAGACTTTTCGGCGGCGGTATGGGCGTTTTTGCAGGAGCTTCGTGTGCCGCGCATGGTGCGATTGCAGGTCGCGCGGTTAAAGAACGCAGGCGAACGGCACGCGGCGGAACAACAGGCGCGGTTGTGGGACTACACCGTATCGCTTTTGGATAAGTTTGCTACGTTGACCGTGCCGTCCACCGCCAAACAATTTACCGATCTGTGGCATTTGGCGGTGTCCTCAGACGATCTCGGCAGCATTCCGCCCACGCTGGACGGCGTGAAGTTCGGTGCGGCGGATCGCATGCGGTATACCGCCCCGAAAGCGGTGTTCCTCCTCGGCGCCAACGAGGGGGTATTCCCCGCGTATCCGTCGACGGGCGGTCTGCTCAGTGACCATGAACGGCGACAACTGACAGCGGCGGGACTCCCGATGGCGGACGACGCCGATCATCAAACCGCTGAGGAGCGGTATTATGCGTATATGGCGGTAGCGGCAGCGTCCGAACGGCTCGTTGTTACCTACGTGCAGGCGGCATCGGGCGAAGTACAGCAACCGTCCTCTTTGGTCAATACGATCCGTCAGATCCTGCCCGCACATACGACCGGAACCGTCGACGGCGTCGGCGCGTGCGAGTCGGACGCCGACGCGTTTTATCGGCTGTCTGCCCTGTGGCGTGAGGATTCCGCGGAGGCGGCATCCCTGCGCGCCGTGTGCGAGGAGCTGCCTGCCTATGCCGCCCGTATTCGCTCACTTCGCGAGGCACAACGCGGCTTTGCACTCGGCGATCCTGCGCTGGCACAGCGGTTGTTCGGCAGAGATATGTGGGTATCCCCCAGCAAGATGGACACCTACCATCGCTGTCGATTTTCCTACTTCTGTAAATACGGACTGCACGCATACCCACGCGAGCGTGCGGAGCTGAATCCCGCACAGGTGGGGACGCTGTCGCATTATATCATGAGCAAGCTGCTGCCCGTGTACGCTAAGCGCGGCTATACCGATTGCACCAAGGACGCGGTGCGCGCCGACGTCGACGCCGCGGTACACGCCTATATCCTCGAAATGATGGGCCATGACGCCGTCCATGACGGGCGATTGCGTGGTACGGTAGCGCATCTCAGCCGTTTTTGCCACGAGCTGATGTGGCGCGTGGTCTGTGAGCTGAAAAACAGCCGTTTCGTACCGGTGGATTACGAGTTGCCGATCGGCGACGAGGACGGCATCCCGTCGTGGGAACTCAAAACAACAGACGGCGGCACGGTGCGCGTGCGCGGTGTCGTAGACCGCGTGGATGCCTTTTGCGACGGTGACACCTCGTATATTCGCATCGTGGATTACAAGAGCGGTCAAAAGACCTTCAACCTCGGTGAGGTGCTGGAGGGGTTGGATATGCAGATGCTGATCTATCTGTTTGCCATCTGCGAGAACGGGGCGGAGCGTTACGGCTCGGTATCGCCTGCGGGTGTGTTGTATCTGCCGGCAAAGCTCCCCTTTGTAAACATCAGTCGCGAGTTATCGGACGACGGAATGGATCGCGAGCGCTTTAAGGTGATGCGTTCAAACGGTCTGCTCATTGACGATCCCGCCGTGCTGCGCGCAATGGAACCCGATCTTGCCGGTGTCTTTATTCCGGTGTCGCTGCTCAAATCAGGAGAGCTGTCCAAAGCCTCCTCCCTTGCGACGCTGGAGCAGTTTGGGCGCATCCGCCGCCGTATTCAAAAGGTACTGGTCGAGATGGTCGAGCAGTTACACGCTGGCGCGGTGAACGCCGTGCCAATTGGCGGCGTCAAGGACGCCTGTGCCTATTGCGATTATCACGATATCTGCTGTCACGAGTCCACCGACCCCGTGCGCGAGCTGACCTCGAAAAAGCTCGCCGAGGCGCTCGCGGCTCTGGACGAACCCGAAACGGAGGTGAACGACCGTGGGCTGGACGTCTGAACAGGAGCATTGCATCCACTCGCACGGCGGTACGCTACTGGTATCGGCGGCGGCCGGCTCCGGTAAGACGACCGTATTGGTGGAACGCATCGTACAGTACGTGCTCGGCGGTCACGACATTGATCGGCTGTTGGTCGTCACCTTTACCAACGCCGCCGCCGCGGAAATGCGGCAACGGCTGACCGTGGCGCTGACCAAGCAAGCCGCGGCGCAACCCGACAACCTGCATCTGCAGCATCAGTTGATCCGTCTGCCGCGTGCGGATATCTGCACCGTGGACAGCTTTTGCATCAATCTGGTACGCGAGAATTTTTATCAGGTGGGTGTGTCGCCGCAATTCCGCATCGCCGACGAACAACAGCTGTTGCTGTTGAAGCGCGAGGCGCTGGACGAAACCCTACAGCAGTTTTACGACGAACAGGACCCCGATTTCCTCGAGCTTGCGACCGGGATGACCGACGGCAAGACGGATGCTCGTTTGATGAGCACGGTGGATACCTTGTTCTCTTTTATTCAATCCTACCCCGATCCCGAGCGTTGGTTGCGTGATACCGCGGCGATGTACGACGGCACCGATACGGTGTCGGAAACGGTGTGGGGCGCGTATCTGCTGAAAAAGATCCGCGGGGCGCTTGCACGGTGTCAGCGTCTGTATACGGCAGCGCTCTCCGAAGCACTGGGGGATCCCGTTTTGGTGCGCGCGTATTCGCCGTCGCTGAAAGCGGAGTTGGATCAAGTAACACAACTGCAACAATATGCCGAGCAGGGGCGTTGGGATCCGCTGTTTGAGGGGATCGCCGCGTTCTCGTTTGTCGGCTTCAAAAGCACGGCTGGCTGTGAAAATACCGATGCGCGACAGCGCGCCAAGGTATTGCGCGACAATGCGAAAGCACTCATCGGGGATCTTGCCGCTCTGTGCTGCGGAACCGAGCAGCAATGCCGCGAGGATATCCGACGCGGTGCGCGTTTGATCCGTGCACTGTACGCGGTCATCCGTCGGTTTATGGCGGTGTTTACCGAGAAAAAGCGGGCGGGGAATCTCCTCGATTTTAGCGATACCGAGCATTTGGCGCTGTCGTTGCTCACCGAATACAACGAGCAAGACAAGCTCGTGCCAACCGCCCGGGCGCGCGAGATCGCCGAGCGATACGATGAAATCATGGTGGACGAGTATCAGGACACCAATGCGGTGCAGGACGCGCTGTTTGCGGCGCTGTCCCGCGATGAACAGAATCTGTTTCTGGTGGGTGACGTCAAACAAAGCATCTACGCGTTCCGCAAAGCGATGCCCGAGCTGTTTCTCAGCCGTCGTGACGCCTATCCGCTGTTTGACGGCGAGCACTATCCCGGCACCATCCTGTTGGGTCACAATTTTCGCAGTCGCCGCGCGGTAACGGATACCGTCAATTTCGTATTTCATCAGTTGATGATCCCCGCGCTTGGCGGCATCGCCTACAACGATCAGGAGAAACTGCACTACGGCGCGACCTACCCACCCGTGGAGGACGAATCGGTGTACGATACCGAGTGTCTGATTCTCGACGGCAAGGAGGCAAAGGCGTGTGGCTATTCCGCCGACGAGGCGGAGGGGCGCGTTATCGCCGAGCGCATCAAACAGCTTTTGGCAAACTTCTCGGTAACGGAAAAGGACGGCTCACGCCGTCCCCTGCAATACAAGGATTGCTGTATTTTACTGCGCAGCCATCGGACCCATGCGCCCGCCTACTGCAAGGCGTTGGAAAGCTACGGCATCCCGACCGTCGCCAAGCTGGAAAGCAACTTCTTTGAAACACCCGAGGTGAGGCTGACGGTATCTCTCTTACGGTGTATCGACAATCCGCTGTTGGATATCCCGCTCGTCGCGGTGATGCTCTCCCCCTTGTTCGGCTTTACGACCGATGAACTGGCGACGATACGCCTGTGCCGCCCGAAAGCGGCGCTGTACATGGCGGTCACCGCCGCCTGTCGGCACGCAGATCCCCTGCTTGCCGAGCGGTGCCACCACTTTTTAAGTACGCTTGACCGTTACCGTCAACTGTCAGCCGTGTTGACCGTGGATCGGCTGCTTACCCGCCTGTATGAGGATCTGTCACTCCCCGAGTTGTTCAGCGCCCGCTTCGGCGGTACCACGCGCGCCGCGAATCTGCGCGTGCTGTATGAGCAATGTTGTCGGTTTGAACAGGGCGGGTTCCGCGGTCTGTCGGCGTTTATCCGTCATATTGATCGCCTGCAAGAGCAGGGAATCAGCCTGTCCGCCACCACTCCCGATACCGAAAACGCCGTGCGCATCATGAGCGTGCACGGCTCAAAGGGACTCGAATTCCCCGTGGTGTTTTTGGCGGGACTTGCCACCGGCTTCAGCACGGAGGACACGAAAAAGGATCTGCTGTTGCATGCCAAATACGGTGCCGGTATGAACCACCGCGATCCCGTCACCTTTGCGCGCCGTCATACCCTGCCGCGCAACGGGCTGCTCTTGATGCAACAAGACGAATCCCGCGCGGAGGAGCTGCGTATTTTATACGTTGCCATGACACGCGCCAGAGAAAAACTGTATCTGGTCACCACTCCGAGTTCACCCGACGACACGCTGAGCGCACTCGCGACCGGTATCCGTCCCGCGTGCGATACCCTGTCGCCCGAAACGTTGGGCGACGCGGGATGTCTCAGCGATTGGGTACTGGGTGCCTTGCTTCGCCATCCGTCCTGCGGCGAACTGCGTGAGAGAGCGTGTGTCCTTGAACCGATCACGGCGGAGGACGCCTCCACCGTGCGGGTGTCGTTCTGTGCACCGCCCCCCGTCGAGGACGGAGCGTCAAACGGTGCAGATGAGACCATAACGGCACAGCCGGACGGTGCACTGGTGGCGACACTGCGCGAGCGCATCGCGTACCGCTACCCGCACGACGCGTTGTCCCGCGTGCCGACCAAGCTCGCGGCATCCGAGATCGCCGCCGATCCCACCAGTCCCGATTTGGTCGCCCACGCGCGCCCGTCGTTTCTGGCAAAACAGGGGCTCACCCCCGCCGAGCGGGGCACCGCCATGCACAGCTTTATGCAGTTTGCCGATTTCGCGGCCGCCGCTGCTTCTACCAAACAGGAAGCCACGCGACTGGAGACGAACGGATTTTTGTCTGCCGAGCAGGCGGCATCGTTGGATCACAAACGCCTGCGGGCGTTCTTTGACAGCGAGCTGTACCGCCGTATGGGCGCATCGGAACGCGTCCTGCGCGAGGTTCCGTTCACGTTCCGCGAGGAGGCCGTAGCCTACGATCCCGCCGTCACGGATCTGAGCGAAGCGGTGGTAGTACAGGGTATCGCCGACTGCGTGTTTGTGGAGAATGGCGGTCTTGTCATTGTGGATTACAAGACCGATCGCGTCAAATCGCCCGACGAGCTCATCGGGCGCTACCGCGCACAGCTCGCGATGTACGCCCGCGCCCTGAGCGCGGTACTGGAGTTGCCGGTGCGCGAGTGTTTGCTGTATTCGTTTGCCTTGGGGCAAGTGATCAAAATTTAAGGTCTACCGAAACGGTCTTGTCACAGGTCTTTAGCTGTGATCGGACCGTTTTTTGTGTGATGGCGGGGTATTGTTGCGCCGTCTTGCGGGCAAGACCGAGCGGATCGCAGTCGGTTTCGTCCAACACGCGCAGCGTATCCTCCATGCACCCTTTTACGAACCGTTCGACAACGGCAAGATTCGGGGTGGTATCGCCTTGCTGTTCGGTGACCTTTACCCGACCCGTTACCGAAAAGTGATAGGAAAAGCGCTGACCGTCTTTTTGGACGGTCAGTTTTGTGTTGAACGAATCCAGCGTATAGGTCACCCCCTCCGCGGTATACAGCGCGCGATCCGACTCGTCACGAAGCAACAGGAAGCCCGTCGTCTGCGGTGCCGTCAGTTCCCCCACAAACGCACCGTCACGGAACAGCGCCGTGCCGTCCGGTACAGGGGTATCCTCGGATACACGGATGATGGGCAGTACCGCATCGAACATGCCGGACGCTGAACGCTGTACATCTAAGAGATCGCGCTTGATACAGAGACTCCACCGCTCACCCTCCTCCAGCATGCCCACCAAGTACTGCGCGGGGATCGCGTCGTTGCCGGAGGAGAGACCAAGGAGTGTCGCGGGATCGCCGCGACAAACGACCACCGGTACCAGCACCCGCCCCTCTTGGTTGCGGATGAGGTAATCCAGACTGTCGAACAGCGACAGTGCCTCGCACCGGTCGGTGCTGATCACTAAAATGCGGTTTTGCAGAATATAGGTCTCCCTACCCGCCTCGTTCAAGAACGCCTGCAAGGCCACCGAAACGGAATCGCCCGATGCCTCGTACACAGCAGTCGCGGTGTCGTCCTGCTCGGACAGGCTTGCCGCGGTCTTGAGCGATTCCACCGCTTGCACCGACAGCGTGCAGGTGCCGTTCTTTTGATGAATACCCAGCCCCGTCACCACGATCTTGTCGCGCAGCGCCGTGTCGGCGCTGCAGCCGGTAAGCAGGACGGTAAGCAGGATCACCGCACACAGCCGTTTCATAGTCGTTTCCTCCTGTATACCCATAATGGCAACCCGATGCCGAACAACGCCAGCACACCCCAGTACACATAGGTAACGGTGCGCCACTGACCGTCGATATACTGCGTGAGTACCGTCAATGCCATGAGCAAAACCGCCCCTACGCCCGCCACAGGCAGGCGCGACCTGTCACCGAACAGGCGACGTGCATGGTCAAGACAGATCACGCCGAACAACGCCACCCGTACAAAGAAAGTACCAAGCCACAGCGCCACGACAAAAATATCCAACCGCTCAATTACACCCGCGCTTGCGGCGGTCACCGCTGTATAGAACGGATAGGCGGTGAGTCCCGCAAAATCGCCCAGGACACCGGTGGTGACGATGCAGACAAACAGCGTCAGCGCCGCGGTGAGTCCTACAAATCCGACAAAGGAACGGCCTACCTTGCCGTTCACATAGGGGTACAGCGCACCCACCGCGACGATCTCCGCAGTGCGCGGCAGTTCCTTTACGGTTTGGGACAGCACGGTAGGCCAGCCGCTGAACACGGCGGGGGGAAAATTGATCGACTCGGTTCGGGGGATCAGCAGTGCACCGAACACAAGCAACAGGGCCATACCGATCACCGCCACCACCGCCGCGGTGCGGCCGAGCGCCTCAAGTCCGTACAGCGACGCCGCAAATCCCACCACGATCAGCGAGGCGGTGAGCAGGGTCACGGAAAAGTCTGCTTTGGTGGTTTCCCCTGCAAAATCACGAAATTGCAGAATATCCAGATACAGCACAAACAGGCTGACAAGCAGATAGCCGACAACCACAAGTCGCCCGCCGCGGTCCGCCAGATTGCCGTCACCGCGGCGTAACACAAGCAATGTTGGCAAAGCCAGGAGCAGCAGGACAAGCGCGTTGAGCGCCGTCACGGCGATGAGGTCGGGAACGGTCAGCGCGTGTAGACTGTCTGCGGGCAACAACAAACAGCTGGATAACCGTCCCGCGAGCAACAACCATAGCAGTTGGGTGCCACGAATGCGGCCTTGGGGTGTCACTGCGGCACCTCCTCCTCTCCGTCCTTGATCTGTGAGCCCACCACGTTCTGTACCCGAAAACTGTTTTTTGATAACTTACGCCAATCCGAGCGAATAAACACATCCCGCATCGCTTTCAGGCTGAACGGTGTAATGGGAGCGGTGATCGGTATGGTATCGAGGTTCAAACTGCTGAGGCTGCACAGCAGTAACAGCGCACCCAGCATCACACCGTACAGACCGAGCGCACCGCCGAGCACGATGAAGACAAACCGCAGGACCGCAATGCTGCCGTATAAGCTCGGAATCACGAACGCACTGATGGAGGTCAGTGCAACGATGATGACCATCGGGGCACCGACCAATCCGGCGCGTACCACCGATTCTCCGATCACGAGGGCGCCGACGATGCTCACGGCGTGCCCGACGGATTTCGGGAAACGCAGTCCCGCTTCACGCATGATCTCAAACAGGAAGTGGATCAGCAGTGCCTCGACCGTTAAGGGGAACGGTGTGGAGCGCGCGGAATTGATAAAGGATAAGAGCAGCTCGCTCGGCAACATTTCCGCGTGGTGTGTGCCGATTGCCACGTACAGACCCGGCAACAGCAGACTAATGAGAAACGACACGTACTTGATAAGACGGATAAAACTCGCGTACACCGGGTGCTGTGTATAATCGTCCATGGATTGGAAGTGCTCGGTAAACAGGTACGGCACGACCAGCGTAAACGGCGTACCGTCCACGAGCACGCCGATGCGCCCCTCCGCAACCTTGCCGCACAAGGTGTCGGGGCGTTCGGTGACATCCACGCCGGTGAACAGGGAACGCCTCTCCCCCTCCACGAACGGTTGCAGATAACCCGATTCCAGTACGATGTCGAGCGGACAGTCCGTGATCCGGCGTCGCACGTCGTCGAGCAGGGTCTTGGATACACGCCCACGCATATAACAAAGGCAGACCGCCGTTTTGCTCATCTCCCCAACGGTGAGCATTTCAAAGGTAAGATTGGGGGTTTTCAGGCGGCGACGGATCATCGAGATGTTGATGCGGATCGCCTCGGTAAACCCCTCGCGCGAGCCACGCACCCCCACCTCGGTGGACGGCTCGGATACCGAGCGGATCATAAACGCCTGCAGACCACCGAGTACCGCACGGGCAACGCCGTCCAGCAATACCGCCGCAAAGCCCGATACGATGAGCTCCGACAACTGTTCTACGGTATCCGCCGTGAGCAGATCCACAAAGCCAAGCACCGTTTTTTCGATATCCTGCATCGCAGCAGCGGGGTTCTCATACGTATGCGGCATGCCGGAGAGCGGTAACAGTACCGCGTCCGCCATCATATGGCGGTCAATCATCCCTTCAATGCTGACCACCGCCGCCGCGTAGCCGGCAACTTGTATTTCCCGGATGACAAGGTCCGCACTTACGTCAAACATGCTGCGCAACGTATCAAGATTGTCACTCAAAGACGGTTTGAGCGAGGTTTGTTTCATTTATCATCACCAACGACAGTATTGGGCGGGATTTTG
>JAFYPN010000104.1 GCA_017547465.1 Clostridia bacterium | reverse complement strand
TTTTTGCCATAATAAGGGTAGCTCGGCGGGATGCTGATCCCGGTGTCTTTATGGGGTGATGGATATGTTCTTCAAAAAACCGGCACCTGCAGGTCCGATCGACTTTGTGATCGTAGGCCTGGGTAATCCGGGTAAAAAATACGAAGGCACGCGTCACAATGCGGGTTTTGCCGCCATTGAGGCGTTGGCGGAGGCTTTCTCTGTGCGCATCAACCGTGTGAAATTCAAATCGCTGTGCGGGGAGATCACCTGCGACGGCAAAAAGATCCTCCTGCTTATGCCGCAAACGTTTATGAACAACAGTGGCGAGGCAGTACGCGAGGCGCTGTCATTTTACAAGTTGCCGCCGGAAAAGTGTGTTGTAATCTGTGACGATGTGACTCTGGACGTCGGCACGATTCGCATCCGCCGCAAGGGCAGTGACGGCGGCCAACGCGGTATGCGGAGTATCATTACCCAATGCGCTTCGGAGCAATTTCCTCGTGTCAAGATCGGTGTTGGCAAAAAGCCGCATCCCGATTACGACTTGGCAGCCTGGGTGCTTTCACGGTTTTCCAAAGAAGAAGCCCCTGCCCTTGTCAAGGCGGCACGCGATGCAGCCGACGCGGCACTTCTGATCGCAAACGGTAAGATCGATAAGGCGATGAACGATTTTTCAAGGTAGGCTAACGATGTCCGTATTTGAAACAGGGGTATCGGAGCTCGACACCCTAAAAGCGATCGAACGGGATCTGAAAACCGCTCGATCACCGATCCTGCTGACCGGCACCGGTCACATTCATAAGGTATTGTTAACGCACGCTTTAGCGGCCCGAACCGGTCGCAAAGCGTTTTTCGTCGTGGCAGACGAAGCCGAGGCAACACGGGTGTGTGAAGACCTCGCCGCACTCGGTGAGAATGCGCTGTTGTTGCCGCCCCGCGAATTGTCGCTGCGACAAACGGAAACCGCTTCTCACGAATACGAACAGTTGCGCCTCGGTGTGCTGTCCAAAATGGTAAGCGGCGACTATACCGCCGTTGTCGCGGGCGTGGACGCGGTGATGAGTTATACCCTCCCGCCCGAAACGTTACAAGCGCGCACGTTACATCTTGTGCGTGATAAGGATCTGCCGGTGAAGGATCTGCCCGCCGCGCTCGCCCGTATCGGGTATTCGCGTTGCGATCAGATTGAAGGTGCGGGGCAATATGCCGTGCGCGGCGGCACCATTGATGTGTATCCCGCTCAAAACGCCTCTCCCATCCGCATTGAACTGTGGGGTGATACAGTGGACACCCTCTCGTATTTTGATATTCTGTCCCAGCGGCGCACGGACGCGTTGGATGCCGTGGATATCCCGCCCGCCTGTGAAATCTTATACGATTCTGCCGACGAATTGAGTGCAAAACTGGAAACTCTCGCCGCCTCTCTCAACGGAAAACGTGCCGATCTTGTGCGGGCACATCTGTTACAAGACGTGGAGCGTCTGCGCGGCGGCACACACCCCACCGCGCCCGATCGGTATCTACCGCTCATTTATCCTAAAAAGGCAACCGCGCTGGACTACGCCAAGGAGGCACTGCTCATCGTTTCCGAAAGCGCCAAGGTGCGCGAACGCTTGCGTTCCGCCGAATGGCAGCTTCAAGAGGATATACAATCTCTCTTGGAAGAGGGGCGTTTGTGTCGGGAACTGTGTCACTATCAAATAGATTTTGAGGATCTGTGCCGCTATTTTGAAACACATCCCACCATACTCATGGAAACCTTTGCCCGCAGCAGCAACGATATTGCCGTGCGTGGGTTATATTCCCTTGCCTGTAGGCAGCTACCGGTATGGTCGGGCGGGCTGTCACTGCTGTGCGAGGATCTGCAGGATTGTCTGTCCCGCCGTATGGCGTGCATCGTGCTTGCGGGTGCGGAAGAAAAGAATGCACAAACACTTGCGGAGGATCTGCAAAAGCAGGGGATCCCCGCCTTGTATGCACCCGCTCCCGAAAAACCGCTCCGTGATAAGGTGTTGGTGTTGCGCGGAGGCTTGTCCGCGGGTGCAGAATTCCCCGACGCCAATTTATGTATCATCACACACGGCCGTATTACGGTAAATCGTCGAAAACGGCGTTTGAATCGCACCGCGGGTGCCGAGATCCACAGCTTGTCAGAGCTAACCGTCGGTGATTATGTCGTGCACGCGGCACACGGCATCGGCTTGTACCAGGGTATCCATCAGTTGGAAGTACAGGGCGTTGTCAAGGATTATCTGAAATTGCAATACGACAAAGGCGATACCCTGTATGTCCCTGTCACGCAGTTGGATCTGGTTTCCAAATATATCGGCAACAAAGACGAAGTCAAGGTGCGTCTGCACCGTCTCGGTGGGCAAGAATGGCAAAAGACCAAGGCGCGTGTGCGCACCGCGGTTAAGGACATTGCCAAGGAACTGATCAGCCTGTACTCTCAGCGCATGGCAACCCCCGGCTACGCGTTTGAACCCGATACCGAATGGCAGTACGATTTTGAGCATCACTTTGAATACGAGGAAACCGAAGATCAGTTGCGCTGTATCGATGAGATCAAGGCGGATATGGAACGTCCCGTTCCGATGGACCGACTGCTGTGCGGCGACGTTGGCTTCGGTAAAACAGAGGTGGCGCTGCGCGCGGCATTCAAGTGCGTGTCGCAAAGCAAACAATGCGTGCTGTTGGTGCCCACGACCATTCTGGCCTTTCAACATTATAATACGCTGGTTAAGCGCTTTGACGGATTTCCCGTACAGATCGAAATGCTGTCCCGCTTCCGCACACCCAAGCAGCAGGAAAAGATCTTAAAGGATATGGCGTCCGGCAAACTGGACATTTTGGTCGGCACGCACCGTATGCTGTCGAAGGATGTCAAATTCCACAACCTCGGTTTGTTTATCGTGGACGAGGAACAACGCTTTGGTGTAGCACAAAAAGAGCGCATCAAGGAACTCGCCCCACAAGTAGATGTGTTGACACTATCCGCCACCCCCATCCCGCGCACGCTCAACATGGCCATGAGCGGTATCCGCGATATGTCCATCATTGAGGAAGCACCGCAGGATCGCCGCCCAGTGCAAACCTATGTGCTGGAGCACGATAACGGGATCCTTGCCGATGCGATTCGCCGAGAACTGCGCCGCGGCGGGCAAGTGTACTATATCCACAACCGGACCGATACCATCGAGCGCTGTGCCGCCGGCTTACAGATGCGTATTCCGGAAGCGCGGGTCGCGTTCGCGCACGGCAAAATGTCCGAAGAAGAGATGTCGGATATCTGGCGGCAGGTCATCGACCACGAAATTGATATTTTGGTGTGTACCACGATCATTGAAACCGGTGTGGATGTGCCGAACGTCAACACGCTAATTATTGAAAATGCTGATCGGTTTGGCTTATCGCAATTGCATCAGCTTCGCGGGCGTGTGGGACGCTCCTCTCGCCGTGCCTTTGCCTATCTCACCTTCTTGCGCGGGAAAGTGCTCAGCGACGTGTCGACCAAGCGGCTGGAGGCGATCCGCGAATTTACCGAATTCGGTGCCGGCTTTAAGATCGCGATGCGCGACATGGAGATCCGCGGCGCAGGCAATCTGCTCGGTGCACAACAGCACGGACACATGGAAGCCGTTGGGTACGATCTGTATTTGCGTCTTCTCGCCGAAGCGGTGGACGAGGAAAAAGGCAAACCCAAGATGCGCGAAGCAGAGTGCTTGATCGACCTGCCGGTATCGGCGCATATTCCCGAAAGCTATATCGCCACCAACGCACAACGGCTGGATATGTACCGCCGCATTGCGGATATCCGCACGGAAGAGGATTCGCTCGACGTGTACGACGAGCTGATCGACCGTTTCGGCGAGCCGCCCGCCGCGGTACAAGGGCTTGTAGAAGTGGCGCTTCTGCGCAATATGGCGGCAGCCGCCGGCATTTACGAGGTCAAACAAACGGCTGACAACCTGTTGTTGTACCAGCGCACGTTAAATCTGCCGCTCGGCTCGAAACTCAACGCAGCACTGCCGGGCAGAGTGATGATCAACGCCGGCCCGAAGCCGTATTTTGCAGTCAAGATCAAGCAAGGCTTGTCGTCATTGGACGTGTTGCGTGAAGCGCTGCAAGCCGCAGAAAATATCCAATGATCCTTCCACGCACAAAACCCTCCGACGATTAGGGGCGTACTCTAAAGCATAGCAAGAAAGGAAGCACCGATTTCGTGCTTCCTTTTCATTTTGCCTTATACCGTAACAAGCAGGGAAAATGTGCATCATATTTTCCACTTGTTAAGAGAACCGAAAACCCTTTGATTGAAACTTGTGTTGCTATACACAAAAGAGGAACATTATTTATTATCGCTTACCATTTTCCTATTAAAAATTATTACCGAGATAACAAAAACAGCAACCGTATACATAACAAATATAGCAACATTTCTTATCCGTATGTTTTCCAAACGATGATTCATTACCCCCTTTAATATTGTCAAACAAGATTCAAACGGTAAGTATTCGCAAATCTTTCCAAAACCCTTTCCCAACATTTCTTTTGGGAAATACATTCCGCTTGTAAAGCATACAAGTTGAACGATAATACTGGATATTCCCGACGATGCCTTTTCAGAGGAAACACTTCCTATTATTATCCCTATAGCAATGAACAAAACCGCTATAATTATTGACACGAGTATTGCAAAAATGATGTTTATATTAAAACGGAGACCTAATATAATCGCTAAAACGAAAAACAACGTGTTCTGAATCAATATAATAGGAATAATCGATAACAGATATCCTAAAATATAGTCCCTTGGTTTCATAGGACTTACTCCTAATCGTATTAACAACGAGGTTGTTCTGTCTTTGCTAATGAGCATAGCTGTAAAGAGAGTAATAAAAGAAAACCCAAAAACCACAATTCCCGGAGTAAAGTTTTCTAACTCATAGCTATCGTTGGGGATATTAAATTGTTGAAATATAAACAGCAAAAACAAAGGCAATAGTATAGCAAAAATTAAGCTTAACGGATCTCTGGCTATTTCCTTAAAATTTCTTTTTGCGAAGTTTAATATTCTCATGTTATAATTCGCCTCCCGTTGCTATTTTTACAAACGCATCCTCAAAATTTTCAGCACCGGTTTGCATGATCAATTCATTGGAAGTTCCAACAGCAAGTAATTCGCCTTTCGCCATTATGCCGACTCTATCCGATAACCTTTCGGCTTCTTGCATATAATGGGTTGTTAATATTATTGTTATTTTTCCTTTTAAGCGTTCAATAATTGCCCATAACTCTTTCCTTGCAATTACGTCAAGACCGAGCGTCGGCTCATCTAAAAATAGTATTTTCGGGTCATTTATCAGAGAAATTGCTATGGATACTT
>JAFYPN010000103.1 GCA_017547465.1 Clostridia bacterium | reverse complement strand
TACCGCCACCAGCGACAGCAGTTCGAGACTGTCCGCGTCCTTGTACTGTGGGTAGGTATCGGGGAACACCCCCCCGATATCGCCCAGCGCCGCCGCACCGAGCAGCGCATCCGCGACGGCGTGCACCAGCACGTCTGCGTCGGAATGACCGAGCAATCCTTTTTCATACGGAATCTCCACACCGCCGAGAATGAGCGCGCGCCCCTCCACCAAACGGTGTACGTCGTACCCGTGACCGATGCGAAAGCTCATTTCAACAACTCCTCTGCAAACGGCACATCCTCCGGTGTCGTTACTTTAATATTGGTATAGCACCCTTCGACCAGCTTCACCGGTTGCCCGATCGCTTCAATCAGCTGGCAGTCGTCGGTGACGTCCCGTCCCCGCGTGCTTGCGTACTGCCACGCGCGTTCATACAGGTCCTTGGAAAAGACCTGCGGGGTCTGAACGTTCCACAGCGTGGTGCGATCGGGTGTGGACAGCACCATGCCGTTTTGGTCCGCAATCTTGACGGTATCCTTTGTGTGCACCGCGGCGGTTGCCGCGCCGTGTTGCACCGCCGCCCGTACCACCCGTTCAATGAGGGTAGGTGTGACAAGCGGACGCGCGCCGTCGTGAATCGCCACATAGTCCGTTTTACATTTGTCAACGCCGTTTCGCACCGATTCCCCGCGGGTGCGGCCGCCGACAACAATTGTGGAAAGCTTGGTAATATCACCGATGCGGGCAATCTCCCACACCCGATCGTGATCCTCTTTGCGTGCGACGACCACGATCGCATCGATCGCCGCACACTGTTCAAACGCGGCGAGAGTATACGCGATGAGCGGGCGACCGTTTAACGGAAGGAACTGCTTGGGTATGCCCATGCGCGTTGAGCTGCCTGCGGCGACGATCACCGCTGTTACCGAAGGAGTCATCCGATCACACCTCTTCCACTTGTGTTACTGTCAAGACACCGTCCCGGACGCGAAAGCGAATCTCCCACGCGCCAAAGGTCATGCCGTAAATGCGTTGCTCGTCCTGCTGATAGGACGGACGCGGGTCTTGCTCCAATACAGCGATCAGCGGTACACGCTTGTCCGCGGGAATGCGGTCCAGCAGGTCTTTGGGGAAATCCACCGTCACGGCGTAGTCGCGTACCGCATCGGAAAAACCGCCGATCGCATCGGGATGTGAATCGGTATAGGCGATATACGGCTTGATATCCCAGATCGGGGTGCCGTCCATCAGATCGGCGCCCTCCACCACCAAGACGGTTCCCGCCTCATCGGTGTGCTCGACACGGATGAGCTTGACCGAGGAAAGACCGATGGCATTCGGGCGAAACGGTGAACGCGTCGCAAACACGCCCATGCGGCGGTTGCCACCCAGACGCGGCGGGCGCACGGTCGGGCTGAAGCCCTCCCGCACGGCCTCGGAAAACTGCCAGATTAGCCACAGGTGCGAGTATTCCTCGATCCCGCGCAATGCTTCGGGGTCCCGATACGGTTTTTCAAATACGATGGTCGACAGCATGCCCGAGACCAGTCCGCTTTGGCGCGGAATCCCGAATTTGCTGTGAAAATCGTTGTGAATACGCGCAATACAGTTCATACCATCCTTCTCCCAACCAAAAAGCGGGTTACATTTCGTATGGTATTATAGCACAGGAGAGTCGATCTCGCAACGGTTTTCGTGGTGCTTTTTTCTTTTCCGAATATTGACAGTCAATTCCGCGCGGTGCTATAATTAACCACATAGGAGGGATTCGTATGCTTTCAACGGTATTGTTGGCGTATTCTTTGCTCGTTTTTATCCTATCGTTTGCGCTGTGCATTTGGCTGGGCTACCGCCGCGGTGTGTTTAACAGCGCCATGCGGCTCGGATTCTTTTTGTTTTCGGGAATTCTCGCATTTGTGGTTACCAAGTTGTTGGTAACATCCATCGGCAGTGCCGTTTCCGCGCTGTTGGTATCACTGATCGGCGAAGACATCGCCGTGCTGACCAGTATGAGCACTCTGCAACAAGTGATCGTAAAGTTGGGAGGCGGTCTGCTGGCCCCCGTCGTCTTTATGCTGGTGTTCTTCGTCATTGACAAACTGACCTTTATCGCTTACATACCGCTCAAAAAAAAGCTGTCGAACACTGAAAAGCTGCATACCGTCCCGCACGATAAACTGTTCGGTGCGATACTCGGCGGTGTGCTGGCGTTTTGCATCACGTTGACCTGCGTCATGCCGGTCGGTTATCTGAGCTTTGCCGCCGAGACCACCGATCAGATTGCGGCTTCCTCTGTTAGGTCGGAGTTGCCCGATGAGATGACCCAAACGATGGCGGATCTGGCAAACGTGCCCGCTGTGAAGGTGAACTACGCGCTGTCCGGTTGGCTGTTTCGTGGCCTTACCGCCGAGGCGCGCTCGGCGGTGGCATCTTGCTTTTCGCTTCTCGACTTAGTCGATACGTTTCAACATGCAGAAGACATGACGTCGATTTCGACCGTCTTGCAGGAGCTGCCCCAGGATTCGCTCGAACTGCTGGTATCCGTCGCAAAGGATACGCTCGCACAGATCGTTCCCGCGGGTGAAAACACGCCGTATCAGGCGGTGGTGAATACGTTATCCCAGGCACTTGATAAGCTCGCCCAACTGCGTGAGGAGTTATCGACCGAGGCATACGCCAAGGAGATCGAAGCACTCGCAACCATCACCACCATCGTTAGTGACCCGTCCTCCGTCACGGGTCAGGAAGTGATCAAAACGGTCCTGACCTCTTCCCTCTTGACAGAGGTGATGGTGGATAACAGGGAGACTTTGGCAGAAGAATTGTCGGGCATCACGTCGGAGCTTTCCAAGAACGAAAAAAAGGAGATCAAACAGGCTGTCTCCGAATATGCAGATGCGTGTAATATGGATGAGGAAACCGTATCGTCGGTGCTTTCCATATTCGGTATTTCTTGAGTTTCCCCTCTCCCCAGAAAGGAAGTGGCGCTTGTGGTCAACCTCTGCCCTGCCGAAGTGCTTGACCGATTTGCCCAAAAAGGTATTGAAACTGCATCCATTCAAGCTGCGGCACACGGCGATCGCGATCTGAGCGGCGCGCTGTGTGAGTGTTATCTTGTCGCCACAAACGAATATTTGGCAATTCTTTCGGGTATCTTTTCGGTCGTCGAAAAGAAGAAAAGCCCACGTTTAGGCGGGACGCGCCTGCGCATTCAGTCACGGTTCACGGAACTGTCGTATGTGCAGTACCGTCTTGCCGACCTGTCGGCACCGACCGTGGAGGAATTGCTGTCGACCTGTCGTTTGACCGCCGTCAGCGTTGCTGACGGCGGTTCTGTGCTACTTGCCTGCTCCACCAATACGCACAAGAACGAGCTGTCCCGCTTCGCGCGGCACGTCCGTGAGCTTCAAGAGGGCAAGTCGGTCGTGATACGTGAGGAGGATATCAAAGCGGACGCTGTCTGCCCTACCTGCGGAGCTCGTTACCCGAACCCAAACCGCCGTGTTTGCCCGAAATGTATGAATAAGGGGAATCTCATTCGAAGGTTGGCCGGTTTTTTTCTGAAATACCGCCGTTCGCTCATTGTAATGCTGCTGTTGTTGGTCGGCATGAGCGCACTGGGTGTCTTGTCACCGTATATCAGCTCTGCCTTTTTCTACGACGAGGTGCTCAGCGAGAGCGGCTCGTTTTACGGTCAGGTCCTGCTTGTGTTGGCCCTTATCATCAGTGTGCGGGTATTCTCGGTACTGATGAGCATCGTCAACGGTGTCATCTCGTCCCGCATTGCCGCGAAGGTCACCTACGATCTGAAGATGACCATTTTTAACGCCATCCGCCGTCTGTCTCTCGGTTTTTTTAACGGACAGCAGACCGGTGGGCTGATGACACAGGTCAACAGTGACGCCCAAACCATTCATCAATTCTTTTTACACGGGTTAACACAGCTGCTCGTCAACGGTGTTCAGATCCTCGCACTGCTCGGTGTGATGCTGTATGTAAATCCGATGCTGACGCTGCTCTCCCTACTGTCCGTCCCGCTGTACGTATGTATGCTGCGTTTCTGCTATCGCCGCTTGCACGAGCTGCACGCGAAGCGTTTGTCCGGAAACCGCGCCCTTTCTGCCGCACTCAGCGATATTTTAAGCGGTATTCGTGTCGTCAAGGCCTTTTCTAAGGAAAAACAAGAAGTGGATCGCTTTAACCGCTATTCCAAGCGACTCGCGCAAAACGACGAGGATCTGTCCGCGTTTCAGACCATCGCTTTCCCGCTTACCAATTTTTTACTGAGTCTCGGCGGCTCGCTGATCTGGGCGTTCGGTGGATGGATGGTGATGCAGGGTGAGTTAACCTACGGGTTACTGCTGAGTTTTGTTGCGTATCTGAACATGGTGTATTCACCGCTGCAAAGCTTTGCCCAGATCACCAATATGGCAACCGATTGTCTCAATGCTTGCTCGCGGCTGTTTGAGATCACGGATACCGTTCCGGACGTGGTAGAAGCGGAGCATCCCCTCCATCCGGAAGTCATTAAAGGACACGTCAGCTTCCGCAACGTTGAGTTCTCCTATATCAAAAATCACAAGGTCATTGACGGTGTAAGTTTTGATATCGAAGCCGGCAAGACGATCGGCATCGTGGGACATACCGGTGCGGGCAAATCGACACTTGCCAACCTGTTGATCCGTCTTTACGACGTGTCCGCCGGCGAGATCTGCATCGACGGTATCAATGTCAAGGACCTGTCGTTTGAAACGCTGCGGCAAAACGTTGCCATCGTGTCGCAAGAAACGTACCTGTTTTCCGGAACGGTGCTGGAAAATATTCGGTACGCCCGTCCCGAGGCGACCTTGGACGAGGTCCTCACGGCCGCACGTATCGCCGGCGCGCATGACTTTATTATGCAACTGCCCGACGGCTATGCGACGCTGATCGGCACCGGCTACAAGGATCTGTCCGGCGGTGAACGTCAGCGCATCTCCATTGCCCGCGCTGTCTTGCGCGACCCGCGTATTCTGATTTTGGACGAAGCGACCTCCGCGATGGATACCGAGACCGAACGGCAGATCCACACAGCGCTGGAACGCTTGTCAAAGGGTCGAACCACCATTATGATCGCGCATCGGTTATCCACACTGCGGGGAGCCGATAAGCTGATCGTCATTGATAACGGAAAAATGCCCGAGTTTGGCACGCATAACGAGCTCATCGCCAAAAAGGGTATGTATCATAAGCTGTATCGTATGCAGGCTGAAGCACTGAAAAACATTGGTATTGAAGCATGGAAAGGAGAGGTGACGCCATGTCCGCCAGACCGTCGTCCCGGCCCACCGAATCGACCGCCCAGACATTAACCGATATCGTATCGGTTACCTATTTAAACCGCGACAACTGTTCCTTTACCGAAAAGAACGGCTTTTTAGGGTTGCGCGCCACCATCGATAAGCGGGAAGCGTCTCTCTGGGAACAGCATCTCACAACAGACGAAGCGGCTGTCGGCGAAAAGCAAGAACTGGTGCTGGATCGCATCTTCTTATCCCGCGCCTTTCCGTTTGAAAAACCGTTTGAATATATCTCCGTGTTCGACAAGAACAAGCGTGAGATTGGGTTTATCCGTTCGCTCGCAGAAGATTTTGACGAGACGGTGTGCGCAAGGCTGATGCGGGAACTGGAGGAAGCGTATTACTGTCCTGTCATTCAGCGCATCCTGTCGGTCAAGACGCAACGCGGTATTTCGTACTGGCAGGTGCAATGTGATTTCGGTGAGACCACGTTTTCACTGCGTGACGTATATGTGGATATGCGCAAAATTGAGGGACCAAACGGCGAACTGCGTCTGCTCATCACCGACGTGTACGGCAATCGCTATGAGATTCCAAACGCGAATGCACTGGACCGCCAAAGCTACCGACGGATTGAGCTGTTTTTATAAGGATGTGACACTGTATGGATCGACAAAACGCTTTGTTCGACAGCGCCCAGCTCGCCGCCGAGCATAAGGAACAAATCAAGCGTTCGCGCCGTGAACGGCTGCTCACGATCGACCCCGACTGTGCCACCGAGGATATCGTTGCACTGTTTGTATTTGATCTGCCCGACCGCGAGGCGGATGCCGCCTCCCACGCCCCCCGGGTCAACGGGTTGGCAGTGGTGTTTCCTGACCGCATAGCGGTGTATGTTGACGGTAAATCGGTTAGGTCTTTCTCTCTCAAGGAAGTCACCGATTTCCGTGTGCACGTAGCCGTTGGCAGTGTCACCGCGGAATGTACGGTGAACGGTGAAACGCAGTTGATCTGCCGCGCGACAAAGCAGCACGCAAACGAGCTCGGTGCCGTGATAAAACAGTTGACCGCCTACCGTAAGAGCGGTGTATACTGTGACGACTATCTGCAACACGTCGCCTGCTACTGTGAGCACTGCGGTCGCCCCTTTCTTCCCGGCTCCGCCATTTGTCCGTTCTGCACCAAAAAGGCCGGCGTCATCAAACGACTGTGGGAGATCGCCCGTCCGTTTAAATGGCATCTGTTAACAGCGGTCTTACTGTTTTTCTGCATTACGCTTGTCAATCTCATCACACCCTCTCTCAACCGCGTGTTGGTGGATGAGTACATCAACACGCCCACTCCCGAAACCGTATCCGTTTCGGGCTTCATCGGGGTGATCGTCTCGATGGCGGTGGTGCAGTTGTTTTCTCACGCACTGTCCGTGCTGCGCAACCGAGCGCTCATTCGCTCAAGCAACCACGTGGTGGTGAGCCTGCGTGAGCTGGTGTTTGCGAAAATTCAAGCGATGTCCATCGGTCGCATCGCGCAACGAACTGCCGGTTCGTTGATGCAGCGCGTCACCAACGACACCGTCGTCATCCGCGATTTTATCACCAACGTGCTTCCGGAATTCGTGCAGGAGGTGTTGGTGCTACTGTTCATTTCCGTCTACCTCTTTGTTTACGATTGGCGGCTGGCACTGCTCATTCTTCTGCCCACCCCGTTCGTAATTGCGTCGTTTCGTTTCGTTCGCAAGCGGTTGCGGCTTCTGTGGCGGCGACGCTGGAATGTGGGCGTACGAGCCAACAGCATCCTGCACGATATTTTCTCCGGTATCCGCGTGGTCAAGGCGTTCGGCATGGAGGACTATGAGAGCAACCGTTTTGACGTGGTGTCGGCAGACTATCGGGATGCATCCATCAAAGCGAGCAACCACTGGCAGACCATCCATCCCATTCTGCATTTTATGATCGGGATCGGTGAATTCTTTTTGCTGTTCTATGTCGGCAACCGTATTCTCGACGGCACGATGACGCTGGGTCAGATGGCACAGTTTTCCACCTATGTCAGTATGCTGTACACCCCGCTTCGTTGGCTGTCAATGTTACCGCAGAGGCTTGTCGATTTCGGCACCTCTGCCACCAAGCTGTTCGAGATCATCGACGAGACCATCGATATTGACGATAAACCGAACGCCAAGACCACACCCATCCGCGGTACAGTGGATTTCAACAACGTGTCATTCGGGTATGACAATACCACCGACGTGCTGAACGGCATCAACCTCCACGTGGAGCCCGGCGAGATGATCGGGATCGTCGGCCGTTCGGGGGTAGGTAAGACCACCCTCATCAATCTGCTGATGCGTCTGTACGATGTCGAGGGTGGTTCGATCTGCATTGACGGTATTGACCTGCGCGATTTCTCGCAGGAGTCACTGCGTTCCCAGATCGGTGTCGTGCTTCAGGAAACCTTTCTGTTTGCGGGAACCGTTTACGATAACATCGCCTATGCCAAGCCGACTGCCACCCGTGACGAGGTGCTGAATGCCGCCAAAGTCGCCGGCGCACACGAATTCATCATGCGACTGCCGGATGCGTACAATACCCAGATCGGCGAAAAGGGATATACGCTGTCCGGTGGTGAACGGCAACGCATTTCCATCGCGCGTGCCCTCTTACACGATCCGCGCATTCTCATTTTGGACGAGGCAACCGCCGCACTGGATACCGTCACCGAGCGTCAGATCCAGAATGCGTTGCAAAAGCTGATGCAGAACCGTACCACCTTTGCGATCGCGCATAGGCTCTCTACCCTGCGCAACGCCACACGGCTGATCGTGCTGGATAAGGGCGTGATCGCCGAGGTAGGCCCACACGAGGAGCTGCTCCGAAAAAAAGGAATCTACTATAACCTGGTGATTGCACAGCGGCAAATGTCCAATATGGCACCGAAAAAGACGTAAAAGAACGCCTGTCCGCAGACAGGCGTTTTCTTGTTATGATTTCTTAGTTTCGCGGGTGTCGAGGCTGGAACCAAACACAAAGAAACGGTCGTATAAGAATTCCAGCACAAAGTTGAGCAACATGGTGATGACAAACACCACATAGCCGTTCCAACCACTTTTCTCCAGTACAGCGCCGCCCCACGTGGACAGCGGTGTGAAGACGGCATAAAACGCCGCGACCTTCAGCATCGCTACGGGGATATTGCTCGCGGACTTAAAGGTAATGTTGCGGTTTAAGGTGAAATTCCACACCACCGACAACACCAACGAAATCAGATACGCAACCCAGTAGGTCCCGTGTAGCACCTCGTACAGTAACGCAAAGGATACCGCTTGGATGATACCGGCACTCACCGAGAACAGGGTGAATTTGATCGCCCGCATCAGTTCTTTCTTTTTCTCGCTCATGCGAACTCCTCCTCATTAACCCTTCGTTTTGGTTACCGCACGCAAGCCGCTGTAAAGCAACTTAGTGAATGCCGTGGCTGCAATAACACCCAGCGCCAGCGCTGCAGCCAGTTCTAAGGTGTATACCGCCTTTTCCACAAACCGATCCGCATCGCTTTGGAACGCATACGCCATGGTGTAATACAGTGAGCCTCCCGGAATCAGCGGAATCAACGAAGTGGTAATAAAGCTGGTCGTGGGCGTTTTCATGACGCGTGCCATGATCTCGGCATATATCGAAATGAGAAACGACACGATGAAATAGTTGATCGGTTCACTGTCCACAAAGCGGGTGAGCAGTAAAAAGATCAGCCACGACAAAAAGCCGCCCAGCGCCGCCACCCACAAGCGCTTGCCACGCACGTTGAACAGCAAGGCAAAGCCGAATGAACCAACACAGCCGGTGACAATCTGCAAAATTTCTGCATAGGTCATCCGATCACACCTCCCAATGCCGCAAACAGAAAGTAGCCGGCAGCGATCGCAAGGGCGCTCAACACGGCTTCGATCGAACGGAGCAGACCGGCGATGCTGTCGCCGGTAAACAGATCGCGCAGGGCGTTGGTAAGGCCGATGCCGGGGATAAGCGTCATAATAATGCCGATCATGGTCTTGTCCACCGTGGGCACCCAACCGAGCTTTAGCGCGGCAAACGCCAGCGCTGTCGCCGTGAACGAAGCTATAAATTTCGAAAAGATCTTGTTAGAGATCGCTTTATCCGCCGCCGTGATCACAAGACGCACTTGTGCGCCGATTGCAAAGGCCACCGCCGCCTCGATCCCCCCGCCACCGAAAAATAACGCGAACGCACCGGAAATCACGGCGTAGCACACACACTCCGCCCAAAGCGGATAGGTGTTGACGGCAACAATATGTGCCAGTTCCTCACGGATCTGTGATACCGTCATATCGTCCGCGCAAATCTTGCGCGACAAGGCGTTCAGGCGGTGGATCTTTTCAAAGTCGGTACCGGTGGAGGTGATACGGCGGGTCTGGGTACAGGTATCCCCCTCCCCGTACTGTACCGTAACCACCATGCTGCTCGTGATGATAAACACATCGGTACGCACGGCGCCGAATGCCTCGCAGATGCGTTTCACACTGTCCTCCACGCGATGCACCTCCGCGCCACAAACCAACATCTGCTCACCGATATCCATGGCAAGGCAAAGCTTTTCCTTCATTTGCTGTCACCTCAAAACCAAGTTACACCGGTAAGTGTACCATATTTTTCTGCCGGAATCAACCTTTCTGTCACGACATCTGTCTATGACACATATCGTGTAAAGGGAGGTGATTTGGATATGGCATTCTTTGGCTACGGCTGTCGAAATACGTGTACAAGCATTGCTGTCGTTGCAAGTCTGATCATCGGTGTTGTAACGGCGTTTCTTCGGTTTATGGCGGTCATCACGGTAACACCTGCGTTCCTGTGGGTAACCTTCGGCATCGCGATTGTCTATCTGGCGATTCTGCTCGCAAATGCATTGTTTGCGGAAAATAATGCCGAGCAGGCTTGTATCGGTAAGACGATAAACGCAATACTGATCGGCATTCTGGGAACGGTATTGGTCTCCGTCGTTCTGTTGGCAATCGCCTTTGCCGCAACCAGCATCATCGGTGCGATCATCACCGGTGCCTTGCTGTTTTTCTTCTCGCTGATCATCACGGCGACCGCGTGTCTTATCAAGCAATTACTCTGATACTTTTTAAACGGCCCTCACACAAAAGCGCCCCTGCCCGCAAAGCGGACAAGGGCGTTTTTTGTTAGGCTGTAATGTCTTCCGATGCCTTCTGTATGGCGCGTTTTTTGGTGTACAAATACCATTTTACGATACCGTAAATCGTGTTAATAAGCATCGCAATTTCGGTGATAAGCAAAATGTACATACCGGACGAAATATCCATAAACAAATACAAGACAGTGGTGATGAGCCAGGCAAGCCACTGCTCACTGTACCGCAGCAACAATAAAATGCCATTCGCCATACCGACCGCCGAGGCGAACGCATCCAGATAGGTGTCGGACGCGCCCGGGATCAGCTGCAGCAGGTAGCCGACGACAAAGCCAAACACTAAAATTGCCACCACGATCAGCGCCGTTTGCCACGGCTTTAAGCGTTTGACCTGTGTAAGATTGGCGTCCTCCTCGTCGGGGTGCTTGTTCCAGCGGATAAAACTGATCACATCGATCGGCATCCAAAAGAACACGACGGTTGCCGCCACGGCATACCAACCAAAATGCAAGCAGATGACAAGCTCCGGGATCTCAATCAAAAAGAAATCCACCACAAAGTTCCATTTGCTTTGCTTAGAAATAAGCAGCTCACACAACGGATTAGAGATCGTACTGATGATCGCGCAGGAAACCAATGCGATAACGCCTTGATAATCACCTAACACCACATCCGGAAAAAAGATGGTGAAAAAGGCTGTTAAGAGCAACACCGCCGCCAAATAAATGGTCTGGTACGGTGTAAAGGATTTGATAAAACTCTTAAAACTCGGTTTTTGCTTTGTCATAAACATCCTCCTTTTGGATATACTCCGCGAGTCGCGGAAAGGCCCGCAGAGCGTTGTGATAATAGATATCTTCAAACTGCTCCGGCTTAAAAATACCGGCAATGGTTGTATCGTATTCGTCAATCGCCGAAAGATTGATCGGCGGACAAAAATCCGTGCCGTACAGAATACTCGTATACGTGTCGGGATACTGATGAATGGCGCGCGCAAAGGTATCGATCGCCCACCGCATATCGGCACCCTCTTGCGTCCCCGGCTCGTACGCGCCCGAAAAATCGGTAAACATATTCGGCTGTTCATGCACGATGCGAATACACGCCTCGTAGCGCGGATCATCCATATGCGCGACAATAAAATTCACACTCGGAAACTGGCGTGCGACGTTCTGCACATATCGTGCGTTTGACCCATTGATATCGTTATCCGTGGGCAGTACCAGTGAGCACGAACCCGTGTGGTATGTAATGGATAGCCGATGCTTTTCAGCGAATTCATAAACACAGCGCAAGCGTTCGTCGTCCGCGCGACCTGTCTGATAGGTCAAATAGATCTTCAATCCCACAACGCGGTGCGATTCAAGGCACGGCTCAATCGTTGCAAGTTGTGTCGGAATGTCACGACTAATATCAATTGCGGGACATAAAAACAACCGCGCATCGCTTTGAACGATATCGGCACTGTGATCGGGAGGAGCATTACCGGCAAATTTTTCAAGGAACGGCATGACGAGTGCATATCCATCTGTGTGGTCAAAATACACGGCTTTGATCGCCTCGTTAACAATATGCGTATGGCAATCAATTTTGCAACTCACTACACGGGCCTCCCTTTCAAAAATCTCGTGCTATTTTATCATATTTGCGCGCCTTTTACAACAATTTCTTGCAAAAAGCTACCACATACGGACCCCCTCGACGTGAAGAAACCGTGCGGTTTCGTACACATAAGAGGAAAGCGGACGATCCAATGCGTCGAAGGTGTGCGCCGCCACCAAGATTATCGGTGTTACAGCGGTGATCACCGGAGAATGATAAAAGTCTCCGCCCCTACCCAATTGTACGATATCACCCGGCTCTGCCTCCCGCTGTGAAACCACTCGTGCGTACGGTCCCACGGATCGATTATTTACCAAAAAATTGTACAAATACTCCACGCCGCTCCAAGAAGCCGTGCGGTCGCGGGACGAGCGGTAATACCACCCCATGATCGGCGTATAATTCATGACCCCAGCCCCCGCATACAGGCTTTGGGAGGCGAAGTTGGTGCAATCTCCTCCAATGTTCTCAAAATCGTAATACGCCGGATTGCGCGACAACGCCCAGCGACGTGCGTAGGCGACCGCCGCCCCACGGTCGTACGGTTTTTCTCTCATACGATTCTCCCCTTTCGCTACAGTGTATGCGTAAAGGGGAACATAGGAGAACACCGCATGATGTTCCATCACACTCAACGGATGAAAGTAAGCCGTCTCAGTGGACTTTCACGCTAACTGTCCCCCGTCTTCTTCCCCTGTCTTCTTTATAGCAGAAACTTTGGACCAAATCAATTATTCATTATCCATCAGCGTAAGCGACTTCATCATTCAATATTCATTGAAAATCCTGTCGAATGAACGATGAATATTGAAAAATGAATAGTGAATAATACAAAACGAAAATCCTGCCGACAATAATCGACAGGATTTTCGTTTTGTGTAAGGACTATAAAAAAGATATTTTCTGTAATTTAGCGTATGAATTCGAACTCTCGCAAATTTTAGTGAAATCGTTCGCTGCGCTCACGGTGAAATCAAAGGCTTCCGCCTTTGGTGAAATATTTTGCTTGCGCAAAATGTGAAATTAAATCCACCCACTCGCCGTCGAGGCGAATTTCACATGCCGAAGGCGTATTTCACATTGCGTAGCAATATTTCACCCACCCGACAGGGTGGATTTAGTTGAAAAAGCGACTTGTCGAAACAAGTCGCTTTTTCTGGCAGGGGCAGAAGGACTTGAACCCTCGGCACGCGGTTTTGGAG
>JAFYPN010000102.1 GCA_017547465.1 Clostridia bacterium | reverse complement strand
GCGTATCCAAGGGCTCGCACGCCTTTAAAGAGATCCTGCAGGTCGGCTTGGAATGCTTAGGGGCGATCGATGAGTATTGCATCTGTGAGGTGCTCACACTCGCCGCCGAAAGTCTGCGTCGCATCTCCTCCGCCTGTATATTGGATGTGTCGCATATCGGGTGTTATCCGATCTGATCGATTGCATCGGTGTGCCGAGGGAAAAGAAAACCGAGCTGTTCAAGTGTATCGGCGAAAAGAATACTCACGAACTTCTGAGGATCTGCCGCACGTCGGATATTACCGATACGGATATCGAGGTATTAAAAACGGTTGTGACAACGGCCGGAAAGCCGAGCGAGGTACTGCCGAAGTTGTCCTTACTGCTGGCGAACGTACCGTCTTGGAATGGGTTTGAACGCATTCTGCGCACACTGGAAGAAAGCACAATTGGCGACTGTGTCCGCATTGATTTCTCGGTGGTCGATGACATTCACTATTACAATGGTATTGTCTTTAAGGGCTTTATCAACGGACTGCCTGCCGGCGTCTTGTCGGGCGGTCAGTACGATAAACTGATGCAGAAAATGAAACGGCAATCGGGCGCGATCGGGTTTGCAGTATATATGGATATGCTGGAACGGCTGGACAACACCACCAACGAGTACGATGTAGACATTGTCCTGCTATATGATAACAGCGCAACCCTTGACAGCATTCGCCGCAAGATCGATGAACTCAGACAGGGCGGCACCCGTGTTTTCGCACAGCGCGAAAAACCCGAAACCATCCGCTACAAACAACTGATGAAGCTTTGCGGTAACGAGGTGGAAATTCTTGAAAATGCTTAACATAGCCCTGCCCAAAGGACGGCTCGGCGAAAAGGTCCTTTTCATGTTTGAAAAGGCCGGTTTTGAGTGTCCGTCTATTCATGAAAACAATCGGAAACTGATCTTTGAGAACCCCGAATGCGGGGTGCGGTATTTCTGGGTAAAGCCGTCGGATGTTGCCATCTACGTCGAGCGCGGCGCGGCCGACATCGGGGTTGCCGGAAAAGATATTCTCTTGGAATACCAGCCGGACATTTATGAATTGCTTGACCTGAATATGGGCAAATGCCGTATGGCGGTCGCCGCCAAAAACGGTTTTCGCGACGATCCCAAACGCACCCTTCGTGTGGCAACCAAATTCACGAACATTGCCGGACAGTATTACTTGTCCAAGGGCCGCGATATTGATATCATCCATCTCAACGGTTCGATCGAGATCGCACCGATCTTGGGACTTTCGGATGTCATCGTGGATATCGTGGAAACCGGCACAACACTCAAAGAAAACAATCTTTCGGTGATTGAGACCATCGTGCCAATCAGCGCGCGATTGATTGCCAACAAGTCGAGCTATAAATTTAAAAGCGAAGAAATTGAAACGGTCGTGCGGGAGCTTGCCACACAGACGGAGGCGTAAACACTATGATTCAGATTTTAAAATACGGTGAGGTTGCGAACGAGGATATCTTTGCTCGCGCCGTTCCCACCGTCAATGTTGAGAGCATTGTCACCGAGATCATCGAGAATGTCAAGACGAACGGTGACAAAGCCTTGTTTGAATACGGTGAGAAATTCGATAAAGCTTCTCTTACCTCCTTGCAGGTAACTCCGCAAGAGATCGACGAGGCGGTAGCGGCTGTTGAGCCGAAGTTTTTGGAAATTCTCCAAAAAGCGGCCGCAAATATTCGAAAATTTCACGAAAAGCAGGTGCGAAACAGCTTCATTATCAACGATGAAAACGGCATTGTGATCGGTCAAAAGATCATTCCGGTCGACCGCGCCGGTTTATATGTACCCGGCGGTACCGCCGCGTATCCGTCCACCGTGCTGATGGACTCGATCCCCGCCAAGATTGCCGGCTGCCGTGAGGTCGTGATGGTCACGCCACCCGGTAAGGACGGTAAGGTGAACCCCGTTATTTTGGCGGCGGCTTCAGTCGCGGGCGTGGACAAGATCTTTAAAGTCGGCGGCGCACAGGCCATCGCGGCGCTCGCCTACGGTACCGAGAGTGTGCCGAAGGTGGACAAGATCGTCGGCCCCGGTAACGCGTTTGTTGCCGAAGCGAAAAAGCAGGTGTTCGGCAAAGTGTCTATTGATATGATCGCCGGACCAAGCGAGATTCTCATCATCGCGGACGGTGCATCCGATCCGCGCTTTGTCGCCGCCGATCTGCTTTCGCAGGCGGAGCACGATAAACTGGCAAGCGCTGTGCTGGTTACCGATTCCGAAGCCCTTGCCGTGGCGGTACAAACAGAACTGGAAAACCAGATCCCGCAATTATCTCGCGCCGAGATCGCACGCGTTTCCATTGATAACAACGGCAAGATCATTGTGGCGGATACTTTGGGAGCGGCAATTGAGATCGCAAACGAGATCGCGCCTGAGCACTTGGAGCTGTGCGTGGATAATCCGTTCGATTACCTGGATCGGATCCGTCACGCGGGTTCTGTCTTTATGGGTCGCAACTGTCCCGAAGCGCTGGGCGACTATTTTGCCGGTCCCAATCACACCCTGCCGACCAGCGGTACCGCACGGTTTTCGAGTCCCCTGTCGGTAGATGATTTCGTCAAAAAAACACAGTACACTTACTACACGCGTGAGGCACTGAAATCGGTTGCCGACGACGTCGCTTATTTTGCCGAGGCTGAAGGGCTGACCGCACACGCGAAAAGTGCCGTCATACGCACAGAGGGTGACGCACAATGAGCCGTTTTTTTACCTCAAAATACGATCAGCTGACACCGTATACACCGGGCGAGCAACCAAAGGATCAGCAATACGTAAAGCTCAACACCAATGAGTCGCCGTATCCTCCATCCCAAAGGGCAGTGGAGAAAGCGCGCGAAGCGGCACAGACGCTGCAGCTGTATTCCGATCCCGAATGTCGACTGTTAACAACAAAGGCCGCCGAAACATTTGGAGTGGCACCCAATGAGATGTTGTTCACTAACGGGTCGGATGAAATACTCAATTTCGCGTTTATGGCGTTTTGTGACGCTACACATCCCGCTATCTTCCCCGATATCACCTACGGGTTTTATCCGGTGTTTGCAAAATTAAACGGAATCCCTTTTGAGGAGATTCCGCTGAACGAGGATTTCACGATCAACGTGGCGGACTATATAGGGCAGCATAAAACGATCTTTATCGCGAACCCCAACGCACCGACCGGACTTGCGTTGCCGCTCTCCCAGATCGAAGCGATTGTGAAAAGCAATCCCGACAGTGTGGTGGTAATCGACGAAGCGTACGTCGATTTCGGCGCCGAGAGTGCGGTATCACTCATTCACACTTACGATAATCTGTTGGTAACGCAGACGTTTTCCAAGTCGCGTTCCATGGCAGGTGCCAGACTCGGTGTGGGCTTCGCCTGCAAGGAGCTGATTCGTGATCTGAATACCATTAAGTATTCCACGAACCCCTACAATGTCAACCGCATGACCATGGCCGCCGGGTACGGTGCCTTGGAGGACGAGGACTATTTTAAGGAGAACTGCCAACAGATCATAAATACCCGTGCATGGACGACGGAACAGTTGCGTGCGCTCAGGTTTACCGTGATCAATTCCGCGGCGAATTTTGTGTTTGCCAAGCATCCGACGGTCGCGGGCAAAGAGCTGTACTTACAACTCAAAGAACGCGGAATTCTGGTGCGCCACTTTGATAAAAACAAACTGCGAGATTTCAACCGCATCACCATCGGTAGTACCGAGCAGATGCGCATACTCATGGATACGCTCAAACAACTTTTGGAGGGATAATCGTGAGAACTTCAAAGATCATTCGCACAACCAAAGAAACCGATATTACTCTTTCGCTGTGCTTAGACGGCACCGGCAAAAGTGCCGTGAATACCGGCTGTGGTTTTTTGGATCACATGCTGACTTTATTTGCAAAGCACGGTCGTTTTGACCTGGAAATCGCCTGCAAGGGCGATATCCAGGTGGATGACCACCACACCGTTGAGGATATCGGTATCGCACTTGGAACGGCGTTCAAAGAGGCTTTGGGGGAGAAGAAAGGTATCGCGCGCTACGGAAGTTGTATCCTGCCGATGGATGAGGCGTTGATCGTGTCCGCGGTGGATCTGTCCGGCAGAGGATATCTTGCATATGAACTGAACATCCCCACGCAAAAGGTCGGCACCTTTGATACCGAGCTAGTGTGGGAATTTTGGATCGCGTTTGCACGCAATGCGGAATGTACCCTGCATCTGCGGCAGCCTGCCGGCAGTAATTCACACCACATTATTGAAGGGGCTTTCAAGTCGGCCGCGCGCAGCTTGAAAGAGGCGGTTGCCATTGATACGGCATATGCTGACGAAATTCCGTCTACAAAAGGAGTTCTGTGATGGTAGCCATTGTTGATTACGGTGTCGGAAATCTGTTTTCGCTCAAAAGCTCACTTGCGGCGATCGGTGCGGATGTCGTGGTAACTGCGGATTCGACTGTGCTGGAACGGGCTGATCGCATCATCCTGCCGGGAGTTGGCGCGTTTGGTGATGCGGCTCATAAACTCCGCGAATCCGGCTTGGACAGCGTTTTAAAAAAGCTCGCCTTACAGGGCAAACCACTGCTCGGCATTTGTCTGGGAATGCAGTTATTGTTTGAAAAAAGTTATGAATACGGCGAGCACGAAGGACTTGGTCTTATCAAGGGATGTGTCCGCCCGATTGCGGACGTTCTGCCCTCGGGGGAATATAAAATCCCACATATTGGTTGGAATCCGCTGATTTTCAAAAAGAATAATGCATTGCTTGACAACATTAAAGACAGCGATTGCGTGTATTTTGTCCATTCGTATTACGCGACCGACTGTTCCGAATCGGTGATTGCGACCGCCGAATACGGTGCTGAGCTAACCGCGGCCGTTGCCAACGGCAATGTGTACGGTTGCCAGTTCCATCCCGAAAAAAGCGGTGCTGTCGGGCTGGCAATTCTAAAGGCATTTGTCGAATTAAAGGAGAAACCGGCATGCTGATTTATCCTGCAATTGATTTGTTTCAAGGAAAAGCCGTTCGTCTGTACAAGGGCGATTACGCGCAAATGACAGTTTACGGCGAGCCACCCGCGATCGCTGCAGATTTCAAGGCGAGCGGTGCTTCGCATATTCACTTGGTCGACCTCGAGGGTGCCAAAAGCGGTGAAACACCGAATTTGGAAACGGTGTGCGCGATCAAGGCGCAGACGGGCTTGTTTTGCGAGATCGGCGGTGGTATTCGCAATATGGCGGTGATTGACCGTTATCTGTCTGCCGGTATCGACCGTGTGATCCTCGGCACCGCTGCGGTGACCGAGGAAGGGTTCGTCAAGCAAGCGGTGAAACGGTATGGCGATCACATTGCCGTCGGTATTGATATCCAAGATGGGTTTGTGGCTATCAAGGGGTGGACGGTGAAATCCG
>JAFYPN010000101.1 GCA_017547465.1 Clostridia bacterium | reverse complement strand
CCATAGTAAAGGTGTAAACGCTGTCACAGAAGCTGCAGGTCGTTTCCACCTTGCCGTTTTCATCCGGTAAGGTGCGCAACTCATCGTCAGCCATCGCCGCCAACGCGCCAGTCACCTTTTCTCTGGAACAGGTACAGCGATATTCCGGCTCATAGGTGTCGATAATATCAAACTTGAATCCGTCCAGCGCCTTTTTGAGAATATCCTGCGGTGTCATGCCCTCGGACAACATCGTCGTCATCGGCGGCAATGCCGCGATCGCGTGCTCCAGCTTATCAATGACGGAATCGGGGCAGAACGGCAACAGCTGAATAATAAGTCCCCCCGCCGCCTTAACAGTCAGATCGGGATTGACCAGCACGCCGAGTGCACACACGGTCGGGATCTGCTCACTGCTTGCAAAATACGAGGTGATGTCCTCCGCAAGCTCCCCCGACACGAGCGGTGTGCAACCAACGTACGGTTCAGGAGCGCCGGTATCGCGCAAAACATATAGCAAGCCATCCGTTCCGACCGCACCTCTGACATCCAGCTTGCCATTCGGCTTAAGCGGAATCTCCACCACCGGATTTTGTGCGTAACCGCGTACGTTTCCCCTACCGTCTGACACCACCAACAGTTGTCCTGCCGGACCGCCCCCGTTAACCTTTAAGGTAACCGAGTCCTCGGTATTTTTCAGCATAATGCCCATTAGCGAGCCCACCGTCAACAAACGGCCGAGTGCCGCTGTTACAACGGCGGAGGTTTTATGAATTTGTTCGGCACGCGCGACGATATCGGTCGCGTCTATCGCAATGGCCATTACGGTGGCATCGGTTGTCAAACAGCGTATTGCTTTACTCATTATATGATTCACCCTAACATTTATTCGCCTTTTTGTGCCTGTTCTACCGTGCGGGTATTGCGAGCGACAAACACCATACGCTCGCAGGTATCCGTCGGCGCCTCGGTCGTCATATCACCATACACCGCCATAGTTTCCCAGCCGGTTTCGGCAAGTAAGCATCGCAATGTGCGTTCGGAATAGGCACGTTCACGAACGGTATCCTCGTACCGCGTATAGGAGCCGTCTGCCTCTTCTACGAAAAAGTCAAGCAACATCGAAACCTCGTGTGTGCGCGGCAAATAGTGGTTGCGCCACACGCACATAAGGCCCGCCTGTTCGGCAACAAAGGCGGTATCACCCAACACCTCACGATGCTTATAGATAGTGTTAACATCAAAAATTAAAAGACCGTTTGGCTCCACAAACAGTCGCGCTCTGCGAAACACCTCCGCGATCTGCTCAGTGCGACACAGGTGGTTTAAGCTATCCAATGTGCACACTGCACCGTCCACCGTACCGTACAGGTCAAGCTCACACATGTCCTGTTCCAAAAGCAGTGCCTCACTGCCAAGCTTTTCTCTCGCGCGCATCAGCATGGCATCCGATCCGTCCACACCGATCGTATCCACACCGTGTTTTTGAAGCTCGGCAAGGAGGCTTCCCGAACCGCAGGCAATGTCCAATATCGAGCGCGGTTTCGCACCGTGACGATCAAATAACCGGAGCAGATACTCTGCTCGCGCGGCGTAATCCACATCGGTCATCAGGACATCGTAAAAGGCTGAAAAATCGCCGTATCCACTCATCCCGAGACACCTCCGAGCATTTCTCTTGCCGCGCGAATCGCGGCGTCGGTGATCTCGCCGCCGATAATACGAGCAAGTTCCTGCTCGCGGTCAGCTCGAGAGAGTAAGGTAACGTCGGTATACGTGCGGCCATCCCGCACGGATTTTTCAATGAGAAAATGCTCATGCGCCTGTGCGGCAATCTGTGCCAAGTGCGTAACGCATAACACCTGTCGACGGCGATCGTCACTTTCGGCTGTTTGGCGCAAACGCGCACCGACCTTGAGAGCCGCTCTGCCACTGATACCGGTATCGATCTCATCGAAAATAAGGGTATCCACCTCATCGGCATCGGCAAGCACCGATTTGATGGCAAGCATAATGCGCGAGAGCTCACCACCGGACGCGATGCGTGCAAGCGGCTTCGGCATCTCACCTGCATTCGCAGATAACAAAAATTCAATCTCATCCGCGCCGTTTGCACCAAGCGCTGTCGGCTGACGATCAATGGTGAATATAACATTCGGCATATCGAGGAAGGTCAACTGTTGTTTCACGGCGGCGACAAACCGAGCGGCGGCCGCCATTCTGGCAGCGGTAAGTGTGTCGGCTTCTCGCTGTGCTATCACAAACGCGGCGCGTTCACGCTCAGCAAGTAATTTCAACTGTTCGTCCGACAGCTCAATCTGCCGATATTCCGTTTTCGCGTTTTCCAAGAACGCCAACACCTCAGCGGTGGTAGAACCGTATTTTGAGGTCAGACGACGAATAATCTCCAGCCGATTTTCTACCTCGTCCAGCTCGCGTGGATCAAAATCCAACAGGCTTGTCAAGTCATGCAATTCGTCTGCCGCCGCGGACAACTCATATAAAGCACTTTGCAGTTGCTCGGACAGTGCCGCCGCTTGCTCCATATACCGCGCAGCATGCTGCGCTGAAGACACGGCTTGCTCTGCCATAGAAATGGCACCGTCACTGTCCTCATCACCGAACAGCAGAGCGTTCGCCATATTCAGTTTTGACGCAACCTGTTCCGCATTGCGGAACAGGGTACGTCGCGCCTGCAACTCATCCTCTTCTCCGGCCGTCAGATCTGCGGCTTCAATTTCATTTATCTGAAACGCTAAGATATCCAATCGGCGTGCTTTTTCCGATTCATCCAGATCGACGCGATCCAGTTCGCCGACGATCTGTCGCCATTCGCGATACGCGGCGGCATACCGCTCACGTTGTACCGACAGTTCGCCAAAGCGGTCAAGATAGATCAAATGGCTGTCCACTGAAAACAGCGCTTGATTTTCATGCTGACCGTGTAGATCAACCAGTACCCTGCCGATCTCACGCAGCAGAGACGCCGTGGCAGGTCTGCCGTTGACACTGCAGGAACTTTTCCCCTCGGAGGAGATGGTCCTGCCGATCAAAAAATTTCCATCCTCATCCGGCTCAAAGCCCAGTGTTTTCAGCTGTGCGGTGACATACGGAGACAACTCCGTAAACACGGCAGTGACATGCGCGGCATTACTTCCGGTACGCACCAGATCGCGACGAATGCGTTCACCCAACACGGCGTTGATCGCATCAATGACGATGGATTTACCCGCACCGGTTTCACCCGTCAAGGCTGTAAAACCCGCGGAAAACCGAATGTCTGCCCGCTCAATGACGGCAATATTCTCAATGTGCAAGCAATCCAGCATGGTGTATCACCTCAGCCGCGTTGTAATTCCTTGAGTTGTTCAGCAAGTTCCACCGCGCACTCATTCGTGCGGGTAATACAGACAAAGGTATCCTCACCGGCAAGCGTACCGACAACCGATTCCCATTGTAGTGAATCCATAGCGGCACAGGCAGCCTGCGCCATACCGGACAGGCATTTGACCACCACCAAATTCCCGGCGAAGTCAATACTGCTGACGGCATCATGGAAAATGGACATAAATTTCGTAGGTGCTTGTTCGCCACCCACTTTCATCACGGAATAGCAATACTTGCCGTCGCCGTTCAAAATTTTTATTAGGCGTAGCTCCTTGATATCGCGAGAAACCGTGGCCTGTGTTGCACGATAGCCGGCCTCTTCTAGAGCGCGAATCAGCTCGTCCTGTGTCTCGATACTGCGGCTTTGTATGATCTCCAAGATCTTGGCTTGGCGTTTTACTTTCATGTCGTTCATCCCTTCCTGTTTGTCAATTTATCGTCCAGCACCTGATAAAAAGACTTTTGTTTGAGCTTGATCAATCTGGCACAGGCGGCAGAACGGGACACCCGTACCTGTCCCCCTTCGACAATGCGGATCGCCGCCTCACCGTCCACCGTGACAAACACCGGGGATTCCGACCGTTCGGGCGTAAGGGTCAGCACCGCATCCTGTTCAAAAATATACGGGCGACTATGTAGTGAGTGCGGACACACAGGCGTCAACAGCAAGCACCGCAGTGCCGTGTCCACGATAGGGCCGCCCGCCGACAATGAATACGCTGTAGAACCGGTTGGGGTGGCAACGATCACGCCATCCGCCTGATAGGTGGAAACGGGTTTCTGACCGTTTTTGACACTAACCTCGATCATGCGAGACAACGCACCGCGGGAAATGACCGCCTCATTGAGCGCGCCGTACCGCTCGGTGCCGTGCTCGCCGTCCACAGTAACGTCCAAAAGCATCCGCTCCTCGGTATCGTAATCACCGCTGATCAGGCGGGACAGCTCCGAAAGCTCGGACAACTCCAGACCCGCCGTAAAACCGAGGCGACCGCTGTTGATACCGAGCACCGGTTTACCGAAAGCGGCGGCGCTTTTTGCCGTATGGATAATCGTTCCGTCACCGCCGATCGCCACCGCCACATCGCAAGCCTCAAGAAGCTCTGTCATATTCTGAGGCGGAAATGTCGTATCGCGCGGTACGGCAACGACAACATCCATCGCCTCCAACGCTTGTCGCACCTGTAAAAAGGCGGCTTTTCCGTCGGTTGTTTTGGTGTTGGGAATAACAGCGATATTCATAAAACGCACCTCCTGTCAGTGCTTGGAAAATGTAGTATCCACCAGTTGCCGAATGTCCGGCAGTGCCGTTTGTTCGCCACCGTAAACCAATGTGGCGATGTATTCGATATTTCCCTCGTTTCTTCCGGCACCTCCGGTAATGGGCGATGCCGAAAGTGCCTGCAACGCACAGTCGAACTGAGAGAACCGCTCACACAGCTCTCGCAGCACCCGCACATGAACGCAACGGTCGCGAACGATGCCGTTTTTCCCCACATCGGCCCTGCCTGCTTCAAACTGCGGCTTGATCAAAACCAGCAACCGTGCGCCTTCGCGCAAATATTCAAACACCGCTGGAAGAACCGTGCGAACCGAGATGAAAGACACATCCATCGCGAGAAGATCCACCGAACGGGGCGGGATGACCGCAGACAGTGCCTCACGGTCACGGATATCCGTTCCCTCCAAATTCACGACGCGGGGGTCGTTCACCAATGTCGGATGCAGTTGACCGTGACCGACATCGATCGCATATACACGAGATACGCCACCTTGTAACATACAGTGCGTAAACCCACCGGTGGAGGCACCGACATCCATCGCAACGCACGAATGCGGCAATGGAAAAAGGTCGTGCAATGCTGCTTCGAGCTTCAGACCGCCACGCCCCACATATCGCGGCTCGTCAGCGGTGCAAACCACAACGGCGCTCTGTGACACAACGGCAGCCGGTTTGGTGAGCGTCTTACCGTCTACGATGATCGCGCCGGAACGGATCAGTTCCTTGGCTTTATCACGACCCGTGGCATAGCCTTCCTTCACAATACGGGCATCCAGCCGCTCATTTCCTGCCACCGGAAACACCCTCTCGCAGCAACGTTTTCACCATACTGCTCACATCCAGCTTGCAGTGCTTCAAACCGTCCTCCACCGAACAGGTGGGGATAAAGCCATCAATGGCGTGAATCTCATATTTGCCGCGATAGTGGGATTCCATAAGCTTGGAACCCATCTGTTGACCAATACCGCCGGTCTTAGCGCCTTCCTCAAAGAACACGATGCGCTGGTACTGACGACTAAGCGTTAGTACTTCCTCCGGAATGGGATGAATACGTGTCAATTTAATCACCGATACCGGCATTACCTCCTGCACTCTCTGTACCGCTTGCAGTGCGTTGGAAAACAGTCTGCCATAGGTGATAACAACGGTACGTGCCGCCGCATTGCGGAAGTGTGTGAACGGCTTATAATCCGACTTGTAGAGATCCAGATGCGGGAATTGCCCGCCCTTGGGATACCGCACCGCGGCAATACCGTCGGTTTCGTACAGTGCTTGCTTTAGAGTGATAGAAAGCTCGTCATACGTCGACGGTGCAAAAATGGTGGTGTTCGGTACGGTGGACAAAAACGGTACGTCGAAGATTCCTTGATGCGTTTCACCATCGTCCGGAACTACACCCGCACGGTCGATGGCAAGCACGATATGATTGTTCATGATCGCGGTGTCGTTGAGGAGCTGGTCATAGCTGCGCTGTAAAAACGTGGAATACACGGCAAAAACCGGAAGATATCCGCCGACCGCAAGTCCCGAAGCAAAGGTAACCGCGTGTTCCTCTGCAATACCCACATCGAAAAACCGCTTCGGGAACTGCCGCGAGAAAGTGGTCAATCCCGTTCCGCCGGTCATCGCAGCGGTGGTAACGCAAATTTTTGGATCCTCCTCCGCCAGCTTGCACAATTGATCACCGATGACGGTGGAGAAATTGGGACCGGCTTTCGCAGTGGGAACACCGGTGTCGGGGTCGAACGCAGAAATCCCGTGATACTTATCCGGGTTTTGCATGGCAGGGGTATACCCCTGCCCCTTCACCGTTTCCACATGCAACAGTACCGGCCGGTTTAAGTTTTTCGCCGTTTGCAGGGCTCTGGTCAGATCGCGCAAATTATGACCGTTCACGGGACCTAAATAGTAATAACCCATGTCTTCAAAAGTCGAGCTGCTGTGATACACACTATTTTTTAAGCGGCATTTCACGCGCACCATAAAACGGTGCAACGGCTCGCCGATCAGCGGAATCGACGAGAGGACGTTGCCGAAATTGTTTTTCGCTTGCACATAGCGTGGGCCTGAGCGCAGCATCGCCAGATGCCGCGCCATAAAACCGACGTTACGGCTGATGGACATTTGATTATCGTTGAGAATCACGATCAGTCGATCGTGACTACGGCCGGCATTACATAACCCTTCATAGGCGAGACCGCCGGTCAACGCACCATCACCGATGACCGCCACCACATAACCGTCGTCTGCGGCAAGCGCTTTCGCTTTGGCGATGCCGTTAGCGGCGGAAACCGACGTGGAGCTGTGACCCGCGACAAAGGCGTCATACGGACTTTCGGCAGGGCGCGGGAAGCCGGAAACACCTCCGGTTTGGCGCAGTGTACCGAAATTCGCCTGACGGCCGGTAAGCAACTTATGACAATAGCATTGATGTCCGACATCCCAAACGATCTGATCGTGCGGAAGCGAAAACATCTTGTGCAATGCCACCGTGAGCTCCACCACGCCCAAGTTAGAGGATAGGTGTCCGCCGTTTTGGGACACCGTTTTTACAATCGTGCGGCGCAAATCATCACACAGCGTGTTAAGTTCTTCGGATGATAATTTTTTTACATCTTCAGATGCATGGATACTCTCTAAAACGCTCATGCTGTTATCCATTCCTTTTCAATGTGTTCGGGTGAGCAGGGCATCCGCAAGTTGACACAGGTCGGCACCGTCCGCAAATCGCTCGAGCGAGGCCTTTGCCTGTGCGGTGTAGGACGCGGCAAGTGCTTGTGCCTGTTCCAGACCAAGCAGCGATACATAGGTATTCTTTTCGTTAGTGTCGTCACTACCGACCGGCTTTCCGAGTTCTTCAGCAGTGGCGGTAACATCCAAAATATCGTCCACGACCTGAAACGCAAGTCCCAGATAATAGCCATACTGACCGGCATTTTCGATCTGCTCATTCGTGCCGCCGCCGAGGATCGCACCCATGCGGCATGCGGCAACAAGCAATGCCGCCGTTTTCCCCTCCTGCAAGCGCTTAAGGGTATCCAGACCGATCTGCTTGCCTTCGCTGTCGAGATCCAGCACCTGACCGCCGATCATACCGTGCACGCCGGCGTTGTCGGCAAGTTGCGCCGCGGCACGCAGTGCCGCTGTGGGTTCGACATTTTCAGCCGACAACATGATCTCAAAGGCACGATTGAGCAAAGCATCCCCCGCTAACAGCGCCATCGTTTCCCCGTATTTCGCGTGCGCGGACGGCTTGCCGCGACGCAACGGACTGTTATCCATACAAGGCAAATCGTCGTGCACCAGTGAATACGAATGAACACACTCGATCGCCGCTGCAAACGGTATTGCCTTTTCGGTATTACCACCGCATATGCGGCACCATTCCAACAACAGAACCGGACGAATGCGTTTGCCACCGCCCGCACACGCATAGCGCATGATCTCGCCAACACCATCGCCTTTCGGCAAAAATTCCGTTAGACGACTCTCAATAAGCTCGAGATGCTGCTGTAAGCGTTCGGTATACAGCGTCATCAGGCTTCCTCCTGTCTGTTTTCGGATGTCAGCTTGATGATCTTTTGCTCCGCTGCCTTCAGCGATTCGGCACAAAACGCGGTCAGTGCCGTGCCCTCTTCAAACAGCTTCATCGACTCATCCAATGTCCCCTTCCCACTTTCCAGAACGGAGACGATCGCTTCCAGGCGTTCCATTGCCTGTTCAAATGTCATGTCTTTCATGATAGCACCTCTTTTTCGGTCACCTTACACCGGAGCATCCCGTCGGTGACGCGTACGGCGAGCAGTTCATCAACCTCAACATCGTTTACCGAATGAACGATGCCCTTATCGGCATGCACCGTGGCATAGCCGCGGGAGATCACTTGCAAGGGACTAAGAACGTGTAGCTTCCCTGCGGCGGTCGCCAGACGGCGATCAGCACGCGACAGGGTAAGCTTCGCGGCGGCGGAAAACCGTTTGACGACACCGTCTAATCGCATCATGCGCTCCTCTACCGAATACAACGGAGAGGTCAGGCAACGTTTATTTTTAAGCAATGCCAGTGCCGTTTGCTTGCGGCTGAGAACCGAATTCAACGCTCGACAGGCAGCGGTACGCAGCATAGCAATACGCTCCAACAACTCCCGACTGTCCGGCACGGCAAGTTCCGCTGCTGCCGACGGTGTGGGAGCGCGCAGATCCGCAACAAAATCGCAGATCGTGAAGTCCGTTTCGTGACCCACCGCAGAAATGACAGGAATGGTGCATGCTGCAACCGCGCGTGCGACTGCTTCGTCGTTAAATG
>JAFYPN010000100.1 GCA_017547465.1 Clostridia bacterium | reverse complement strand
GTAATATGCAGAACTTTGAGTTGCTAAAGGAGCTCGGCCGTATCCGCAAGCCCATTCTGCTTAAGCGTGGTCTTGCCAACACAATGAAAGAATGGCTGATGAGTGCGGAATACATCATGGCGGGTGGCAACGAGCAGATCATCCTGTGTGAGCGCGGCATCCGCACCTATGAAACCTATACGCGAAACACGCTGGACCTGTCTGCGGTTCCCATGCTACACGAGCTGACACATCTGCCGGTGATGGTGGATCCCAGTCACGCAAGCGGTATTAACTGGATGGTTAAGCCGATGGCCATGGCGGCGGCCGCTTCCGGGGCAGACGGCCTGATGATCGAGGTACATAACGACCCGAAACACGCGCTGTGCGATGGCGCACAATCGCTGACTCCGGAACAATTTGACGACGTAGTAAAACGTGTTGGTCATATTCGTGAGGCGATTAAGGAATGACAGTAGGTATTATCGGCCTGGGCCTGATTGGAGGCTCACTGGCAAAGGCTTTCAAAAAACATACGAATTACCATGTGATCGGTTACGATCTGGATAAAGCGGTGACGCAGTACGCGCAGCTGACCGATGCGATCGACGGCGTTGTGGATGCCAAGTCGATCGCACAGTGCGAATTGATCCTGCTGGCAGTATATCCGCGCGCAACTATTCATTATTTGACCGAAATGGCTTCCGCGATTGCACCCGGCACGGTGGTGATTGATTGCGGCGGTATCAAACGGAGTATTTGTGACGCGTGCCGCCCGCTCGCCAAAAAACACGGTTGGATTTTTATCGGTGGTCACCCGATGGCGGGCTTGCACCATTCGGGCATCAAGTATGCCAGTGCCGACCTGTATGCGGGCGCATCCATGATCTTAACGCCGGAAAACACCGAGGACATCCTCCTGCTCGAAAAGGTGACAGGTTGGATCAAGTCTATTGGATTTGGATCGGTTACAGTCACCACCCCCGAACAGCACGATGAGATTATTGCGTTCACCTCGCAGCTCGCGCATGTGGTGTCCAATGCGTATGTCAAAAGCCCGCGTGCGAAAGTGCATCGCGGCTTTTCGGCAGGCAGTTATCGCGATCTCACCCGTGTGGCGCGACTTAATGAAACGATGTGGACCGAGCTGTTTTTGGAAAATCGGGAAAATCTGGTAGCTGAGATTGATCATATCGTGCGGTCACTGAACGAATATCAAAAGGCACTCGAACAAGGCGACGCTGAAATGCTCAAAGCACTGCTCAAAGACGGCAGTGACCGAAAAGAGAGGATCGATAGTCCTTATGGAGAAGATTGAAATTGGGACCTCCCGAACATATGAAATCCATATTGAAGAAGGTCTCCTTGGCCGTGTTGCCGAGGAGTGCTCTGCGGTGCTGAAAAGCGAAAAGCTGTTGCTCTTGACTGACAGCAACGTCGCACCTCTGTACGCAGACGCGGTTCACAACGCGCTGGAGGCCGCAGGCTATGTGGTACACGACTGCGTTATCCCCGCCGGCGAGGAATCCAAAAGCACCGAGCAATATTTGCGCGTGGTATCCACGCTAGCTAAGAAAGGGTTTTCGCGCAGTGATGCCATTATAGCGCTTGGCGGCGGTGTGGTTGGTGATCTTGCCGGGTTTTGCGCGTCGTCGTACCTGCGGGGAATTCCGTTTGTGCAGATTCCAACAACCCTCCTTGCCTGTGTGGATTCATCGGTTGGCGGCAAAACAGCGGTCAATCTGCCCGAGGGGAAAAATCTGCTCGGCGCGTTTTATCAACCGCGGTTGGTGCTGATTGATCCATTGACTCTTAAGACGCTGATACCCGCTGTTTATGCAGACGGTATGGCTGAGGTTATCAAATACGGTATGATCCGGGATCCGGAATTGTTTGATGCACTGGAGAAGCGCTCATGGACCGACACACAGATCATTAACCGTTGCGTGACCATTAAAAGCGAAGTGGTTGCCGCAGATGAATTTGACAACGGTTGCCGCCTGCTGCTCAATTACGGACATACCATCGGTCACGCGATCGAGCATTGCAGTCGTTTTGAGATTTCACACGGTAGCGCGGTTGCCATTGGTATGTCGGTGATGGCGCACGCCGAGGAAGACGAAGCGACACTTGCTAAACGGCTGGATGCGGTGCTGCAAAGCTATCATTTGCCCACCTCTTGCGCGTTTTGTGCAGAGGAGCTGTACCGTGCGGCCATGGCAGACAAAAAGCGCCGCAACCAAATGTTGCATATTATCACGGTTCCCACACTCGGAAACGGAACGATCATTACCATTCCGGTGGAGGAGCTTTACACCTATTTGCGGAAGGGGCTGTCCGTATGACGGTTAGGGTGTCCGGACACACCTTGTCAGGCAAGACAGCGATCATTTCCTCTAAATCCGCGGTACATCGCCTACTCATTTGTGCTGCATTATGCGACACTCCAACGGTGATTGAGGGCGTTACCTATTCCGAGGATATTGAGGCGACGATTGCCTGCCTGCGCGCGGGGCTCGCCGATATTGCGTGCGAGGGTGACCGCGTGACGGTCAGCCCGCGAACGGACAGAGATTCGAACGCGCTGCTGGATTGTGGTGAGAGCGGGTCAACATTGCGCTTTTTGTTGCCGATCATGGCAGCGTGTGGCGGTGCGCGGTTCACCGGAAGAGGACGGCTGTCACAACGGCCGCTCACCCCGATCTATCCGGTATTGGAACAACACAGCTGTCACCTGTCGGCAGAGGGCGAGTTTCCACTGTCGGTTACCGGCCGGCTGCAGGGTGATGTGTTTGAGATCAACGGAAGTTTAAGCTCGCAATTTGTTAGCGGATTGCTGATGGCGGCGCCCTTGCTGGGAACAACCTGCCGCATCCGCGTGACGGGGGAGATGGCGTCCTATCCGTATATCGCGCTGACGATCGAGGCACTTGCCAAGTTTGGCGTGACCGTCGTAGAGGAGAATGCAACATTTACCGTTTCCGGCAACTATACCTCTGCCGGAACACTGCCCGCTGAGGGCGATTGGTCCAATGCAGCGTTCTGGCTTACGGGTGCGGCGCTCTCCGGCAGTGAAGATTTTGAATTATGCGGTTTATCCGTGGATTCCCGACAAGGCGACCGTGAAATCGTTGCGCTGTTGGAACAAGCGGGCTTTTCTGTTGCGAACGACGATAATTTGTGGCGAATTTCGGGTGGCAAACACCGACAGCCGTTGCGTGTAGATGCCGAGGCGATTCCCGATTTGGTGCCCATTGTGGCGGTTCTCGCCAGTGCGTTATCGGGACAAACCGTTATTTATAATGCCGAGCGGCTGGTCCACAAAGAGAGCAATCGCTTGCAAACCGTTCACGATATGCTCACAGCGCTTGGCGGCAAGGTAACCATGACTGCAGACGGGTTGCTCATAAACGGCGGCACACTGACAGGCGGAACGGTACAAGGATATAACGATCACCGCATTGTGATGTCGGCGGCGATTGCCGCCTTAATTTGTAAAGAGCCGGTCACGATCGTTGGCGCCGAAGCGGTGAAGAAATCCTATCCAACGTTTTTTGAAGAGTTAGAAAAGAGAGGGATGAGTGTATGTCATCTGTCTGGGGACGAAACCTGACGGTTACGGTGTTCGGTCAGTCGCACGCCGAGGCGATCGGTGTGGTGGTGGATGGCCTTCCGGCAGGACTGCGCATTGATACCGAGGAGCTGCAGGCGTTTCTGCAACGCCGTGCGGCGGGTGGCCCGTTCGCGACGGCGCGAAAAGAGCCGGACGTGCCGGAAATCGTGAGCGGTTTGGTGGACGGCGTCACCTGCGGGGCACCGATCACGGCACTTATCCGCAACACCAATGTCCGTTCGGGTGATTACAGCGATTTGCGCGATCATCCGCGTCCGTCCCACGCCGATTATCCGGCGTCCGTGAGGTTTGACGGTGCCAATGATATTCGCGGCGGCGGCCAGTTTTCCGGTCGTTTGACGGCGGCTTTGTGCGTTGCGGGCGGCTTGTGTATGCAGTTCCTTAAAACGAAGGGTGTTGCGATCGGCGGGCATATCGCATCAATTGGGAAGATACACGACAAAGCATTTGATCCGGTAACGGTTACTGCGGATGAGTTTCTCACCGATGCGTTTCCGGTGCGCGACAACGAAGCGAAAACGGCGATGCAGGAACTTATCACCGTCACCCGCAGTGAAGGGGATTCAGTCGGCGGCACCATCGAGTGTGCCGCGGTTGGCTTGCCGGCGGGCGTTGGAGATCCGTTGTTTGACGGGTTGGAAAATCGCATATCGTCCATTGTCTTCGGCATTCCCGCGGTTAAGGGTGTTGAATTCGGCAACGGCTTTGCAGCCGCGGAGCTTACCGGTTCGGAAAACAACGATGCGTATTATTATGCCGGCGATACGGTGAAGACGCATACCAACCGTCACGGGGGTATTCTGGGCGGTATTTCCACCGGTATGCCGCTTGTGCTCCGTGTAGCGATTAAACCGACACCGTCCATCGCCAAAGAGCAGGAAACCGTGGAACTGAGCAGTAAAACAGGGTATACACAGCAGATAAAAGGTCGGCACGATCCGTGTATCGTACCGCGCGCCGTGCCGTGCGTGGAAGCGGCACTCGCCATTGCATTGGCAGATTATCTCGTATAAGGAGTTTTTGAGATGGACATTCAGGGATTACGTAACGAAATTGACAGCATTGACAAAGACCTCGTTGCGTTGTTCGTCAAGCGGATGGGTGTTGCGGCAGAGGTTGCGGCATTCAAAAAGGAGACGGGCAAGCCCGTGCTGGACCCACAGCGTGAACGGATGCTGCTCGAAAAAGTGTCCGAGCTGGCAGGACCGGATATGGAGTCGCAAACACGGATTTTGTACCACCTGATCTTGAGCCTTAGCCGTTCACACCAGAACCATCTGTTGGGGCTGGATAGCACGCTGACTGACAACATCCAAGAGGCGATCTCCACCACTGAGCAGGTGTTCCCCGAGCGCGCGATCGTCGCGTGCCAGGGCGTGGAGGGGGCCTATTCACAGCTTGCTTGCGAAAAGCTGTTTGGCGCGCCGAGCATTATGTATATGAACACCTTTGAAGGTGTGTTCCAGGCGGTGGATAAGGGACTCTGCCGATACGGTATCTTGCCGCTCGAAAACAGCACCGCCGGTTCGGTTAACCAGATCTACGATCTGATGTTGCGCTATAACTTCCACATCGCGCGCAGTACCCGTGTGCACATTCCGCACGTGCTGCTCGCAAAAAAAGGTCAAAAACTGGACGATATTCGCGAGATTTATTCTCACGAGCAGGCAATTCAGCAATGTAGTGCGTTTTTGCAGAAACTGAAGAATGTCAAGGTGCACGTGTGCGAGAATACCGCAATGGCGGCAAAAGCGGTAGCGGAGAGCGACCGTGCAGATGTCGCGGCGATATCGTCTGATTCGTGCGCCACGCTGTACGGTCTGGATGTGATCGAGACCGCCGTTTCAAACGTGGAGAACAATTACACCCGTTTTATCTGTATTTCCAAAAATCTGGAGGTGTATCCGGGCGCGCACCGCACAAGCTTGATGCTGACATTGCCGCACAAGCCGGGCTCGTTGTATACGGTGATTGCAAAATTCTATTCCTTGGGTGTCAACCTCATCAAGCTGGAAAGCCGTCCGATTCCCGGTAAGGATTTCGAGTTTATGTTCTATTTTGACATTGACGTGTCGGTGTATTCCAAGGCGTTCACCGACTTGTTGTGCCAGCTGCAAGCAGAATCGGAAAAATTCCGCTATCTCGGCAGCTATACCGAGATCGTATGATGAAGCGGTACGGCTTACTGGGAAAAACGCTGTCACACAGCCTGTCGCCGCAGATTCATGCGTTTTTCGGGGACTACGCGTATGACCTGATTGAAAAATCGGAGGATGAGCTAAACGCGTTTTTCGCCAATCCGCCGGTGGCGGCGATGAACATTACGATTCCGTATAAAAAAACGGTGATCCCGTTTTGTACCGAGCTGGACGAGGTGGCAAAGCGTATCGGCAGTGTGAACACCATTCGGTTTGATGGTGATATGGTGCGCGGTTATAATACGGATTATTACGGGTTTTCGTATATGCTCGAGCGGGCAGGCATTTCGGTTGTCGGCAAAAAGGTGTTGGTGCTCGGCAGTGGAGGGGCTTCGGCGACGGTGTGCTGTGTGTTGAAGGATCAACACGCAAAAAGTGTGGTGGTCGTTTCCCGTTCGGGCGAGAACAACTACCGTAACCTCCATCGGCATTGCGATTCCCAGATCATCATCAACACCACTCCGGTTGGGATGTATCCCGAAACGGCGGCGGCACCCGTATCGCTTGGAGCTTTCCCGAACTGCGAGGCAGTGGTGGATATTGTCTACAATCCGTTGCGCACACGGTTGCTGCTGGACGCTGAACGACGGGGGCTCAAAACCGCAAACGGATTGGCGATGTTGGTGGCACAAGCACACCGTGCTGCCGAGATCTTTTTTGAAAAGCCTTTGGACAAAGGGCTGATTGAAAACGGGTTGTGCGGGTTAGAACGGGAGTTTCGTAACATCGTGCTGGTGGGAATGCCCGGTTGCGGCAAGAGCACACAGGCGCGCTTGCTTGCCCAAAAGCTTGGCAAGCAAGCGGTGGATACCGATTCGGCGGTAGAACAAACGGTGGGAAAACCCATTCCTGATATTTTCGCCGAGCAGGGCGAGGCCGCGTTCCGCCGTTTGGAAGCGGCGGCGGTGCAGGAGCTTGGTAAATTTGCCGGCAAGGTAATAGCGACGGGTGGCGGTGCGATCTTGACGGAGGAAAACCGAGATGCTTTGCGCCAAAATGGTGTGGTGGTGTTTTTAGAGCGGGAGCTCGATGCACTTGCCACAAACGGTAGACCTCTGTCGAAAAACCGCGAAGCATTGGAAGAACTATACAGGAAGCGGCTACCGTTGTACCGTGAGGTCTCGGATGTCACGGTGACTGTTACAGGCACGCCGGAGGAAACCTGTCGGCGCATACAGGAGGCGATTGGACAATGAAGCTATACATCGTAAACGGACCGAACTTGAACATGCTCGGCATCCGCGAGCCGGACATCTATGGCAGACACACCTATGAGGATCTGGTGAATGAATTGACGGCATACTGCGCCGAAAAAGGTGTCGAGCCCATCTTCGTACAATCCAACCACGAAGGTGAGCTGGTTACCGCGATCCAAAACGCGTATTTTGAAGAAGCGGATGGCATCGTTCTGAACCCCGCCGCGTACACGCATACGAGTGTCGCACTATTGGATGCACTTAAGGCGATTGCGTTGCCGGCGGTCGAGGTGCATCTTTCGGACGTCAGTGCGCGCGAGGACTTTCGCCAGATTTCGTATGTGCGGGAGGCGTGTATTGCCACTATTAGTGGCAAAGGTTTTGACGGATACAAAGAAGCCATCGACTTGTTATTACAAAAATAAACATGACAAAGGCAGCCGACGAACGTAGTTCGTCG
>JAFYPN010000099.1 GCA_017547465.1 Clostridia bacterium | reverse complement strand
GCGGTTCATCAGGGTGGATTTTCCCGCGTTGGTGTATCCGACGATCGCCACCGTTTGTATATTGTCCTTGCGTCGGCGGTCGCGCCGCAGGATGCGCTGTTGTTCGACCGCTTGCAGTTGATTTCTGAGTGCCTGAATACGCCGACGGATATGCCGCCGATCACTCTCTAATTTCGTTTCACCGGGGCCTCTGGTACCAATACCGCCGCCCAGTCGGGACAGGGCGACACCTTGGCCCGCTAAGCGCGGCAACAGATACTGTAGCTGTGCGAGCTCTACCTGTAATCGTCCTTCTGCCGAGCGGGCACGTCCTGCAAAAATATCCAGGATCAGCATGGTGCGATCCACCACGCGACAGGGCAGGGCATCCTCTACATTGCGTTGCTGTGTTGCGGTTAGCTCGCGGTCAAAGATAACAAGATCCGCTTCGTTGTTCTCAACGAGCAAGGCGAGCTCTTGGAGCCGCCCCTGCCCCAGACAGGTCGCCTTATCCGGTGATTCGCGTTTTTGTACAAGTCTGCCGAGCACATCCGCGCCGGCGGTGTCGGCAAGCTCTTCCAACTCATCCAGAGAAAGCTCTGTGTCAAACTCACCGGTATCCACCGATACCAGCAGTGCGCGCTCACGGCGATCTTCGTCAACTATGACATTGTCGGTGGGCAGACTCATAACAACACTCCTTTTTGCTTATTCTACCGATTCTTTTGTGCATTGTCCATAGTATATCCGAAAAAACCCTTAAAAAAATCTTCGTCAATTTTAAAAGTTTTTGTTTTCATTTGTCGAAGAGTATGGTAATATAAAAATACAATGTATAGTACATGAAAACGAGGGGATAGCAAATATGGTAGAAAAATTGACCAGTGAAACGATTTTCTCTGCACCGAACCAAGTCGCACCGCTCAGCATCATTGCTCAGCCGGGTACGGAAGAACTGGCTGCGAAGATCAACTATTATCTTACCGATTGGGCGGCCAAGGCAGGCGTTCCGCAGGATTCTTTTCTGATTCCGGCCGAATGTCCGCGTTTTTCCTCCGGCGACGGTAAGGGACTTATTAAATCCAGCATCCGTGGCGACGACCTGTTCATTTTGGTCGATGTCGGGAATTATAATGTGAAATACCGTATCTTTGGTCAGGAAAATTGCATGTCGCCTGACGATCATTTTCAGGATCTCAAACGTATTATTCAGGCGGCGGGCGGTAAAGCGCACCGTATCAACGTGATTATGCCGATCCTGTTCGGCGGTCGTCAACATCGCCGCAATTACCGCGAGTCGTTGGACTGCGCGTGCGCGCTTCAAGAACTTGAGCGGATGGGCGTTACCAACATCATCACCTTTGACGCACACGACGCCCGTGTACAGAACGCTGTCCCACTGATGGGCTTTGACAACGTTATCCCCTCTTATCAGGTGCTCAAATCGATGTTCCGTCGCTATCCCGATCTCGTTCCGGATCGCGAGCATATGATGATCGTCAGTCCGGATGAGGGCGCTTTAAACCGCAATATGTATTATGCGTCTACGCTGGGCGTGGACCTCGGTATGTTCTACAAGCGTCGCGATTACGCACATGTCGTCAACGGCCGCAACCCCATCGTCGCACACGAGTATCTCGGTGACTCGGTGGAGGGCAAGGATATCTTCATCGCTGACGATATCATCTCCTCCGGTGAATCGATGCTGGATATTGCGTACGAACTGAAAAAACGTAAGGCGGGTCGCATCTTTGCATATGCTACCTATGCGATCTTCACCAACGGTCTGGACAAATTTGACAAGGCGTACGAGGACGGGATTATCTCCGGCGTGCTCGGTACCAACCTGACCTACCGCACGGACGAACTCAAAAAGCGCGAGTGGTTCTGCGAAGTCGATGTGTCCAAGTACATCGCGTACTTTATCGCCTCGCTCAATCACGACGTGTCGGTTACCCGCATCGTCGATTCGCACGAGAAGATCAAAAATCTCCTCGCTTCCCGCAAATAAAGTTGTCGCAGAACGGTCGAACAGTTTCGACCGTTCTTTTTTTGCATATTGTATCGCCTCCTTCTGTATATATGGATACTAAGGGGAGGAGATAGCATGAAGTTTATTCGCACACTTGCCGTGGCGGTTTGTGCCGCGCTGTTACTTACCGTGCCGGTCACGGCAAAAACCGTTATTATCGATACGGAATCCGGCGAAACCGCCCGAGAATTGATGTCACTGGAAGCCCCAAAATCCTTGAGTGAAGTGGTGTCAACGGGTGCGGGAACGGCACTGGAGGTGGGCGGCAAATCTGCCGTTTTGATGGAACTATCCTCGGGGCGTGTGTTGTTTGAAAAGAATACGCACGAAAAACTGCCCATTGCCTCGGTTACCAAGATCATGACGCTGTTGCTGGTCATGGAAGCGTTGGACAATGGGTTAATCGATCTGCAGGATGCCGTTACCTGTTCGTCGGAAGCGGCGTCTATGGGCGGTTCACAGATCTGGCTGGAGCCGGGCGAGATCATGACCGTGCACGATCTGGTCAAAGCCGCGGCAGTGGTGTCGGCCAACGACGCGTGTGCAGCACTTGCTGAGCACGTCGCGGGTTCGATCGAGGAGTTTGTCCAACGCATGAATACCCGTGCCGCCGAGCTCGGTATGCAGGATACCTTGTTCAAGGATTGCAGCGGTCTGGATGACACCGCGTATTCCTGTGCTTACGATGTGGCGCTTATGTCCCGTGAACTGATGAAGCACCCGCTCATCAAGAATTACACCACCATCTGGATGGATACCCTGCGAAACGGCGAATCACAGCTTGTCAATACCAACAAGCTGATTCGCTTCTATCAGGGCGCGACCGGTCTCAAGACCGGTACGACCTCAACCGCGGGGCACAACCTGTCTGCTACGGCGGAGCGGAACGGACTGGGATTTGTGGCGGTCATTTTGGGCTGCAGTACCACCGACGAGCGTTTCGGCGGTGCGCGTAAATTGTTGGACCACGGATTTGCCAACTACAGCCTGTACACCCCACAGGTCGATCCCGATACCTTGACCCCCATCCCGGTCCTGCGCGGTACGGCACAGACGGCTGCCGTAGAGGTCGCTGACCTCGATCCGCTGTTGGTGAAGAAAGGGGAGGAAAAAGGTCTGACCTGTACTGTCACGCTCGATGAGGATGTGGAAGCACCGGTTGCAAAGGGGCAGATCGTGGGTACCGTCACCGTCACGCGCGACGGTGAAACGGTGGCAGAGTATCCGGTTCGCGCAGCCGAAGAGGTGCCCAAACTCGGTTTCGGATTTTGCTTGTTGCGACTGATAACGGCATTATCTACCTAATTTCAACACCGGCCGGGCATCCGGTCGGTGTTTCTTTGTAAAAAATTCATAAAAATTTCTCTGTTTTCGGTTGCAATCGGAACGGATATATTGTACAATAAAGGCAACAAAGAAGGATGGAGGCATCTTAGTATGGCAGTTACCCTGGAAACCCGTTATCTTACCGATTTTGTACGCGACCACGAGCTGCAGGCGATGCAGGCACAGGTCACGGTGGCCCACGAGATGCTTCACGCAGGGAGCGGTCTCGGCAACGATTTTCTCGGTTGGCTGACACTGCCCACCGATTATGATAAGGAAGAATTCGCCCGCATTCAGGCGGCGGCCGAGCGCATCAAACAGGATACCGATGTGTTTATCGTCATCGGCATCGGTGGCTCGTACCTTGGTGCCCGTGCGGTGATCGAATTTCTGAAATCTCCCTTGTATAACAATTTAAAGAAAAATACCCCGGATGTGTATTTTGCCGGTAAGAGTATCAGCGCTTCGGAGTTGTCGGAGTTGCTCAGCTTGTGTGAGGGTCGCCGCGTGTCGGTCAATGTCATCTCCAAGTCCGGCACCACCACCGAACCGGCAATCGCGTTCCGTGTGTTCCGTGAGTATTTGGAGAGCACCGTCGGTGTGGAGGAGGCCCGCCGCCGCATCTACGTTACCACCGATAAGGAAAAGGGCACGCTGAAAGGTCTTGCCGACCGTGAAGGGTATGAGACCTTCGTTGTGCCGGATGATGTGGGCGGTCGTTTCTCGGTGCTTACGGCTGTCGGTCTACTGCCGATTGCGGTTGCCGGATGCGACATTGCCGCACTGATGGCGGGTGCCGCCAAGGCGCAAGCCGCCTTGTGTGAGACCGATCTTAACAAAAACGATTGCTACAAATACGCCGCCATGCGCAATGTGTTGTTGCGCAAAGGCCGTGCGGTAGAACTCATGGTCAGCTACGAACCCCGCTTTGCCATGATGTCCGAGTGGTGGAAACAGCTGTACGGCGAGAGTGAGGGCAAGGACGGCAAGGGCTTGTTCCCGGCATCTGTTATTTTCTCCACCGATCTGCATTCACTCGGGCAGTTCGTGCAGGACGGTTCCAATATTTTGGCGGAAACCGTAGTTCTCATCGATGAATCGCCTGTCCACGTAACCATTAAGGAAGATGCCGAGAATGTGGATGGTCTCAACTTCCTCGCCGGCCGCACGATGGCTGAGATCAATCAAAAGGCGTTTGAGGGCACCATCTTGGCGCACACCGACGGTGGCACGCCGAACATGGTGATCCACGTGCCCTGTGTATGCGAGGAGGAGCTCGGCTATCTGGTGTATTTCTTCGAGAAAGCGTGTGCGATATCCGGTTACATGCTGGGTGTCAACCCGTTCAACCAGCCGGGTGTGGAGGAATACAAGAAAAACATGTTTGCACTCCTTGGCAAGCCGGGCTACGAAGATCAAAAGGTAGCCCTGGAGAAGCGACTCGGATAAGTATTGGCAGTGACCGCGTGAGCGGTTAATATATACTGGGAGGAATTCTAATGATCACTTTAATCCTCGGAAAAAAAGGTTCCGGCAAAACCAAACGGCTGATCGACATGTGCAACGAAGCGATGTCGCAGTCCAAAGGAAACGTTGTTTTTATTGAAAAAGACAACACCTTGACCTACAGCCTCAAGCACAGCGTTCGCTTGGTAGCGGCTGATGAGTATGCGATCCGCGGATTTGACAGTTTTTACGGTCTGATCGCCGGCATGTGTGCCGGCAACTACGACATCACCGATATTTTCGTAGATTCTACCTTAAAGATCGGCGGTGACATTGATGGTCTGCTTGGCTTTGTTGAGAAACTGAAAGCTCTCAGCGACAAAGCGAACACCAATGTGGTTCTGTCTGTTTCGGCAGATCCTAGCGAAATTCCGGAGGACATCGCGGAGTTTGCTACTGAGATCTAAGCATAAGCGCCGGAAACGGCGCTTTCTCTCTGTATAGTGCAGAGCGCCCCGCCTTTTAAAAACGGGAGGCGGACATCTAACGAAAAAATCGCAAAAAAGATATTGACAAATCAGGGTTGTCCCGATATAATATTTTGCGTGACAATTGAGGTGAAGTATGCTTCTTCAGTTACAGTCCCTGTTTATGGGGGAACAGGCCAGTCTGCCGATTGATTGTGCCTTGGACTTTTCCGCTTTGGAGTGGAACGGTCTGTATCCGTTCAAACTACCGGTAAAGGTCAAGGGTGAGATCCGGCATACGGCGGGTGTCGTAACACTGAAAGCGGATGTTGCATACCGCTATGACGGACTTTGCGATCGCTGCGCGTGTGACATCAGCCAAGAGGAACACCTGTCGATGGAGCATATTCTTGTGGTTTCCCTCAATCACGAGGACAACGATAGCTTTGTTCTTATCGACAATTATCAGCTTCCGCTGGATGCATTGGTGGAAGAGGATCTGATCCTGGATCAGCCGTCGAAGAGGCTGTGCAAGGAGGATTGCCGCGGCTTGTGTCCGACCTGCGGCAAGGACCAAAACGAGGGTCCTTGTGGTTGTGTGCAGAGAACGGTGGATCCTCGTCTTGCAGCGTTACAGCAGTTGCTGGATTAACTTTTGTGATTAGGAGGTGCTGACGATGGCGGTACCGAAGAGAAAAAGTTCGAAGGCTCGTCGCGATACGAGACGGAATAATGTTTGGAAGACTACGGCTCCCGAACTGGTAAAGTGCCCGCAGTGTGGCGAGTACAAACGCCCGCACCGTCTTTGCGGAGCTTGCGGCTATTACAACGGCAGACAGATCGTCAAGGTTGAGGAGTAAGCCCCACCGGTTGTAAATGCCCCACATTAAGGCAAGAATAAAGGGCGTGACCCGGTAGGGTTACGCCCTTTGTTTTGTGAATGGACTATCGTGTAAGGGAGGGAACAGCGTTGGCAGTGGTGATCGCAAGCGTGCAGAAAAACAGCATCGCGGCAAAGAAAAAGATTGCGGCAGGGGATACCCTTATCTCCATCAACGGCCGTGAGATCGCGGATGTGCTGGATTATCGCTTTTATCTGTTTGAACCGCGGCTAACGCTGATTTTGCAGACGGCGGCAGGCAAGAGACGCACTGTTCGGATCGGCAAATCGGAGGACGATGATATCGGCCTTGAGTTTGAAACCTACCTTATGGATCGGCAGCATACCTGTCGTAATAAATGTATATTTTGCTTTATTGATCAAATGCCGCCCGGTATGCGTGAGACGCTGTACTTTAAGGATGACGACAGCCGCCTGTCCTTTCTGTTCGGCAACTACATCACGCTGACCAATCTGTCGGAACATGAAATTGAGCGCATCTTAACCATGCATATTAGCCCGATCAACATTTCGGTGCATACGACCAACCCGGAGCTACGCTCTCGGATGATGAACAACCGCTTTGCGGGTGATACGCTGTCTCTGCTCCGCCGTTTTGCGGATGCCGGTATCCATATGGAGTGCCAGCTGGTCATCTGCCCCGAATGGAACGATGGGGAAGAACTGCTCCGCAGTATGCGGGACTTAGCGGTACTCGCACCCGCCGTGGAGAGTGTGGCGGTCGTGCCGGTGGGTCTTACCAAATACCGCGAGGGTCTCACGCCGCTTCGCCTCTTTACCGAGCAGGAAAGTGGTGATATTATTGATATGGTGGTGCGCTTTGGCGATGCGCAGGTTGAGAAAACCGGCAACCGCCTGATCTATCCTGCTGATGAATGGTATGTTCAAGCGAACCGCCCCCTTCCCAACGAGGATTTCTACGGGGAGATGTCCCAGCTTGAAAACGGTGTCGGCTTGGTCGCCCTGTTGCGCGCTCGGTTTGCGGATGCGCTGAAATGCTGCGAGGCAAAACGTGCCGCGGGAACCCATACGGTGCTTGCTACCGGTGTCGCGGCGGCCCCGATGTTGACCGAACTGGTTAACACGGCATCTGCCGAAATTGATAATATACACGCGCGTGTCATCGCGATTAACAATGACTTTTTTGGTGAAACCATTACCGTGGCGGGTCTTGTCACCGGCGGCGATCTGCGCCGTCAGCTACAAGGGATCCCGTGCGAGCGAGTGGTGATCCCCGATTGTATGCTGCGTCACGAGGGTGACCGTTTCTTGGACGACGTTACCCCTGAACAGCTTGCAGCCGATCTGGGCGTCAAGGTTGAAGTGATTCCGACCGATGGTGACGCATTATTTGAAGCACTGATGAGGTGAACTCTATGGCAAAACCGATCGTGGCGGTTGTCGGCCGTCCCAATGTCGGCAAATCCACATTATTTAATAAATTGATCGGCCAACGGCTGTCCATCGTCAAGGACACGCCGGGCGTGACGCGCGACCGCATTTTTGCCTCGTGCGACTGGCGCGGCAGAAGCTTTATGCTTGCGGATACCGGCGGTATTGAACCGCATTCCGATGATGTCATTCTGTCCCAGATGCGCCGTCAGGCACAGCTTGCCATTGAGCAGGCGGATGTCATTATACTCGTGACGGATCTGCAAGCAGGTGTTACTGCAAACGACGCGGACGTTGCGGTTATGCTGCAAAAAAGCGGCAAACCGGTGGTGCTGTGTGTTAACAAATGTGACCGTATCGGCACCCTGCCTGCGGAGTTTTATGAATTTTACAATTTAGGACTCGGCGATCCTATCGCCGTGTCCTCGATTCACGGCTCCGGCACCGGAGATTTGTTGGACGCTGTGTTCGAATATCTGCCGCCGGCGATTGAACAGGATGAGGAGGATGACCGTATCAAGGTTGCCGTCATCGGCAAGCCCAACGCGGGGAAATCCTCGCTGATTAATGCACTGGCGGGCGAGGAACGCAGTATCGTATCGGATATTGCGGGCACCACGCGTGATGCGATTGACACCGAGATCGATACCAAGCAAGGTAAATTTTTGCTGATCGATACCGCTGGTCTGCGCCGCCGCAGCCGTGTGGACGATGCCATCGAAAAATACAGCATTTTGCGTGCCGAAATGGCGGTAGAACGTGCCGATGTTTGCGTTATTTTGATCGACGGCGTGGAGGGCTTTACCGAGCAGGACAGCAAGGTGGCGGGTATCGCTCACGAAAAGGGGAAGGCGTGCATTATTGCTGTCAACAAGTGGGATGCGGTCGAGAAAAACGATCGCACCATGGCACTCACCCGTAAAAAACTGGAGAACGATTTCAGCTTTATGGCGTATGCCCCGTTCGTGTTTATCTCTGCCAAGACCGGTCAGCGTCTGGATCGGCTTTTGGAATTGATCGCCTATGTGAACGAGCAAAACGCTACGCGTATTTCGACCGGTATGCTCAACGACGTGCTCGCGCAGGCGACCGCCCGCGTACAGCCACCCACGGACAGGGGGCGCAGGCTGAAGATCTATTATATGACCCAGCCGTCTACGCGTCCGCCCACGTTTGTGTTTTTTGTCAACCGCGCGGATCTGTTCCATTTTTCCTATCAGCGGTATTTGGAGAACCAGTTGCGGGAAACCTTTGGTCTGGAAGGTACGCCCATTCGCTTTATCATTCGAGAACGCGGTGACAACAGCGGTAAGTAGGAGGAAGGCAATGGCAGCATTTTTACAAAACAGCTGGCTCGCACTGGTGCTGACGGCGGGTATCGCCTACCTGCTCGGCAGTATCAGCTTCGCGATTATTATTACGAAGCTCTTTTCCGGCAAGGATATTCGCTCGTTCGGCAGCGGTAACGCGGGTGCAACCAACGTGTTACGCTCGCAGGGCAAGCTGCCCGCACTGCTCACCTTTATCGGTGATCTGGTTAAGAGCATGGTATCGGTGTATCTCGGCAGTGTATTGATGCGTTCGGTGTCAATGCCCACATTGCAGTTTGCACCTGCCACGGAACCAATCCTACTTGCATACAACCCGGAGCACCTGGCGCTCATAGGCTCATACTTGGCAGGACTTTGCTGTGTCCTCGGTCATATTTACCCGGTATTCTTCGGGTTCCGCGGTGGCAAAGGGGTTATGACTATTCTTGGTATGACCTTAATTTTGGATTGGCGTACCGCGGTGGTTGGCTTATCCGTGTTCGCAATCGTGGTGCTCATTTCGCGTATGGTATCCTTGGGCTCTATCGTGGCCGGCATCAGCCTGCCGATCGCGACCTATTTGTTGCGCACCTATTGGTACCAACAGCTGTGGGAAACAGTGATCTTCTGTACGGCAGCGATGGCGTGCATTACCGCGATTGCCATTGTGAAACATAGTGATAACATCAAGCGTATCATCGCCGGCACAGAGAGCAAGCTCGGGAGGAAATGAGTATGGCAAATGTTTCGATTTTGGGCTCCGGCGGTTGGGGGACCGCGCTTGCCGTGATGGCAAACCGCCACGGGCACACCGTTACCTTGTGGTCGCCGTTTGAGGACGAGATTGCGTCAATCCGACGCCACGGTCAACACCGAAAGCTCTTGCCCGACATTCCGGTCGAGCCGTCTATTCACTTAACCTGTGATATCAGTCAAGCCGCCGATGCCGATTTAGTCATTCTGGCGGTTCCGTCCTTTGCCATTGCCTCTACCGCCACACTATTGCGTCCGCACCTGAAAGCGGGGGCAGTGGTCGCCAATGCCGGTAAAGGCATTGAGGAAGGCACCTACCGTCGTTTTACTGAGGTGATAGAAGAAGCACTGCCGGGTATATCGGCAGTCGCACTGTCCGGTCCGTCGCATGCAGAGGAGGTCGGCAGAGGGATCCCCACCGTCGTTGTCAGCGCGTCACGGGATGCCGCCGCGGCGGAAAAGGTGCAGACACTGTTGATGAATCCTACCTTCCGTATTTATACAAGTGAAGATGTGGTTGGTGTTGAGCTCGGCGGAGCTTTGAAAAACGTCATTGCCCTTGCTGCCGGCATTTGCGACGGATTGGGGATGGGCGATAACACCAAAGCGGCACTGATGACCCGCGGCTTGGCAGAAATCGCGCGTTTGGGCGTCAAAATGGGTGCCGATCCCGCTACCTTCTTCGGCTTGTCCGGTATGGGAGATCTTATCGTGACGTGCGGCAGTATGCATTCCCGTAACCGTCGCGCCGGCATGCTGATTGGCGGTGGTTTGTCACCGGAAGAAGCGGTAAAACGCGTCGGCACGGTGGAAGGATATCTGGTTGCCCGCACGGCGTATCATCTGGCGAATAAGAGGGAGGTAGAAATGCCGATCGCCGAGACCTGCTATCGTATTTGCTATGAAAACTATCCGCCCGAACAGGCGGTGGCGGCACTGATGAACCGCCCCGGCTGTAACGAAACCGATTAAAAAAGCACCGAGTACTGCTCGGTGCTTTCACTTTATTGGTGCCTTTAGGCGTGAAAATAAACCCCCGGTTCTACTGGGGAAAGATAAAAAGCTTTCGCATGAGAAAAGCCTCCCCTTGTCAGGGGAGGTGGATTTTGCCGTAGGCAAAAGACGGAGGGG
>JAFYPN010000098.1 GCA_017547465.1 Clostridia bacterium | reverse complement strand
TCTGCTGTGTTAAAATACTCGTAAATCCAACGCCGCGATCAGCAGCGCCGCAACACCTACACCCGCACCGATCACGATACAAATCTTGCGGGACGTTTTATAAAACATACTTGGTTCGGTATCCTCGAAATTGCTGATATGAAAACTCAACCGAAGCTGTTCAAGACTCCACATAAATTTCGGCACAAGCGCCTCTACCGCCGTCAAAGCAAAGAAAAAGACCGCGACCCATAAAACCGTAAAATCCCGCTGGGTAACCAACCCAACAACCAACAACACAAGGCTTGCCACCGCACCGACCAGCGAAAGGATCCCCATAACCTTATCAAACCAACTGACATGTAACGGGTCGTTGTTGTTGTATAAATTTTCAAGTACAGTATCAAGGCCTTGCTCAATGTCGCCTTGCTCCCGCTCGGACACAGCATCGCCCAATTTCTCGTGACAGTCCACGCAAAAGAACCGATTGTCAGAATTCAGCGCACCGCATTTCTCGCAAACTTTCATACCGCTCACCTCTTTGAAACAAGCATACCATAAAAAGACCAAATCTGCAATAGCGTGCCCTATGCGTTGCGCGATATTGAAATTGAAACAACAATATGCTATTGTAACACTAGAATACTCACAAGGAGGCTCGCTAGGGAACACAAGGGACGGTTCTATGTGTTAATAGAATTTTCTTACAATTCCAAAACTAACACCCGTCAGCCTGCTTATTTGTCGTATTGATAAACCGTTTTCACGAAAATTAATTAAGCACTTATCTCGTTGTACGATATTAAGCTTTTGAAAATCTGCAACCGATTTACATTTTGAATATCTATAAATAATTTTTTGTGCTTGTTCATCCGTAACCCTAATAATAGGTTTTTCTTCAATCTCCAAACACTTATCATTGGTAATTTTGGCATTAAATTCTGCAAATAGTTTGATTGGAATTATATTCAAAACGAAGTCTTTATCAACCAAATTAGAATTATCGAAAAAACTACTATAACTACTAAACTTATAATCAGATAAATTTTTACACAACCCCGCCTTAACGGGATTTTGATGTATATAACGAATAACCGTCTAAAAATAGGAATCATTTTCAACAGGTTCACTCTTAAATCGGTCTTGAAACAAATGCCCGACTCGTTGGTATTTAATATTATACCAGTAAACGAATCGGGTAGTAAGTCTTTTCATTACTTGCTCAATCGGTTCCTTTCCTTCTTGAACAAGCAAATGAATATGATTACCCATAAGGCAGTAAGCGAACAATTTATATTCGCTTACCGCCTTACAGTCTTTTAATATTTGCAAAAATTTTTCAAAGTCTTCACGATCTCCAAAAATTTGTTGCTGATTAATTCCGCGGAGCATTATATGGTATATTCCGCTTTCACTTTTTCTGCGGGCCTGTCTCGGCATAATTCTCACCCTTGAAAATCATGTGTCCCCTACCATAAACCTGCCAACTTGTCAACACACAGAACCGTCCCCTGTGTCCCGCGCTGAACCGTCCCCTGTGTCCCGATAACTACCGCCGCTCATACGAAAATGCTTGACTGTTTCTTCACGTTTATCCGCCTCTTCACCGACAACAGTCACTTCGACTGTTGTCTCGATTGACACTTCACTTTCCTCCATCGCCGGTTCAACCTGTATCGCCCCCACAGGGATCTGACAGATGAAAAATGCCAGCAAAACAGTAGCTGCAAGCACACGAAGAGAAAATCGAAAGCGAGTTTTGACATCTGTTGCTTTCAGGCAATTAGATTGGTATACATTACCTAATTTTGATTATATCATGCAATATATTTTCACCGCAATATATATTTTTGTTAATTTTAACACCAACTTAACATTAAACGATGCAAAAACGTGCTACCATTCGGTAGCACGTTTTTTACGACTTATCTTTCGATTTAAAAAATAGTCCACACAGGAATGCCAACGTTACCGCAAAGGCAATACCACCCGCCGTGCCGGTGAGTCCGCCGGTGAATATCCCGAGCCAGCCTTTCTCGGCGATGCCCTCTTGCACACCCTTGGCCAGCGAATACCCAAAGCCGGTTAGCGGCACGCTTGCCCCCGCACCGGCAAAATCGATAAGTGGCTCGTACACGCCGATCGCGGTCAACGCCACGCCCAACGTGACAAACAACACCAAAATACGCGCGGGGGTCAGCTTTGTCAGATCAATAAGCAGCTGTCCTACCACGCAGATAAGACCCCCCACCACGAACGCCTTGACGACCATCCACCAATCCATACGGACACCTCGTTAGAGAATTTCTTTGTCGTTAACATTCCCTTCGCGTATCTTCTTTATACGCGGTTTGTCGATGGGTTCATCAAAATTCTTCGGCAACCCTTGTGCGATGGCAGGAAACTCGTGATCACTGTCGGCAGTCGGCTGAATTTCATACGTACCGTATTTGTTGACCATCTCCTCCGCCGTTTCGGGCGAGCCGCCGATCGGCATCATAAACGGTGTTTCGAGATCTTTTTTCTTGTCGGACATACTGTCACCTCCTGACAATAGTATGTCCCTCAAAGCACAAAAACAGCCGCCCCACGGACGGCTGCTTTTTCATTTACACGTTCGCTTCTTCTTTTTTGAGCAATTCGCGGATGTCTTTGAGAACGTCCATCTCGGTTTCCGCGGGAGCGGCTGCCTCCTCGACAGCGACTTCCTCTTCCGCTTTCTTAACGAGCAACTCTTTGGTTTTCGTCTGCACCGCGAGTAGAATCTTCAATGCCACGAAGATACAGAATGCAACGATCAGAAAATCGATCACCGCCTGCAACAGCACACCGTAGGTGACCGCCACTTCCGGCGTCTCCACCGTTTCCACACCATCCACCAGTTTGGTGACGGCGGGGGTCAGCACCCATTTCCACTCGGTGAAGTTGAGTCCACCCACCGCCAAGCTGATAAGCGGCATGATCACATTGTCAACGAGTGCCGTGATGATCGCTTTGAACGCATTGCCGATGATGACCGCAACCGCCATGTCAATAACGTTGCCCTTCGAAATAAACTCTTTAAATTCCTGCAAAAACTTTTTCATACGCGTAACCTCCCCTTGTGATACCCCTATTATAGGAAAACCCTCGAAATTTGTCAACGCTTTGACCGTAACCCTCTGAAAAAGTCTTGCAATAGTGCCGCACACTCTTCCTGCAACACACCGCCTGTAAGCTCCGGTTGGTGATTGTACGGCAATTCAAATAAATTCGTCAGAGACCCGCAAGAACCCGCCTTTGGGTCGGCAGTGCCGTACACCACACGGTCCAAACGCGCATTAATGATCGCACCCGCGCACATTGGGCAAGGTTCCAATGTCACGTACAGCGTACAACCCGAAAGCCGCCAACCGCCAAGCACTCGGCAAGCACCATCTATCGCCTCGATCTCCGCATGCGCAAGCGCGTTTTTTCCTAGCTCGCGCCGATTGCGTCCCGTCGAGATCAGCTGATCTCCTTTTACAATCACCGCACCGACAGGTACCTCGCCCTCGGCAGCGGCTTCGGAAGCCAACCCCAACGCGCGCCTCATCCACTCTGTATCCATCATGTCTGACCACTTCCTATACTGTAGAACAGTGTCGCCAGCATCGCGATGAAAGCCAACACCATAGCTGGTGAAAATAACAACTTTCTCGTCCGCTCGAGCACCCGAAACAGCGATATCCCGTTGCCTATCGGCTTCAAGTAGCCGGGACGGCGGAGTACCGTGAGCACGACGGCACCCATCGCCGCCACTGCCAAAAGTGTAACGTTGCTGATCACTATTCGTTGGTCAGGATAGCATTTTCCAAAAAAGCTGAGCAGTACTGACATGAGGTTGTTAACAAAATGTAAGAGCACCGCCGGCCAAATGCTGTCGGTTAGGACGACTAAATACCCCATTGCCAAGCCCAAAATAAAGGCAAACGGAATCTGTAGCACATTCCCGTGGAACAGACCAAACAGCGTAGCGGACAGCACGACCGCCAGTCCGTCACCGTGCGCACGCAACGCGCCGAGAATGTAGCCGCGAAAGATCATTTCTTCAATAAGTGCCGGCAGAGTCGCGGTGGACAAAATATTCAGCGCCAAGCTTATCAGCGTCGGTTGCAGATTATCCGGCATTTTGGGTTCGGGTATACCGAACAGGGAAAGCCAGCTCATCAACCCGCTTGCCGCTAAGTTGGCGACGACCGCGACTGCCATGCCGCCAAGCACACCGGCACCCATCATACCGCCGCTAACCGGTGCCGACGGAAACGGATTCTGCCGCCGACCGCTTATCAGCGCAACCGCCACTGCCGGTAAAGCCAAGCACAAAATATATATGATCATATTGAACAGCATATACCCCGCATGGGTTTCCGCCAACCGCACCAATCCGGTCAGCAGGCCAAGCCGGACCGCAACCGTCAGGACGACCTGTATCGCCATCATCGCCAGGAGCATCAGCGCGACGAAGGTGCTGCTTTTTTTAAGTTCCTGTGCTTCGCGCTGCTGCGGTGTTATATAGTACGAATATGTCGACTGCTCCATTGCGCCCCGCTCCCTTCAATAATCTCAGTTTCAGTATACAGCAAAACCGTTGCGGACGCAATAAATTTTGCCAAAACCCGAAAAAACCATTGCTATTATTCAAAAAATCAAGTAAAATGATATCAAATTTCATACAAAGGGAACGATAATCATGAGTAAGATCCAAATGACCACCCCGCTCGTCGAAATGGACGGCGACGAAATGACCCGCATTCTGTGGCAGGCGATCAAAGAAAAACTCCTGCTGCCGTTTGTTGATCTGAAATGCGAATATTACGATCTCGGTCTGCCGTACCGCGATCAGACCAACGATCAGGTTACCGTGGACGCGGCAAACGCAATCAAAAAATACGGTGTCGGCGTCAAGTGCGCCACCATCACTCCCAACGCCCAGCGCGTGGAGGAGTATAAACTCAAGGAAATGTGGAAAAGCCCCAACGGCACGCTCCGCGCGATGCTGGACGGCACCGTGTTCCGCGCTCCCGTTGTGGTCAAGGGTATTGCACCCAGCGTATCCACCTGGGAAAAACCCATCGTGCTCGCGCGTCACGCATACGGCGATGTGTATAAGAACTCCGAGTTGTACGTAGACGGCGCTGCCAAGGCAGAACTGCTGGTCACCTATCCGGACGGCCGCACCGAAACCAAGCTTATTCATAATTTTGACGGCAGCGGTATCCTCCAGGGCGTGCACAACACGGATAAGTCGATCGCGAGCTTCGCCCGCGCCTGCTTCAACTACGCGCTGTCATTAAAGCAGGATCTGTGGTTTTCCACCAAGGATACCATTTCCAAGATCTACGATCATCGCTTCAAAGATATCTTTGCCGAGATCTACGAGGCCGAGTACAAAGAAACTTTTGAAGCCGCCGGCATTGAATATTTCTATACCCTTATCGACGATGCGGTCGCGCGTGTCATCCGCTCTAAGGGAGGCTTTATCTGGGCGTGCAAGAACTACGACGGCGATGTGATGAGCGATATGGTCGCGACCGCGTTCGGCTCGCTCGCAATGATGACCAGCGTGCTCGTATCGCCCGACGGCAAGTACGAGTATGAGGCGGCACACGGCACGGTCACTCGCCATTACTACAAGCATCTCAAAGGCGAGGAAACCTCCACCAACTCGGTCGCCACCATCTTCGCATGGTCGGGCGCCCTGCGCAAGCGCGGTGAGCTGGACAACCTGCCCGAGCTGTGCGCCTTCGCGGACCGTCTGGAAGCTGCCACCCTCGGCACCATTGAGGACGGCATTATGACGGGTGACCTGTATCTCCTGTCCACCCTCGAAAACAAGAAAAAAGTCAATTCCTTGGAATTTTTGGATGCCATTGCCGCAAAACTGGCTTGACATCTGCAAATTTTCGTGTTACAATACACACCGTTAAACAAGGGGTGCTGAGCAATCGGCTGAGAGGAAGTTCGCTTCTAACCCTGTGACCTGATCCGGATAATACCGGCGTAGGAATGTTTACGAAGAGCAGCGGTTAAAGCGCGCGCAACATCTGCCTTTTTTGACATCCTATCCATCTATCCGGATAGGATGTTTTATTATGTCTAAAAAAGGAGTTGTTCAAAATGTCTGACCGCAAATCATCCGTTTACCGTCTTACCGAAAGTGCAATCCTGTTGGCTGTTGCCGCAGTATTGAGCGTTCTCAAAATTGTGGATATGCCGTATGGCGGCAGTATTACCGCTTTCAGCATGTTGCCCCTGTTAATCATCGCCTACCGACACGGCACCCGTTGGGGGTTGTTCACCGCTTTTACCTACAGTTTGATCCAATTACTGCTTGGCCTGGATAATTTTTCGTATGCCACCTCGTTTTTGGCCGTCGTGATGATCGCGTTGTTCGATTACCTGCTTGCGTTTTTTGCACTGGGACTCGGCGGTGCGTTTCGCAAAAAACTTCCACAGGGCGCGGCTCTCGGCCTTGCCGCAATCGTATCCGGTGTCCTGCGCTATCTGTGCCACGTAATCTCCGGCTGTACGGTATGGGCGGGCTTATCCGTTCCCACCAAAGAGGCTGTGGTATACTCACTGTCGTATAACGCGACCTACATGATCCCCGAAATCGTCATTTTGGTGCTTGGTAGTGTGTATGTGTCCCGCTTGTTGTCGCTGGACGGCGCGGGCATTTCCCGAGCGACTGTTCGCCGTACCGATGAAGGGAAGCCCTCTTGGGTACTGTCTTCGGTCGCATATACGCTGTTACTCATCACCACTGTCGGCGACGTGGTATATATTGCTCCCGCCCTGCAAAACGCCTCAAGCGGCGAGTTGTTTTTCACAGGTCTTGCGACTCTAAATTGGCTCGGTGTTGCCATTTTTACCGCCGTCGGCGTGGCTCTGTTCGCGATACTGCGAGTGATTGCCACACGCGTCACCAAGAAATAATCCGGTCAAACACAAGTCGCCGTGTGCTTCTTGCACACGGCGACTTGTGTTTCTGTATGCTTATTGTTCGAGCGCTTTCAGCGCAAGCTCAACACCGAGTTCAACGCACCTTTGGCAGGATACGCACCCCTCGCCCTTGATCGCGGCGCACACAGCCGTACCGCCGCATGCGGCGGTAAATTCCTCACACAGCACTTTGCAGAGCGCATAGGTTTGTTGCTTGGAAGCAGGTGCCCACAGGTTACCGTCACTGTGCTTAAGTCCTGCCACAAAAATGGCACCCGACAACGCTCCGCAGGTCTGTTCTCTACCGCCCATACCCGCGCCGAAACCCTCCATAGCGCGCATGGCGATTTTCGGGTCGATGCCCAATTCCTCACAAAACGGCAGTACCACCGATTGTGCACAGTTGTGCCCTCTTTCGTGAAGATCCTTCGCCTGCTCAAATTTATTGCCAAACATCGTATCGTCTCCCGTTTTATATTCCAAATTGCCCACGCAAAACACTTTCCACGCTGTCGGCCGTCGGCAGATCACCGAAGCCTACACACAGCGAATCCTTCATACGGTACGGATAACCCACCGCGCACAGCAGTGGGATATCGTTCTCGCCATCGCCGAATGCGATTGCCTGATCGGGCGACACCCCGAATTTTTGCATAAGCGCGCGTGCCGCCGCGCCCTTATCCGCACCCGCGGCAACCAATTCGGTTGTGCGCTCGTTCTGATACGCGATGCGGAACGACGCGTGCAATCCCGACACGCTGCCGGTGGGCAGTTCAACCTTCAAATAATCCTCGGGAATCTCCTCCGGTATATGCACCCGTTTGCCCGCAACCGGCGTATCGCCTATGCAATAGATGTGCTCGCGCCCATAAATTGCTGCACCGCCGTACAGCGCAATAAGCTCTTTGGTCTTACATTTCATCATCGGTTTTTTGTACAGCACGCAGTTTTTGTGCATCACTAGCGCACCGTCCATACACAAAAACACCAACCGATAAAACAGCGAGCCGAACAGAGGCTTTAATTGCCCGTACGGTCTGCCTGTCGCAATAACCACCGTGATGCCGCGATCCAGCAAACGGCGTAATACATGCAGTGTATCATTAGAAATCGTGGTTTCGGTCTTTTTGAGCAAGGTACCATCCACATCACAAAAAACCATTCGCAACATCGCGTTTGTCACCTCATTTCAACGATCGTCACACCGGTCTCGCCCTCGCCGTACAATCCTAACCGGAACGATTTGACACCCGGGCACGATTTTAAGTGCGCGTGCACCGCCGCACGCAGGGCGCCGGTGCCTTTTCCATGAATAATGGTCAGTCGATCAATCCCGCCGAGCCGCGCATTATCCAAGAATCGATCCACCTCAAGCAACGCTTCGTCGATGGTCTGCCCGCGCAAGTCCAGCTCGGTTTGTGCACGGCGGGTCGAGCGCGACACATCCGTATACACGCCGCCCTTACCCTGCTTCGGGGTGAGCGCGGTCTTGGTTTCGATTAATCGCAGATTGTCCTGTGATACGCGGGTACGGATGATACCCGCTTGCACCTCGACCTTGCCTCCGGCATCGGGTAACGCCGTCACGACAGCCGATTTATCAATATCCACAATGAGAACCTCATCCCCCACGACCAGCGGACGCGGCAACTGATACGCACCGTGCGCTTTTTGCGTGACGGGATCGATATCATCCTCTAATTTATTGAGCCTACTGCGCAGCTGTGAACGTGCCGCCACAGCTTTTTTCAAGAAGTCGGCGGAATTCCGCTGCCGACGCAGAGCATCTAACTCAGCAATCAGCTCCTCCGCATCGCGGCGCGCACGCTCTACCACGCGGCGCGCCTCATTTTTTGCATGGTCCAGTTCCTGTTCTTTTTGAGCTTGCAAGGCCACTAACTGTTCCCTTGCTGTTTCGTTGGCATGTTGGGCCGCCCGTGTCGCTTCCTTTGCTTCCTGCAGTTCTTTTTCCAGGCTGAGGCGTTTTTCTTCCAGCACAACCACGACATCTTCCAAACGACGATCGTCTCCCGACACCAGCGACCGCGCCCGCTGTACCACCGATGGATCCATGCCCAGTCGTTCGGTAATAGCAAACGCATTAGAACGTCCGGGCACACCCACCATCAACCGATAGGTCGGGCGTAAGGATTCCACATCGAACTCACAGCTGCCGTTTTCCACGCCCTCGGTCTGAATGGCATACGCTTTCATTTCCGCGTAATGCGTGGTAGCCGCGATACGCGCGCCCTGTGTGCGCAAACGTTCTATCATAGCAGTCGCCAACGCGGCACCCTCAACCGGATCCGTACCGGCACCAAGCTCATCGAGCAGTACCAGACTATGTTCGTCTGCGTCCTCTAAAATGCGGATCAAATTGGTCATATGTGCCGAAAATGTTGACAGCGATTGTTCAATCGATTGCTCGTCACCGATATCGGCAAGCACGGTGCGAAACACCGACAAACGGCTGCCGTCACGCATCGGTGCCATCAACCCGCACATGGTCATTAAGGTCAGCAAACCGATGGTTTTCAATGTCACGGTTTTGCCACCGGTATTCGGGCCGGTAATCACCAAGGTGTCAAAACTACCGCCGAGTTCCACATCGATCGGCACCACTTTTTGGGGATTAATCAAGGGGTGGCGTGCCCGGTGCAAGACACTGTGTCCATCCTCGGTCACCTTTGGCACGATTGCTTTCATTTGATAGCCGAGTCGTGCTTTGGCGAAGATTAGGTCAATGCCGACAAGCACCGTATAATCGCCGATGATCGCATCGGCAAACGAACCGGTATCAGCGGACAGTTCACGAACGATACGCTCGATCTCTGCGGCTTCTTGGGATTCCAAAACCTTTATTTCGTTGTTTGCCTCTACCGCACCCATCGGTTCGATAAATACGGTCGCGCCCGACGACGACGTGTCATGCACCAAGCCGGCGATCGCGGAGCGGTGTTCTGCCTTGACCGGTACCACAAAACGACCGCCGCGAATCGTCACGATCGGCTCCTGCAACGCCTTTTGCGCGGTTTGGGAATGGATCAATTTATCCAACTGATCGCGCACTCTGGCAGATGCCGCTCGCATTTTACGACGAATGGTGTAAAGCTCCGGGGAGGCTTGATCGCTGATCTCATCCTCCGAAATCACGGTGGTGCGAATGCGATCCTCCAGGTATTTGTTCGGGGAAAGCGAGGAAAATCGATCGTCTAAACAGGTTCCCATTCCCTCACAGTGGGAATGCCATTCCGCTACCGAACGAATACCGCGCAGCGTACCCGCCACACGCAGCAGCTCCGGCAACGTCAGCATAGCACCCGCCTGTGCGCGGCGCAGTGCGTTGGATACATTTTTAACATCGCCGAACGGCGGCGCACCGAATTTCGCCATCAGACAAAATGCGGCGTCCGTATCGTTCAGTAAGCGCTGTACCTCCCCCAGATACGGTGACGGTTGCAGAGCGCGTGCCGCTTCTGCCGCATCCTCACAGGTAGCCTGTGCCGCCAACAGTTCCAGCACCTTATCCAGTTCCAATGCGCGATAATGTTTGTTCATAATGCTGTCCTTTATTGTAAACTATGATAAAATTCCAACGTGTTAAACCCGCGATTCAACTGTGCGAGTAAAAAGCGTTCCGCGGCGTTGCCGAGCACCGCGGTATCTGTCTCCGGCAGGGAGAACGCAAAACATTTTTCAAACGGCGCGTACACGATATGACGTAGTGCCGCGAGAGCGCCCGCCGTCAGCGGGAGAGTGTCGGTACCACCGTGCTGTTCACAATACGACACCCCTCGAAGCGGCGAAAACCGCGTACACTCCCCCATACCGCATTCCGCACACTCTGCCACCGCAGGCATATACCCCGCTCGGCACAACAATCGCAGTTCGGTAACCGCTTTCACAAGCGGTAATGATCGCGTACCCTCAGACAAATAATACAGCGCATTGAGTAACAGCCGCAGTTCCTCCTCCGCGTTTTCCTCGGCGGGTGCTAACACACCCGCCAACTCACAAAAATATTGCGCGAGAGCCAGCTTATCCAACTGACCCCGCACCTCAAAAAATACCTGTAGCGGCTCAGCGTCATCCACTATGTATTTATCCCGCCCCTTGTAAAGCGACAGGCGGGAATAGCAAAGCAGCTGGGTAGCGCTGCCGTTGCGGTTCTTGAGTTGTCTCGCACCACGCACCGACGCACGAATAACACCGTGGTCTCGAGTCAACGCAGTAATAAACCGATCCGACTCGCCGACGGTGTTATTTTCGCGTATGATCAGTGCGTCGGTCGTCAACTTCATGCGACTTCTCCTTAGCCTCCACCACGGAATTTTCACCGGAACCGTACACGTCCACTCCACAGTAACGCAGGTAGTCCTGGACTTTTCCGGTCTTTTGAAAGGTTGCCCATAATTTGTCCTGATCCATCATGTTGCCGCCTCCGTTCAACACTATTACTTTGAACGAAAGCGGGCCGTTCCATACAGGAAAATTTTACAGACGATAGCCAAAGCCGTTTAGGAGCCCTTGTCGGTTGCGCCAATCCTCCTTGACCTTAACCCAGCATTGCAAATTCACATGAGCGTCGAATGTCTTTTCCATTTCTTCACGCGCCGCGGTGGAAATCCGTTTCAACATCACACCCTTTTTGCCAATCACCATACCCTTATGGGTATCTCGCTCACAAAAGATCTCCGCGTCGATGTCCAAAATAACACCGCGTTCGGTCTCGCGTTCTTCCATGCGCTCGATGACCACGGCAATGCCGTGTGGGATCTCGTCACGGAGCGAGAGCAGCATCTGCTCACGCAACAGTTCCGCCGCAAGCACCTTTTCCGGCTGATCACTAATCGCATCCGCCGGAAAAAAGTGCGGGCTTTCAAACACGTATTTTGACAGCTCAGTGAGCAGCTCGTTTGTCCCCTCACCCGTCAGGGCAGATACCGGAAGGATCGCATCGAATGCAAATTCCTGCCGCCACACGTCAATACAGGTGAGCAGGTTGGACTTGTCCTCGACCGTATCAATCTTATTGATAACGAGTAAAACCGGCAGCTTTTGTGAGCGGAATTTCTGCAGCAACTCTCGCTCACTATCCCGCACCGTGGCGGTGGGCTCGACGATAAGCACTCCGACGTCCACGCCGGTCATGGCTTCACCGATGGATTTTACCATAAAATCACCCAGCCGTGTGCGCGGGCGGTGGGTACCGGGGGTATCCAAAAAAACAAGCTGCACCGTATCGCGCGTGAGCACACCCATGATACGGTTACGCGTGGTCTGCGGCTTGTCCGACACAATGGCAACCTTTTGGCCAACCAATGTGTTAAGAAGCGACGATTTGCCAACGTTCGGTCTGCCGACCAGCGCGATAAATGCAGAGGTAGTAGTTCCCATAGCTTATGTTCTCCATTTCCAAACAAACAGCACCGCCGGCACAGCGGACAGCGCCAGTAAAATAGGTTTATGAATATGAGCGCCCCAATCGGCGAAGATCGCAGCCCATACATCCGGTTTCCAAAACAGCAGGATCGCCACCGCAATTGCGGCAATCGTTGCTAAGAGCACCGCGCCCGCCGCCATATCTTTTGCCGCACCTGCCAATGGATGCCGCTCGGTGGAAACGCGGTCAACGGTGCGTTCCACCGCGGAGTTGACCAGTTCGGCAACCAAAACGCCGGCAATGGTGAGTGTCAAGATCGCACCCTCCGCACGGGACAACGAGAAGTACGGCACAAACAACAGCACATAAAACGCGATAACGAGGTGAAAACGAAAATGCCATTCCTCGCGTGCACAACGCCAAATGCCGCGTGCCGCCCAACCGAAGCCTTTAATCATCCTCGAGTACATAACTGCTCCCGCGGGGCAAGCCCACCTGTTTCATCACGGTTTCTTCCTTTTCGCGCATACGCACGGCTTCCATACCGCCCTGCACGTGATCGTATCCCAGCAAATGCAACATTGAATGTACGGTGAGGTAGCCTACCTCACGGTTGAAGGTATGTCCGTAATCCTCCGCCTGCTTTTCCGCTTGCTCCAACGAGAGCATAATGTTTCCGAGCAGCTTTTCTCCGGTTTCGGGATGCAGGTCATACACGCCGTTCTCTCCCAACGGAAAGGACAACACATCGGTTGGCGCGTCGATCCCGCGTTGCTCAAGGTTGACCTGATGGATACGATCGTTATCGACCAAGGTCACATCCACCTGAACACAGCCATCCACCTGTTCCAATTCTAACACCGCGTGACAGCAACGCCGAATGAGCATCCTGAGCCCCGTGGGAATCTTAACGACCTTTTGTTGGTTTTCAATGTCGACTCGAAGTTTTTTCAACATTCCGACTACGCTTCCCTTCCTTGTTTTTGTCATAGCGTTCATACGCTTCAATGATACGCTGCACCAATTGGTGCCGCACCACATCTTTTTGTGTGAACGTACAGATGGACACATCCTCTACATCCTTTAACACCCGCATCACCTCACGCAGACCGCTCTGTTTACCGGAAGGCAGATCGATCTGCGTAATATCGCCCGTAACCACCATTTTGGAATTAAAGCCGAGTCGCGTCAAAAACATCTTCATTTGTTCGGGGGTAGTGTTCTGCGCTTCATCTAAAATCACAAAGCTGTCATCCAGCGTGCGGCCACGCATATATGCGAGCGGCGCGATCTCAATGTTACCACGCTCCAAATATTTCTGGTAGGTTTCCGTGCCGAGCATATCAAACAGCGCGTCGTACAACGGACGCAAATACGGATCTACCTTGGATTGCAGGTCACCGGGTAAAAAGCCGAGCTTTTCACCCGCCTCCACGGCGGGACGCGTCAAAATGATGCGGTTGACCTGCTTGGAACGAAAAGCCTCCACCGCCATCGCTACCGCTAAATACGTCTTACCCGTACCGGCAGGACCAATACCAAGCACAATGGTATTGTCGCGGATGGCTTCCACGTACCGTTTTTGTCCCAACGTTTTGGGCTTGATGGGACGACCTTTCGCGGTGATGCAAATACTGTCACCCGTGAGGGCAGGCAATTCGTCGTCCGTTCCCTCGTTTACGAGCATCAGCACATACCGCACGTTCTGTTCCGTCAGCTGTTCACCACGGTTAAGAAGCTGCAACAACCCCTCAATCGCGCGAATGGCTTTGGCGACCGCCTCCGGCTCGCCGCTGACCTTCAGATCGCTGTCGCGACTGAGGACGGCGACACCGAACTGCTGCTCGATCAACCGAATATTTTCATCAAAATTGCCAAACAGCGCGACCGCCTGTTCCATGCGGTCAACATTGACGATCTGTTCTATGACCTCCGCCCCCTATGGTTTCCTTTTTATTATTCTGTCATTATACCACAAAAACTTTCACTTGTCATTAGGCAAAATAGCAATTTTTATTATTTCCCGTCCATTTGCAGGGGCTCATACCGTCCGATGGACTCCACGCAGGTGTAGGTGCCGGTAATGGTCCAGCCCTCGTCGGTTTTGACTTCCGTAAGCAATTCCGATTCGACGCACACCTCTTCCTGCAAAGTTTTGACTAAATCTGCCAGTCGCCTCTGTGCCTCTGCCCGTGCCTCCTCCTCTGTTCGCGTGCAACATTCTGTTTCTGCAAAAATCAGTCGTGTAACCTCGACCCCAACCGGAAGTTCCTTGCCGTAAGCACACAGAGGATATTGTGTGGTCTCTTGCGTATAGTCTCCCTCTATGTCAATGCTTGCGTAAAGCGGAACACGCAGTCCCAGTAAATACAAACACGGACGGGATACGACACGCGGGGTAACATCTGGCACCTCCTCTTCGAAGGGGACGGTAACAGTGAGCGTGTGCGCGGTGCGCGCCGTCACTATCCCCTCAGCGTGCTTGAGCAACGGGCCGACTTTACTATCCATCACCCCGCTGATCAGCAGTGCCCCTTCCGTTACGGCATCCCCGACCTTCACCATCGCCTGCCCACTCACGGCATCAATGCTGATGATCACACCGTCCTGCGTTGCCACAATGTTAGTGGGCTGATCAGGAATGATCGGCTTTGCTTCCTGCCTTTCTCTGACCTCCACCAATGCGGTACTGCCCTCAAAGTTAACCGTCAGCCACACCAGTTCGGGTAACTGTTGTAATGCTGTCAACTGCAGCTGTGGCAGATCAACGGCAGAGGGGGTAGTCCCCTCGTAGATACCGAGCGGCTCAAGCACCTCGCGGATAGCATCGCTCGATACTTGCTCATTACCGGATATGCGAATGATCCACACGCGCGACGAGAGTAACTGCAGCAGTACAACGAACAGGATCATCCCCACCGCGAGCCCCCACCGTAGCCTAAACGGACGCAGTAAGAACGACAACCCGTGTCGTTCGCGTACCCGCATACGCACCGATGCCGTGTGCGCCACAGGACGAAGTAAACGATAGTCCGTTGCTTTACAACGGCAAAAGAGCGAGATTCCCTTACGGGAAACGTCCCATAAAGCGATATGTCGATTGGATGCCTCGTTTAAAAATCGCTCCGGAAATCCTCCTTCACATTCGATCAGCACTGTTCCCGCAAGCATCCTATCCCTCCTATAGAAATTCAAGTGACAGTAATCTACCGGTAATAACCGCACAGGCGGGATTCAGGCTGGTCATACACAGCTCACGTCCGGTGAAACGGACTGTACCGCCGACCGTTCGCAGCTGTATCTGATCCTCGTCGTATTTCACGATTCCCCGACATCCCTCTATCAACACCTGACGGTTGCCGGACAACTCGATGCGTGCGATCTCCGACAACACACCCACCGGCATATCCAGTATTTTTTCCACTTTCGATGAGATGGCGGCTCGCTTTTCGCGTTTCATGACAGCCCCCTCCTTTTACCTCATAAATATGAAACCGCATTGGGAATAATGACGGCGAGGCACGACATATATAAAAACGGGGAGGGAATCGTATGTCTACTTATCTGACGATACGTCCGCGCCTTAACACCGCACTGGTCGGTGCGGGAATCGTATGCAGCGGTATATTCGTATTACTTCGTCCCGAGGCAGTGGCCGGCGGGATCAGCCGCGGCCTTTCCATCTGCGCATCCGTGATCATCCCCTCGCTGTTTCCGTTTTTGGTGTTGGGAGGATTCTTGTCAAAGTCGGGAGTCGCGGCTGCTATCGGCAGCCGACTGGAACATGTCACTCGTTTGCTGTTCGGGCTGCCGGGGTGCTGTGCCGCAGGAATCCTGATCAGCTTTGTCGGCGGATATCCCGCAGGCGGAACCGTTGTGGGCGAGCTTACACGCTCCGGACAGATCACGCGTGACGAAGGACAACGAATGCTGCGCTTTTGCGTCTGTGGCGGGCCGGGATTTGTCATCAGCACGGTCGGCGCAGGACTCATGGGCAGTGCCGGCCTCGGCGTCATTCTGTTTGCCGCCCATATCGCGGCAGCCCTGCTTCTGGGGATCCTCGGTGTCCCGCCGGACAGCCGCCGACAAACACCGGCACGTTCAGCCCACCGACCGCGCGTATCGGTAGCATCGGCATTTGTGGAATCGGTAACCGCTGCCTGCCACTCCCTGTTGTCTATGTGTGGGTTTATCCTGCTGTTTTCAGGCATACTCGCACTGCTTGACACCTTCTCCGCGTACGACAATCGCACGGTAAGTGCCTTGTTCTCCTGCCTGTTGGAGGTGAGCTGTGGCTGCGTTGCCGCCGCAGAACTCGGCGCGAGCGCCCCGTTTATACTCGGCTTTGCCATCGGCTTCGGCGGTCTTTCGGTCCATTGCCAGCTGACATCCGCACTCGGCGACGCCAAGGTGCTGACACCGCGCTTTTGGCTTACACGGCTGTTGCACGGCTGTTTGACCGCCATTCTGGCTCTCTTGCTGTTGCGACTCATTCCCGTCACATTGCCGGTGTTCGGCACCTCATCTCAGCCGGTGGTACACGCGGTATCCGGCCATGTCGGAATCTCGGTGTTTCTGCTGATGTTATGCGGAATTTGGTTGCTTTCTGTTGACAAAGCAAACGGACTCACCTATAATAAAAATCGTGGTTAGTTTACAAAAAAGGGATGTGACAGCATGAAGCGGAAGTTATACGGCAACGGTGTAACACCGGTATGTGAGATCTGCGCAAACGGTCGGCGTTCCTCTGATGGGCGGGTTATTTTATGCCTGCGCAAAGGCATTATGCAACCCTCGGCGCACTGTCGCAAATTCCAATACGACCCTCTACGCCGTATTCCCTATATCCAGCCGGAACTGCAAACGTATACCGAAGCCGATTTTCGATTGGATTAATTTTTTTGCTTTTACCTATTGACAAGCACCCGACACTTTGTTATAATGTCTGTAAAGCAAATTCCTTTACAGGAACGCTTGGAGCTCCCGAGCGTTTTTTGTTTTGTGTGATTTTGTTTGCAAAGGAGGGACAAGAAATGCCGAAAAATATGGAGATCATCTGGTTGTTCGACTTTTACGGTGATATGCTCACGGAAAAGCAACGCAACGTCGTGGAGCTGTATTACGAAGAAGACTTGTCCCTGGCGGAGATTGCTGAAAACCAAAACATCACCAGACAGGGTGTGCGGGATTCTATCAAGCGCGCGGAGGCGCAGATGATCGAGATGGAAGAACGTCTTCACTTGGCGGCCAGGTTCCGCGGCATGCGTGATGGGTTGGAAGCGATCCGCCAAGCCGCACAGGATATTCAAATGCTCAACGACCGCACGCGTTATTCCCGTGAGATCGATGATCGATCCAAGCGGATCATACAGCTGGCGGAAGAACTGAGAGAGAGGTAGGGGCATCGTGGCGTTTGAAGGATTGTCCGACAAACTGTCCGCTGCATTTAAGCGGCTAAAAAACAAAGGAAAGCTGACCGAGGCGGATGTAAGGGAAGCGATGCGCGAAGTGCGTTTGGCGCTTCTGGAAGCAGATGTTAACTATAAGGTCGCCAAGGATTTTACGGCGGCGGTAGCCGCACGAGCTGTCGGCGAAAAGGTGATGGAAAGCCTCACCCCTGCGCAGATGGTCATTAAGCTGGTCAACGAGGAGCTGACCGCACTCATGGGCGGTGAAGCCGCGCGACTGGCCAACCCAAACCATCCGCCGTGCATCATCATGATGTGCGGTCTGCAAGGCTCAGGTAAAACCACCCACTCCGCAAAGCTCGCCAAGATGCTCAAAGCGCAAGGTCACCGCCCGTTGCTCGTGGCGTGTGACGTTTATCGTCCCGCCGCTATTACACAGTTGCAGGTCGTCGGCTCAGCCGCCGGTGTACCGGTGTTTGAACGCGGGACCATTGACCCAGTGCGCATCGCCAAGGAGGCGGTCGCGCACGCGAAGGATCACGGTAACGATTATGTGATTCTAGATACTGCCGGTCGTCTGCATATCGATGAACAACTAATGGCGGAGCTTCACAATATCCGCGCAGCGGTCACTCCACAGGAGATTCTGTTGGTGGTTGACGCAATGACCGGTCAGGACGCGGTCAATGTGGCACAATCGTTTAATGACGCATTGTCCATCGACGGTGTGATCTTAACCAAGCTTGACGGTGATACTCGCGGCGGTGCGGCATTGTCGGTACGCGCGGTGACGGGCAAACCGGTCAAGTTCGCCGGAACCGGCGAAAAGCTGGACGATTTGGAAGTATTTCATCCGGCACGGATGGCATCCCGCATTCTCGGTATGGGCGATGTGATGTCCTTAATCGAGAAAGCTCAACAACAGATCGACGATCGCGAGGCCGAAGAGCTTGCTCGCAAGCTGCAACAGGACTCTTTCGATTTTAACGATATGCTGGATCAGTTTCGTCAGATCCAGAAAATGGGCGATATCAAAAGTCTGCTGGGCATGATCCCCGGCATGGGCAAGCAACTCAAGGATATTGATATTGATGAGCGGCAGTTTGCACGTGTTGAGGCGATCATCCTGTCTATGACGGAAAAGGAACGCCGTAAACCGGATATTATCAATCCCTCCCGCAAACGGCGCATCGCCGCCGGCTGCGGTATGCGGGTAGAGGATGTCAATCGCCTGCTTAAGCAGTATGACACGATGAAACAAATGATGAAGCGCATGAAAAACATGGGCAAAAAGGGCGGCCGCGGTATGATGCCCGGTCTGGGTGGCTTCGGTGGCAAAGGCAATCCCTTTGGGTTCTAATTTCAACCGTGTTCGCGGTTGGTAAAGAATACATTTCAGTACATTTTGGAGGTAACCAACATGGCAGTAAAAATCAGACTGCGCCGCATGGGCGCAAAGAAAGCTCCGTTCTATCGCGTTGTGGTGGCGGATTCCCGTTATCCCCGTGACGGCCGTTTCATTGAGGAGATCGGCTATTACAACCCGCTCGAAGAGCCGGCCGTTGTGAAGATTGACACCGAAAAAGCCAAGAAATGGATCGCCAACGGCGCTCAGCCCACCGATACCGTTAAAGATCTGCTGAAGAAGGCCGGTATCTAAGGCCATGAAAGACTTATTGTTAACGATTGCGCGCGGTCTTGTGGAAAATCCTGACGCGGTCACCGTTACCGAAGATGAACCCTCGGAGGATGGCACGGTTGTGCTTCATCTTCGTGTTGCTGCTGACGATATGGGTCGTGTGATCGGCAAGCAGGGTCGTATTGCGAAAGCAATGCGAACCGTGATGCGCGCTGCCGCCACCCGTCAGGATGCGAAAGTATCTGTCGAGATCGACGACTAAACCTGTCACACTAACCTCTCACGGCACGCCGTGAGAGGTTTTTTCCGAGGAGGATCTTATGCCGAAACCGATATTTCTGGAAGCTGGGAAGATCGTCGGCACACATGGTGTGCGTGGCGAAGTGCGGGTGCGCCCTGAGTGTGATTCGCCCGCCATGTTCTGCACTCTGCGCACGGTATATTTCGACGATGCAGGCAAGCGGGCAGTGCGCATGAAGGCACGCGTTCATAAAAACATCGCGCTCGCAAAACTTGACGGTGTAGACACCGTGGAAGCCGCAGCTGCTCTGCGCGGTACGTTGCTGTACCTTAACCGCCGTGATGTCAAACTGGAGCACGGCCGCTATTTTATCTGTGACCTAATTGGCGCACAGGTAATAGACCACGAAACCGGTTCCGTCTACGGCGAATGTACTGACGTCACACATACCGGGTCGAACGACGTCTATCATATGAAAACGCCGAGTGGCAAGGAGATCTTGATCCCCGCGATCCCGGATGTTATCCGCGAGATCGATGTAGAGCACGAAATCATTCGTATTTTTCCAATGTTAGGATTGTTTGACGATGAGAATTGATTTTCTGACACTGTTTCCCGAATCCTGTAACGCGGTGCTCGCCGAAAGCATTATCGGTAGAGCCCGCGAACGCGGTATTCTGGATTTCCGTTTTCACCAAATCCGTGATTATACGGAAAATCGCCAAAAACAAGTGGACGATTATCCCTACGGCGGTGGTATGGGCATGGTAATGAACGCCCAGCCTATTGCGGACTGCTTTCGCGCAGTATGTGATGAGATCGGTCATCGTCCGCATCTGATTTATCTGTCGCCGCAAGGCAAGACGCTGACGCAGCAGCGCGCCCGCGAGCTTGCCGAACTACCTGAGTTGTGCCTTTTGTGCGGACACTACGAGGGCGTGGACGAGCGCGTGTTGGACGCAATCGTAGACGAACAGATCTCTATCGGCGACTATGTGTTGACCGGCGGCGAATTGCCCGCGATGGTGCTTGCTGATTGCGTTGCCCGTATGATTCCCGGCGTACTGTCCGATGAGGTATGCTTTACCGAGGAGAGTCACTTTTCTTCCTTATTAGAATACCCGCAATACACGCGCCCTGCCGTGTGGGAAGGTCGCGAGGTTCCGCCGATTTTGCTATCCGGCCATCACGAGAATATTGCGGCATGGCGGCGGGAGCAATCCTTGCTGCGGACACTGGAACACCGCCCGGATCTGCTGGAGACGGCCGATTTAACGCCCAAAGAGAAGGTGTTTTTGGAGGAGCGGCAGCGCCATTATGACTAAATTTCCTTCAACATATTCGTCGTTTTTACTAATTCATGTGGCCCGGTTTTTTAAAAAATAGGGCAGGCTTCCAAATTTTCAAAAATCGAGTTATTTTGCGGTATTTTTGTTTGACCGCGCCACGCTTTGTGGTATACTATGATTAATATAGAAAGACTCGAGACGTGATGAGAAGAAGGAGTAATTCGTATGTGTGTCAAAGATGTGCTGGTTCAAAACCAAGTAGGCTTACATGCTCGTCCGGCTACTTTTTTTATTCAGAAGGCTAACGAATTTAAGTCGTCAATTTGGGTGGAGAAAGAGGAGCGCCGCGTCAACGCCAAGAGCTTGCTGGGCGTGCTTTCGCTCGGCATCGTGGGCGGTACGACCATTCGGATCATCGCCGACGGCAACGATGAAGAACAGGCTGTGGATGCGCTGGTGTCCTTGGTACAGTCCGGTTTCACCGAGTAAACATTGTGAGGAAAGCGCAACCGCATCCGCGGCTGCGCTTTTTTGTTGATTTCGATTACGGGAGGTGTGAGCAATGGATAAAAAATCTGAACTGCGGGCAAAAGCACTGGCGTTGCCGCCCCAGCCCGGTGTATATATTATGAAGGACCAAAAGGGAACCATCCTTTATATCGGCAAGGCGAAGGCACTGAAAAACCGCGTGAGCCAATATTTCGGTTCGGATACCACTCACACGGAAAAGGTTCGCCAGATGGTCAGTCGCGTGGATCATTTTGATTATATTGTCACCGGCAGTGAGTTTGAAGCTTTGATTCTGGAATGCTCACTTATCAAGCAATACTCCCCCAAGTACAACATCCTGCTCAAAGACGATAAGGGATATCACTATATCCGCATATCTCCACCCCCTTTTTCCCGTATCAGTGAGGCAAAACAAAAAGCGGAGGACGGCGCACGATATATCGGACCGTACCTGTCTTCCTTTGCGATCAAGCAGGCGGTAGACGAGGTAAACCGACTGTTTGGACTATCCACCTGCCGCAAGCCTCTGCAACATCACAAGGCATGTGAGCGCCCTTGCCTAAATCATTACATCGGGCAATGCTGTGCTCCTTGCACCGGCAAGGTATCCCCCGCCGAATACGCCGATCGCGTGGAGCAAGCAATCACGTATCTCACTCAGGGCCGCTCCAAACTTACGGCGCTGCTGCGTCAGCGTATGGAGGCGGCATCCGAGGTGTTGGATTTTGAAACGGCCGCACGACTGCGTGACCGGATACGCGCACTGGAAAAACTCAGCGCCAACCAGAAAGTGGTGCAATCAAGCATAAAGCGGCAGGATATCCTGGCGTTTTCACAAGCACAGGGTGTCGCGTGTTTTGAGGTGTTCCGTTTTATCGACGGCGCTCTTTCCGATCGAGAGCACTTCTTTGTGGAACCGTCACACGAGCTGCCCTCCACTCGCGCGGAATTTGTACGTCGTTATTATTCCCTGCGTGAGTCTGTGCCGCCCCGCATCGTATTGGACGGTGAGATCGAGGATGCCGAATTACTCTCCCGGTGGTTGACCGAAAAATCCACAGCAGCCGGCGAACGCTACACCGTACGCTTTGTGTTCCCGCAGCGTGGTGAACAGGCGCAGCTTCTTAGGATGTGCCGCGACAACGCCGCGGAACGCGTCGCACAACAGCTAAGTATCCGCGGACGCGACGTTTCTGCTCTCGAAGAATTGCAACAGCTGTTAGGACTTCCCGAACTGCCTGCCCGTATTGAAAGCTATGATATTTCCCATACCGATGGGAGCGATGTCGTTGGCGCGATGATCGTGTTTAAAAACGGAAAGCCGTTCAAATCTGCCTACCGCCGTTTTGAGATCAAAACCGTGGTTGGACAAGACGATTACGCCTGTATGTGTGAGGTCTTGGATCGCCGATTGAGGGAATACTCCAAAAACCCCGACGATGCGGGATTCGGCGAGCTGCCTGATCTGATTTTGCTGGACGGCGGCAAAGGCCACGTGTCAGCTGTCAAACCACTCGTTGATAGCTTCGGGTACGGGATTCGCGTGTTTGGGATGGTTAAGGATTCGCATCACCGCACCCGCGCCATCACCGAGGCGGGTGCGGAGCTCTCCATCCAGTCCCGTCGTAGCGCATTCACCCTGGTATCGGCTATTCAAGAGGAAGTGCACCGCTTCGCGATCCGCTATCATCGTTCCAAGCGCCAAAAGCAAGGTGTCGCCACAACACTGACCGAGATTCCGGGCATCGGCACCAAGCGCGCGATGTTACTGTTGCGGCATTTCGGATCACTGCGAGCCGTCAAGTCTGCCAATATAGAGCAACTGACAGCGGTCAAGGGAATGACGCGTGCCGCCGCAGAAGCAGTTGTACAATATTTCCAAGAAAATTAAACCTCAGCCCTTGCAATCCCACAATTGACTATGGTATACTTGTTTTAGAGGAATAAAGACGACTACGTGAAAGGAGATTCGCCCATGGATTTCTTTGTGGAGCAGTTAGTTAAAAAGAAAAAAAGTACGGGGCAGATCCTGGCCATTGTGGGGACCATTTTGCTCGCGCTCGTGCTGTTGGCGATTTCTCTTTTGTTGATCGAATTTACCGGCGCCATCTCCATGTTGATCGTCGTGGGTGTTTTTTATGGTGCCTGGTACCTGTTGACTGCTCAGAACATTGAATATGAATACTGTGTTACCAACGGAGACATTGACATTGATCGCATCGTTGGACAGCGTAAGCGGCAACGTATCGTGTCAGTATCCGGCAAAAAAATTGAAAGCGCCGGCCGATATATACCGGAAAAATGGGCAGGCCGTTCGATCGATCGCACCGTGATCGCCGCGCCCTCGAACCGTGAGGATAACCTATATTACTTTACCTATCGCAGTAAAAAACGCGGTCATACGCTGGTCGTGTTCCAACCGGATGACCGCGTAAAGAATTCCCTGTATGAAGGCTTACCTAAGCTGGTACAGCTTGATTGGGATAAAGAATAAAGCAATCATTGAAAGGCAGCCGACGGCTGCCTTTTTTCAAAGGAGTCAAGGGTAATGAACATTCCTGAGTCGATCAAACGCTGTTTCCCGACACGGGCGGTAGACAGCCACAAAGGCACCTACGGCACCCTGCTCTCGGTCTGCGGCAGCTATGGCATGGCTGGGGCGGCAATGCTTGCCGCCCGCGCTGCCGGTCGTTGCGGAACCGGACTGGTGATTGCCGCCTTACCCGAGTCTATCTACCCCATCGCGGCGGCACAGTTGCCTGAGGTCGTCTTCGCGCCGTTAAAAGCCCACACATGCGCCGACGATATCCAAATACTAACACCGCACTTGCAAAAATGCACCGCTCTGCTGATTGGTTGCGGACTCGGTAACACCGCGGCCACTGCACAATTGACAGAAGCGCTTCTGAGCAGGACAGACGGTCCGGTTGTTTTGGATGCCGATGGTATAAATGCCGCCGCACGGCATATATCTATACTGGAAACAGCGCATCCCCCGCTTATCCTGACACCGCATCCTAAAGAACTTGCGCGTCTGCTTGGTTGCTCTGTCGAGCAGGTGCAAACGAACCGACAAGCCGCCGCACAAACCGCCGCTGCTCGTTTCGATGTAATCGTGGTGCTCAAAGGGCACCGCACGGTGATTGCCGATTCAAACGGTGGGATGTACATCAACGAAACCGGCAATCCCGGCATGGCGGTCGCCGGCAGTGGTGATGTGTTGGCCGGCATGATCGCGGGGCTTTTGGCGCAAGGGATACCCCCTTGGGACGCCACGCGTTGCGGTGTGTATCTGCATGGCGCGGCAGGAGATCTTGCCGCCGAGAGGTTGTCACAGCGCGCGATGCTGCCAATTGACATCTTGGATGAACTGGGGACGCTGTTTCTGCAACTTGAATCATAAGGAGTAGACCATTCATGTCCCGTCGTATTTTGGTGCTGTGCTTCACATGTTTGATCGTATTAACCGGTTGCAGCCGTAAACAACCGACCGAACCGGTTGCGGTAGATTTTGTGTGCGAGTTTCAAGCACAGTATAACGACCTGACCGCCACCGGCACCCTCACCCGCCGTACGGCGGGAACGCTGCTGCTCCAATTTTCAAAGCCGGAAACCCTGGCCGGTCTTTCTGCCGAATGGAATGGTGAAAAGGTAACATTAAAGTATGGGGGATTGTCTTACGATGTAGACCCCGACAAACTTCCCGAAAGCGCATTAGGCGAAGGACTCATCACCGCCTTTGACGCCGCTCTGCGAGGCGACGGTGAACGACAGGAAGCGGACGGCAAGGTGACCGTTTCCGGCCTATCCGGCAATGCGCAATACACCTATGTATACGATGCCTCCACCGGCATGCCGCTGTCACTCTCTATTCCATCGCTCCCCTTAACCGTTACCTTTTCCGACACCCAAGTTAACGAATGATAAAAGATCCACGGTAACGCTTTGGCGTTACCGCGGATCTTTTTTACAGGTTCCACAGGTATTTATACACTAACTTCTTACCTTTTGACAATTCAGCATAGATCGCATCCGAGAATATACACAGTTCTTTCAGAACCTCATTCGCTTGCTCCGGCGTTGCCGGCGTTTGAGAATACGCATGCTTTAACAAGACATTGAAAACATAGGCTAGTCTATCCACAGGAATATGCGGGATCCGACTACCCATATGCTCAACCAGCGCCGTATGATTATAGACGTTCCCCATTTTAATCTTTTGATGCGCCGCGATCCTCACCAGATATTTATAAGAAAATCTCAATTTTTTATTGATATCGTCCGACGCGTATACGCGTTTTCTTGAAACAACCGAAGTCACGTGGATCGTCAGAGCGACAAACACCGCCAAAAATACTATCAGCGGAATAGCGAGTAAGAGCCATAGTGCATTTTTGTCGGTATAAGGCTTGTACTTCTGTTCAGCACCGACATCCGTATCGTCATCGACGATGTCCACATCTACCGTTATGTCCCCTTCCGATTTCATGGGAGGATCAGGCTCAGCTTCGGGCGGTGTTTCTTCCAGTGAATCGGGCGGTTGGAGTTGGCTGAAATCGCCGCTCCAATATCCCGGCGTCACTTCCACGGGAATCCAACCGTACGTTTCATCAAACACCTCGATCCACGCATGTGCATACTGATCGGTAATGTCGATGGTTTTATATCCCAACACCCGGTCGGACGGCGTTTGATTAAAGGCATCGACAGGGATGTAATATCCCTCAATATAGCGGGCGGCATACCCTCTTGCCTGCAACAACACAGCGGCAGCAGAGGCAAAATGTGTGCTATATCCCGCTTGGGTGTTAAAGAGGAAATTTTCAACGAAATCGACATTTTCCGGGCATTTCCCCGATAATGTGGTGTGCTCTATGTTTTGTTCCAGGTATGTGCGCACCTGGTTGATATAATCGTATTTATCCGCCGCCTCGAAATTCATGGCAAGCGTTTTAACCCGATAGGTCGCCTCGGACTTGATATATTCCCGATTGACAAACTCAACATATTGCGCAAACGCCGCTTGATAATCTTCTTTTTTGTAACTGATCGAGCTGGGAACCATGGCAAGATACCGTTCCGAAAGAAACGCTTGATACGTATACTTGGACTTGTCTGTAGGTACTACATAGCTGTCATAAACGGTCTCGTAACCGGAAGAAAAATCTGCAAAATATGTTTCGTAAACGTACGGCTTTTTACGTCGAAAATCACTCATGGTAATGTATGAAAAATACTCGTCCGTAAAATCGGGGCTGCTGAGAGCCAGAAAACCCGTATTGAGACCCATCTGATAAAAAGAATTTTTAAAGCCGTCAAACATCGTTTGATACTGTTCGTATTGATCGGTTTGATTCCAACAGTTATCTCTATATAGCGTGGCAGTATAACCCTTGATTTTTATGGGTTCCTTAATGGAACTCAGCGTGGTCTCCATGGTAATATAATGTCTGTTTTTGACAACACGATCATCCACCGCATACAGTTTCCCGTCTTTTAGGCTTCCGTCGTGATCGACCCCGGTGACATAATCAACAAAATCCGCAAACGCAACCTTAATGCCGCGCCTTAAGGTATCCGTATTTTCGTTGCGGGTGAAGTCGATCGCATCGAGATAGGTTGTCATACCGGTAAACAGCAAAACAACCATCATCGCCATAACAATGGCAACCCCTACGAATTTTTGCGTATTTCCACTGATGTTGGTTTTCTGTTTTTCGCCATTTGAACGACGGATTTTTATTTTTAAATTTGACGCCCTTGAGATGGTAAGAGACGCCGCCCACGATGCCAACATCAATGAGAAATACGTATAGTTAGGAACAGCACCAAAAGCCGCGCCGATCTCAAAAAAGGGGAAAGTCAGAAGAAAAACACCAATAAAACTTTGTTTTACAATCGTAAAATAGCTGATGGCTGCACAAAGCACCATCGATAAAAGAATCGTAACGAAATTCGTCAAAGTAAGAAAGTTATCCTGCCATTCGTATGTCGGCACAATTTCTTTCCAGTACATCGATTCATGGATCGTGATTTTTGACTGATCAAACAGGATCGTAACGCCTTGGGAAAACTGTTGTAGGAACAGCAACGCGATAACGCTCGCCAGAACTGTCGCTCCTATGATAACGCAATAACACCGTTCCTTAATGAGTTTATACAAAACCGTATATAAAACCGAAAATAATGCAATACACGAGATAACAACATGCGGTGCGATTTTGAAGTTCAAAACGGTGGAAAACGTCATAATCGCACCGACAGAAGCCAGGATCACAAGCAACGTAAGCAATATCTCATTAAAAAACGGGATTTTTATTCGCTCGTTAACCTCAGCCTTATAGGAAAACGAAACTCCGTTCCCCACCGCCGACAGTTTTTGTTTGTTTCTCATAATAACTCCTATCGAGTAAAATATTCGTCCCCGCCACACACGCGCGGCAGTTTCGACTACAAAACCGCATCGTTAAGATGCTGCGCTATGCGGCTTTTTTTAACGGAAATTATATTGAGTTCCTCACTTGCCATGTCGGTATCGACAACGGCATCATCGTCGACAACATTGATAACCGTATAGTGAAGCGTGGATTTTTTTGTTGACGATAACATTGCGTACCGATGTGCCGTAATATTCGCGCCGATATAAACGATGTGCGTCATGCTTTGTTGTACATCGGCATCCACTTGTGTTAAAATGTGGTGACTGTAGTATCGGGATACGTTAAACATAGCCCCAAACACCGAATAAAGATCCTGCAGATCGGTTATCTGTTGAGTACAGATCTTGTCCGCCTCGGCATTATAATACCCCACAACGTGCAGGGTTTTTTGCTCGATTAACGTATGCGAAAGGGAGAAGGCTATTTCCAAGACCGCATCAACAAGATCAAGGTCTGCTTCTTGTCCGCCGTCAACAGCAATCTCAGGCAATATCAAAACCGCCTCGTTGATCGGCAAACTGTAATCTTTAACCATATAGGTATCTTGCTTCGAGGTCAGTTTCCAATGAATACGACTAAACCGATCCCCGTCTACGTACTCCCGAATCGCAAAAACCTCTGTCGGATCATCGCCCGGCTTGTGCGCCGAATAGCGCGTTGCCTCACTTGCAAGGTGGTTGTTTTTGCGTAGGGTTGGCTCAATCAGATGAAGCTTTGGCAGAAAGCGAACGGAAACCGTTTTCCTTATGCGCAACGGAAGAGAAAACACACCAAAATAATCCAAAACACGCGCCTTTTTAAAAAGAATGTCCACCCTGCCTGCGTGGCGGGAATCCATCTCAATTTCATAGCGATTTTTAGACAATGGTGATGCAAAAAAATTGAACTCCGCAACATCCTCGCACTGAAGAAATACATTTTGGTAATTGGCAAACACCTTTATTTGCGAAACGGGAAGCAGGGAATAGTTTGCTATGACAAGCGACATTTTTGCCTTTTCGCCGCAAAAGCAAACGGGGCGACCGGTCTCAATCGTTATGTTGATACCAAGACGCATGAAAACCGTCAGCATAAAAAGAAGTATTGGTACGGCAAGAATCACCAAAAACAAAATAAACGCAAGCGGATCGCGGTACAAGATAAAAAAGACACCCGAAATAATGGCAACTGCCAAATATATGAGTTTTTCTTTTGTCATTTATACTCTTCCTTGTGCTAATGTCGGTACAGGAACTTTTTCAAGCACCCCGGTTAAAACATCCTCTACTGAAAGACCTGCTATTTTCGCCTTGGGGCTTAAGACAACCCTGTGGGCGGCAACATCGCGGAATATGTAGGCAACATCGTCAGGAATAACAAAATCTCTGCCGCGAAGAAACGCAATGGCACGCGAAAGTCTTGACAGCGTCAGTGTCCCGCGAGGACTCAGACCAAGCTTGAACATTTCGTTTTTGCGGGTCTCGTCCGCGATGGCAGCAATATAGTCGTATATTCTGTCATGGGTATAGATGGTTTTAACCACCTCTCGCATAGCCTTGATATCGTCCTTGTCTGCAACAGATTTGACAAGCTCAAGCGGATTTTTATCCTGTCTGTCCTTGAGAAGAGTAACCTCGTCCTCTATGGAAGGGTATCCCATAGAAACGCAGATCATAAATCTGTCGAGCTGTGAGTCGGGAAGCATTTGTGTTCCGACAGAGCCGATTGGATTCTGTGTTGCAATCACAACGTACGGATCAGGCAAAGGATGCTCAACGCCGTCAACGGTAACCTTCCCCTCCTCCATCAGCTCAAGAAGTGCCGATTGGGTTTTTGACGAGGTTCTGTTTATCTCATCGGCAAGGAATAGATTGCAAACGGCAACGCCATCCTTATATTGGAAGGTTTCTGTGTTTTTATCGTAGATGGTAAACCCTGTAACATCGGAAGGCAATACGTCGGGTGTAAACTGGAGTCTGTGATAGTCCATGCTGGTAGCGCGAGAAAACGCAAGTGCTAAGGTTGTTTTCCCGACGCCGGGAATATCATCGAGCAAAATATGGCCGCCCGCAAGCGTGGAAGCAAGAACCTTCGTAATAACCTCGTCTTTTCCCAAAACAACGGATTTGATCTCTTCTTGAATCTTGAGCGCGAGTTCGTGATACTTTTTTTCCATAATAACACTCCTGTTTATTAAAATTACGGCAAAGGTATTTATTACGTTCCCAACAACGCCATATGGCAAATACCGGCAAAATCACGAATCCAATAACTACCAAGTAAATGCCACGGTGTATGTGCGGTAACCGCGCCGGACACCGTGAGTCCCGCACGCTTTGCAAACTGCTGAGCGCGGAACTGGTGAAAGTCCTGCGTCACGATCGCAATCTCCGTATTTAAGCCATACTGCTCAATCAGCGCACGCGAATGACGAATATTTTCAAACGTGCTGGTTGAGCTTTCCTCCATATAGATGCGTGCGGAATCAATGCCTTTATCCGTCAGGTATGTTTTCATAACACTGGCCTCGGTGCAGATCTCATCCTCGCCCTGTCCGCCGGAAACAATGCACACCGCATCCGAATGTCGGGTCAGGTACAGATACGCCGCTTCCAATCGTCCGCGCAACAGCGCACTCGGCTGATCCCCACGCAAAGCGGCACCCAGCACAATAAGGGTGGCATCCTCCCGCGGTTTCTTGGTACATGCTGCGATCATACACACTGACAGAGTAATAAACAACAGCACCAGCGCACTGATCGCTCCTGCTATACCGCACAACACCGCTTTCCCGGCACCGCTTTGCCAAGCACGGCAACAGAGAACCGCCATTTGTGGGAACAGAAGACACGCGGCGATACCAAGTGTACCGACGATCACCATCGTCAGGCAACCGGAGTGAAACCGACCGGTAAACGACGGCAGGATTCCCCACACACAGATACACAAACAGATGACGGCAACAAACACGCGCATCGCGATGCCAATTCCGCCTGTTCCGAGCATAGCCGCCCCTCCTTGTTTTAAAAAAGCTGCACCGAACCATTCGGAGCCGCTTTACGCTATATCGTATTTAGATTTTTCGAACGCGGATAACCCCATCCACCGTTTGAATACCATCGATGACGCTCTGCGGCACATCGCCGATAATATCCAATACCGTATAGGCATTGTCCTTTTTGGAGCGGTTGGTCATCGTTTCGATATTAACACCGGCCTCCGACACCACCGCACTGATCTGGGCGAGCATATTCGGGATGTTGCGATGCAACACACAAATACGTACATCGCCACTCTTTTCAACATCCATGGCGGGGAAGTTGACCGAATTGCGAATGATACCGCGCTCCAAATACGCCTTTAGCTCATCTGCCGCCATCATGGCGCAGTTGTCCTCGCTTTCGGGCGTGGAAGCGCCCAGATGCGGGATCGCCACAACATTGTCCACACATAGCATGTCGTCAGACGGGAAATCTACTACATACGCAGCGACTTTGCCGTCTGCCAAAGCCGTGCGCATCGCCTCGCTGTCGACGAGCTCGCCGCGTGCGAAGTTCAGAATACGCACGCCGTCCTTCATCATAGTGATGCTTTCCTTACCGATCATCCCGCGCGTACCGTCGTTGAGCGGCACGTGGACGGTGATGTAGTCACATTCCGCGTAGATCTGCTCAAGGTTAGCGGCGTGATGGATAGAACGAGACAAGCTCCAGGCCGCATCCACCGACAGGTAGGGATCATAGCCGTACACTTCCATTCCCAACGATTTGGCGGCGTTGGCTACCAGAATACCGATAGCACCGAGTCCCACCACACCGAGCTTTTTGCCCAGAATTTCAGGACCTGCGAACTGACCCTTGCCTTTTTCGACAAGCTTACCGACCTCAGCGCCCTGACCCTTGAGGGTCTTTGCCCACTCGATGGCGGGAACGACCTTGCGGGACGCAAGCAGTAAGCCGGCGATCACCAGCTCTTTTACGGCGTTGGCGTTGGCACCGGGGGTGTTGAACACCACGATACCCGCCTCGCTGCAGCGATCCAGCGGGATGTTGTTGACACCTGCGCCCGCTCTGGCAACAGCCAACAACGAGGCAGGAAATTCCATATCGTGCATCGCGGCGGAACGAACCAGTACACCAACCGGCTCCGCAACCGCATCACCGACAGTGTAGCCGGCACCAAGACGATCGGTGCCGCACGCGGCGATTTTATTTAACGTTAAGATGTTCATTATGTTTCTCTCCCTTAAGCGTTGGCTTCTTCAAAAGCCTTCATAAACGCAACCAGCTTCTCCACACCCTCAACCGGCATAGCGTTGTAAATGGATGCGCGCATACCGCCGACCGAACGGTGACCCTTCAGATTGACAAAACCGGCAGCAGTGGCTTCTTTAACGAATTTGGCATCCAGCTCCTCATTGCCGGTGATAAACGGCACGTTCATCAGTGAACGATCCTTTTTCTCAACAGTGCCCTTGAACAGCTTGGACGAATCCAAGAAATCATACAGAATGGCTGCCTTTTTCTCGTTGATCGACTTCATCTTTTCAAGACCGCCGATCTCATTCTTCACCCACTCCAGCACCAGCTTGCAGATATAAATGGTATAGCAGGGCGGAGTATTGAACATCGAATCGTTGTCGGCATGGATCTGATAGTTGAACATCGTGGGCGTGATCTCCTGTGCGTTACCGATAAGATCCTCTCGCACGATCACGACCGTCAAGCCCGCAGGTGCCATGTTCTTTTGCGCACCTGCATACAGCAAACCGAAACGGGAAACATCGATCGGCTCGGACAGGATGCAGGACGAAATATCGGCAACCAACGGCACGTTGCCGGTCTCGGGCAGCTTTGTGAACTTGGTGCCGTAAATGGTGTTGTTCATGCAGATGTGGAAATAATCCGCATCCGGGGTGAAATCCGCCTCATCCCAATCGGGAATGTAGGAGAATGTCTTATCCTTTGAACTGGCAATGACCTTTGCCTCACCGTAACGGTCCGCTTCCTTGTAAGCCTTGGTCGCCCACTGACCGGTCAGAATAAAGTCGGCCTTGCCGCTCTTATTCATCAGGTTCAGCGGGATCATCGCAAACTGCGAGGATGCACCGCCCTGCAGAAATAGTACTTTGTAGTTGTCTGGAATGTTCATCACCTCGCGTAAGAGAGCCTCACATTCCTTAATAATGGCATCGTATGTTTTCGATCGATGCGACATCTCCATCACGGATTGACCGGAGCCCTGATAATCCAGCATTTCCTCTGCCGCACGCTTCAAAACGCTTTCCGGCAGCACAGAGGGGCCGGCCGAAAAATTGTATACTCTTGCCATGATTCATTCCTCCAAAAGAAAAAAGTAGAATTATTGTTATTTTACTCCTAATTGCCACAATAGTCAACCAAAAGTTGCCCGTTCTGTGAAACTTTTAGCAAGAGCACCCCTTGCATAATCCGTTTGTTTACAGTATACTGAAATTAAGCTTTGATTTTGCATAGTAAGGTGGAATCGTTTATGACCATTGCAGATGTTCAAAAAATCCTGAAAGCCGAGGTCGTGTGCGGCAATAACCTCACTGCCGAAGTGCACAACGCCTGCGGCAGCGATATGATGAGCGACGTGCTCGCGTTCGTCAAAGATCAATCGGTGCTGTTGTCGGGTCTTGTTAACACACAAGTTGTACGCACGGCAGAAATGATGGATATGTTGTGTGTCGTGTTTGTGCGGGGCAAGGAACCGACTGCCGAAATGATCGAGCTTGCCGAAGAATTTGGTATCGTACTGATGAAAACCCCGCTTCGGATGTTTACCGCCTGCGGCCTGCTATATGCAAATGGTTTGCACGGTGGCGACAAGATATGAGGTGAACAATTTGAAACTGCATTATGATGTTTCCGGAGATGATTTTACACGCGCGGGTGAAGCGTCCGGTGCCATCAAAGCGACCTTAAAACGGCTGGGCTTTCCCGCCGATGTCATCCGCCGCGTCGCCATTGCCATGTATGAGGGCGAGATAAACATGGTAATTCACGCCGACGGCGGCGTGGCAGACGTCGAGATCGAGCCGGATCTCATCGTCATCACCCTAACCGACCGCGGCCCGGGTATTCCGGATGTGGAAAAGGCTATGCAGGAGGGTTTCTCCACTGCTCCTGAAACCGTTCGGAATTTAGGCTTCGGCGCCGGTATGGGACTGCCTAACATCAAACGCTATACCGATACCCTCACCATCGATACTGAAATCGGAAAAGGCACCTGTATTCGTATGACGATCGCAGTGCCTGCTTAATAGTCGTACTGAAGGAGCGTTGCTTATGGAACGTATTTTACATTCCGTAACGCTGGATACCGAAAAGTGTGTAGGTTGCACACATTGTGTGAAGCGTTGTCCCACACAAGCAATCCGTGTTCGTGGCGGCAAAGCCGTCATCACGGATGACCGCTGCATTGATTGCGGCGAGTGTATCCGCGTATGCCCCCATCACGCCAAAAAAGCACGGCACGATTGGTTGTCGGCGCTTAGTAATTACAAATATACCATTGCTCTGCCCGCACCCGCGCTATATGGGCAATTTCATAATTTGGATGATATCGATGTGATCCTGTCCGGACTGTTAAAACTCGGCTTCAATCAGGTATTCGAAGTGTCCTGCGGTGCGGAGATTGTGTCGGATGCTACACGAAAGCTGATGGCAGACGGTCTCGTCAAAAAGCCTGTTATCAGCTCCGCGTGTCCGGTGGTTGTACGGCTTATCCGGATTCGTTTTCCGGAACTGTGCGAGCACGTTCTGCCAATGAAGGCTCCTATGGAGGTCGCCGCCGCCATGGCGCGTCAGCGCGCGATGGCACAAACGGGACTTGCTCCCTCGGATATCGGCATTTTCTTCATCTCGCCGTGTCCGGCCAAGGTCACGGATGTACGCTTCCCCATCGGTGATTCCCACTCACAGGTGGATGGCGTGCTGTCTATTGGCGATATTTATCCGAAATTGGTGCATGAAATGAACCACCTGGATCAGGTACGGCATCTGTCAAATTGCGGCTTGATCGGTACAAGTTGGTCCTTTATCGGGGGCGAAGCAGCAGGTCTGCTCAACGAGAACCACTTAGCCGCAGACGGTATCCAAAATGTCATTCGCGTATTGGAAGAACTGGAAGACGAAAAGCTCAGCGATCTGGATTTTATTGAGCTCAGCGCCTGCGCGGGTGGCTGTGTCGGCGGCGTGTTTACCGCCGAAAACGGCTACGTCGCTCAAGCACGCATCAAACGTCTGCGCAAGTATCTGCCGATCTCCTGCAACCGTGCGGAAGATATCGGCGATATGCGTTCACTCAACTGGTCCGAGCCCTTGTCGGAGAATCCGGCACTGCGTCTCGCGGAGAATGTCAGTGACGCCATGCGTCTGATGCAACAAGCGAATGCCATCTACGCCGAGTTGCCAAAGCTCGACTGCGGCTCTTGTGGCGCACCCTCCTGCCGCGCACTGGCGGAGGATGTCGTGCGCGGACTGGCCGATACGACCGATTGCTTCCGTATGAGGGAGGGAAATACATGACCGTGCGTGATCTGATAACCGATTTGCAACTCAACCCGCTCGTCGAGGGTGACCTTGGCCGTGCCGTCACCGGCGGCTACTCGGGTGACCTGCTCAGCTGGGTCATGGGTCGTGCCAAGGCCGGTGATGCGTGGTTCAGTGTGATGGGAAACGTCAACGCCGTCGCTGTCTGCGTACTCGCAGATGTCGCGTGTCTGGTCCTGTGCGAAAACGCCGCTCTGGACGAAGCCGCGCGCGCGCGCGCCGAACTGGAGAATGTAACGGTTTTACGCAGCAACGACACCGCATATGCGCTTGCCGCTGCACTCAGCAAACGATTAGAAAGGATTGTGTAGATAGTGTCTATTGAACTGGTTCGTCCGTTTCTTGCCCAATTCGGCAGAGAACAGGACATTCTCGAATTCCCCGTATCCAGCGCCACCGTCGAATTGGCGGCACAAGCATTGGATGTGGATCCCGCTCGCATTGCCAAAACGATGTCGTTTGCGGACGGCGATGGCTGCTTGGTAATCGTCACCGCAGGCGATACCAAGATCGACAACCCCAAATACAAACAAGCCTTCGGCTTTAAAGCCAAAATGCTCTCCCCCGATCAGGCGCTGGCACTCACGGGGCACGCCGTAGGCGGCGTCTGTCCGTTTGCCTTGCCCAAGACGGTACGAATCTTTCTGGACGAATCCCTGCGCCGCTTTGAAACGGTATATCCGGCGGCGGGTAGCTCCAACTCTGCGATCCGAGTGACCCCCACACAATTAGAGGAGTACACCGGAGGCATCTGGGTCGACGTTTGTAAACTGCGAGAGTGATGTGTTGTAAATGAAAATTTACTACGATTTTCATATTCATTCTTGTCTATCCCCGTGCGGTGATGACGAGATGACACCGAACAACATCGTCAATATGGCCCAATTGGTGGGATTATCCGCGATTGCGCTAACCGATCATAACACCTGCGGCAACTGCGCGGCGACCGCCGCCGTTGCGCGTGAACTCGGTATCACGTTTCTGCCGGGAATGGAACTGTGCACCGCGGAAGAGGCCCACGTTGTGTGCCTCTTCCCCACACTGCAGGCAGCACAACAATTTGAGGCGCATATCGTCCCAACCCTGCCGCCGATCCCCAATCGACCGGACATTTTCGGTGAGCAGCTGTTATGCGATGCGGAGGATCAGCCCATGGGTACACACGATATCCTACTAACCACCGCATCGGGAATCAGCGTAGACAACGTGGTAAGACTTGCCCGCTCGTTCGGCGGCACAGCGTTTCCTGCGCACATTGACCGCCCGTCCTACAGCGTCACCGCCTCGCTCGGCGGTCTGCCCCCGCTTGGCTTTGCCGCTGTCGAGATCACTAAAAACGGCAATGTTGCAGAACTCGCTGCCCGCTATCCCGAAATTGTCGGCAAGCCGCTGTTGCAAAACTCGGATGCCCATCACTTAGAGGACATTCAGGACGCCCTTCCATATTTGGAGTTGCCCGATAACTCGCCCGAGACCATCATCGCCGCCTTAAACGGCGAACTCCCCTGCGGTTGGCATCGATAAAGCAAAAAACGAACCCGCCTCGTTTGAGGCGGGTTCGTTTCGTTATCGTCTTCTCTTACGCAGCTTTGCGCTTTTGTACCGCACGGATCGCGAGGATCGCGCCCAACAGCAGCACCAAGCAGATGGGAAGTACCACCCAAGCGCTCTGCACGAAACCGCACAGCACGTAGCCGATAAACGATACACCGGCAACGAGCAGCGCATACGGCAACTGCGTGGACACGTGCGCCATATGATTGCACTGTGCACCGGCAGATGCCATAATGGTGGTGTCAGAGATGGGCGAGCAGTGGTCGCCGCACACCGCACCCGCCATACAAGCGGAGATCGCAATAATCGTGATGGTACCGGACTCGGCACCGAACACACTAAGCACGATCGGAATCAAAATACCAAACGTACCCCACGAGGTACCGGTGGCAAAGGATAGGCCGACCGCAATCAAGAAGATGATTGCCGGCAGGAACAGCGCAAACGAACCGGCGGAGCTTTCGACAATCTGCGAAATGAAGATCTTGGCGCCCAGACTATCGGTCATCGCCTTCAGCGTCCACGCACAGGTCAGAATCATAATGGCGGGCACCATCAGCTTAAAGCCTTCCGGCACGCACTCCATACAGCCCTTGAAGCTGATCACACGGCGCAGTGAGAAATAGATCACCGCAAAAATCAGTGCCACCACGGAGCCGTACGCTAAGCCGACCGACGCATCGCAGTTGGAGAACGCCGTAATGTAGTTCCTATAGCCGTCCTCACCCGCGGTAAAGAATCCACCGGAATAGATCATACCAACAATGCAAGAGGCAACCAGGAACAAGATCGGCACAACCAAATCCCACACACGGCCCTTGGGGTTGCCCTGCATATTCTCAACGGCTTCTTCCACCTCAACCGTGAAGATATCGCCGTTTTTGGCGTTATCCTCGTGCTTCTTCATCGGACCGAAATCGATTTGCGTCACCGCCAAGAAGATCATCATCGCGATGGTAAGAAGTGCATAAAAGTTGTACGGGATTGCACTGATAAACAATGCCATACCGTTCTCCGCGCCGCTGCCCGCCGCAAAGCCGGACACCGCCGCCGCCCACGAGGAGATCGGGGCGATAATGCAGACGGGCGCCGCCGTCGCATCAATCAAATACGACAGCTTCGCGCGGGAGATCTTCTGCGCATCTGTTACAGGACGCATAACCGAGCCCACGGTCAAGCAGTTGAAATAGTCATCCACAAAAATCAGAACACCGAGCGCGATGGTCGCCAACTGTGCACCGATACGACTCTTGATGTGCTTGGTCGCCCAACGACCGAATGCCGCCGAACCACCCGCTTTGTTCATCATCGCCACGAGCGCACCGAGCATAACGAGGAACAGCAAAATGCCGACGTTGTAGCTGTCAGCCAGGCTGGCGACAAAGCCGTCACTGATAACGTGCACGACCGTTCCTTCGAAATTAAAACCGGAATAGATAAGACCACCTGCTAAAATACCGACGAACAGCGACGAATACACTTCCTTCGTGATCAGCGCCAACACAATGGCGATCACCGGCGGCAGCAGTGCCCAGATCGTCGCATATTGTGCAACCGATCCGCGAACGGTAGCAAGCGCTTTCTCCAAATGCGTATCAAAATTAGGATCCGCATTCAGGTTATCCGCATAGCCGTCCACGTACGCCTGCGCAGATTCACCATCCGACAGATCGTACTCCACATCATCCAACGTAAACACTACATCCGACGAGGGCGCCGCCCCAATCGTCGTTGTATCGCCATCTGCGGAAACCGTCAGCGCAAAGGTCGTGAGCAAAAACACGACGATGCACATAATGGAAACCGTCAGCCAGCGGGGTCTTCTGGTTCTCCTCATAGTTCTTCCCTCCTATACCCTCTAAAACGAATTCTGTTTTGACTATACCATACATTAAAAAACTTGTCAACTTATGCCAAAAAGAGCCTCCCAAAAGGGAGGCTCTTTGAAAAATAGCATTATTTATCGTATTTCTTCACGATCGCGCACAGCTCATCCATCTTATCCTGGATATCCGCCGCCAGCTTGAACTGGGTATGGCAACGATGGAGGTTCTGTTCGGGATAATGGATCTTAAAATAGGTGTCGCCCTCCAGATAGTCCGTCAGGAACCGAATACCGCATTCCAGCGTCATCAAGTACCCCGAGAACGGCAACAATTCTTTTTCCTTCGCTGTCAGGCTCTCGCCGCAAGCCTCCAAGAAGCCCTTGGTGTATTCCTCAAACAGGGAAACGTCGCAGTAGACCTTCGATAGATCGGTCTCATCCTCGGCAGCAGGATTCGTGCCAAAACGGATGCTGTCGCCGAAATCGTACAGCGACGAGCCGGGCATAACAGTATCCAGATCGATCACCGCCATCGGCTTGCCGGTCACATCGTCGAGCAGCACATTGTTGAGCTTGGTATCGTTATGCGTCACGCGCAGCGGCAGCTCACCGCTCGCCAAAAGCCCGACGACCTTTTCGGTGTCCGTCTTGCGAGCGCGCACAAACGCAATCTCCTCTTGTAAGGACGCCGCACGACCCATTTTATCCGCCGCAACAGCCGCCTCGAAATTGCGATAACGGTTCACGGTGTTGTGGAAATTCGGGATCGCCTCGCTTAAGGTTTCGGCAGGAAAATCCGCAAGACGGCGCTGGAACTGACCAAACGCCACCGCGGAATAGTAAAAATGAATCGGATTTTCCACCGTCTGCAACGACAACGTGCGCTCCACAAACACGTACATCCGGTAATAGTTGCCCTCGTGTTCCAAATACGCTTTGCCGCCCTTAGTCGGAATGATCTGCAAGCATTCGCGCTCCGGATCACCGCCGGCGGCAACCACCTTTTCGCGGATGGTCTCGGTCACGCGCTGAATGTTGCTCATGAGCCCCTTAACGTCGGGGAAAACGTTGTGATTGATGCGCTGCAGGATGTACCGCTTATCGGCGGCTTGCACGCAGTAGGTATCGTTGATATGTCCGCAGCCGTACGGCTCTGCAGTCAACGGCTCGCGGTCCAGTGCAAATTGTTTTGCAATTTCTACCATCGTCATGTTCGACACTCCTTACATTTCGGCGGGATAAATGCCGCTTGCGGTCATATCCGCAATGGCATTTTGAACGTCGATCTTATCTTCAGCATAGGTCATACCGTACCAGCGGTCGGGGGTGCGCAGCACCGTGGTGTCTGCCTCGCCGTCCGCCATCATATCGTTGACCGCAAAGGGCAAAAAGAACTCGGCTTTGGCGGGATTGGCTTTTGCCGTCGTATCCAAAAACGCCTTAAACCGCTCGTCCAGATGATCCAGCATCTCAGCCGGGAAAGCCCACGCATTCATTGAGACGGGACAACCTGCGGGCAGTACTTCCCAGGTCTTGCCGTCGTCCTCGCTGAACTGCGCTTTACCGTCCACCATCTCAATGTGGGTGCGCTCCACCAGGCCACACAGCTTGCCGTTTTCGTCGACCGAGCAGATGCCACGAGATACATACCCATTTTCGGTGAGCGTATTTTCCAGAATGTACGCAGACATCGCAAACGACATAGGCTTTTCTACCTGCGATTTGGACAGAAAGTCCGCTAAGATCTGGTAGCTCTGACGACCGTAAAAGTCGTCCGCATTGATAACCATAAACGGTTCTTTGACCACGCCGCGGCAGCACAGGATCGCGTGGCCGGTTCCCCACGGCTTGGTACGGCCTTCCGGCACAGTGTAGCCCTCGGGCAGCCGATCCAACTCTTGATACACATATTCCACCGGGATCTTCTGTGCAATGCGGTTACCCAACAGTTCCTTAAATTCCTTTTCGATCGCGTGTTTGATCACAAACACGATCTTGCCGAATCCGGCCTGGATCGCATCGTACACCGAATAGTCGATGAGCAGCTGGCCGTTTGGACCAACCGGTGTTAATTGTTTCAGTCCACCAAAGCGGCTTCCCATACCGGCAGCCATAATGACGAGAGTCGGTTTCATATACAGTTCCTCTTTTCTTTATAGTACTCTCTTATCGTACTCCACCCGCCGTTATCAGGCAATAGCCGTTTTGGCAAAAATGGTGTATTTTTCGCCATAGCGGTATCTTCCCATTGAAAACGGAAACGAAATACGCTATACTGTACTTATAACTATACTGGGAGGAACCAAAAATGTCAATATTGATTACCGGCGGCTGCGGTTATATCGGCAGCCACACCTGCATTGAACTGCTGGAATCCGGCCACGACATCGTGGTACTGGATAACTTCTACAACTCGGATATCGAGGCGCTTAACCGCGTCAAAGAACTCACCGGCAAGGAGTTTCCGTTCTATGAGTGTGACATCCGCGATGCCGAGGGCCTTCGTCGCATTTTCAGCACCCATAAGATCGATGTGGTCATCCATTTCGCCGGACTCAAGGCAGTGGGTGAATCGGTGCAAAAGCCACTGGAATATTTTGATAACAATGTTAACGGCACGTTGGTGTTGTGCAGCGTCATGCGTGAATTCGGTTGCAAGCGGATGGTGTTTAGTTCCTCCGCCACCGTGTACGGTATGAACAACCCCTCCCCGCTGAACGAAACGATGGAGGTTGGCGCGGTCACCAATCCGTATGGCCGCACCAAGTTTATGATCGAATGCATCCTGCAAGACCTGTGCGTATCCGATCCCGACTGGTCTGTTGTTTTACTTCGGTATTTCAACCCCATCGGCGCACACAAGAGCGGCCGCATCGGTGAGGATCCGAGCGGTATTCCGAACAACTTGATGCCGTATGTCACACAAGTGGCCGTCGGCAAGCGCGAAAAACTCTCGGTCTTCGGCAACGATTACGACACGCCTGACGGCACCGGCGTACGTGACTACATCCATGTCGTGGACCTTGCTCGCGGTCACGTCTGCGCGGTCAACTACGCGCTGAAGACCACCGGTGTTGAGGCAATCAACCTCGGTACCGGTACCGGCTACAGCGTTTTGGATCTCGTTAACACCTTCCAAAAGGTCAACAACGTTCCGGTCCCCTACGCCATCGTCGAACGCCGTCCCGGCGATATCGGCACCTGCTATTCCAACCCCGCCAAAGCCAAAGAGCTGCTCGGTTGGGAAGCCGAATTTGGCCTTGAAGATATGTGCCGCGACGCTTGGCGTTGGCAATCCCAAAACCCCAAGGGTTACAAAAACTAATACATCCGTAAAAAGGAGTCGCCGCTTTGCGGCGACTTTTTTTATGCCGCCCTCTTTGAAGGGACTGCCGATCACCACACAATCCCAACCCCATCCCCGTAGGGGCGAATATCATCCGCCCGTTTTCAGTCCGTCGTGCCAGCGTTCTCTGCTCCCTCTGACGAAGTAGTGAAGCGACACCCCGCGGTAGTGGATGACAGTTCGGTGGACTGTCAGAGCAGCGGGTGGACCGAGCCGCAGCGAGAAGCTGGCAAGCGTAGCGAGACTAAGGGAGAGAAAACTCCCACGACGCCCCGCTTTTGCGGCACCCCCGACCTTAACCACCCTCGTGGGGCAATTCACGAATCGCCCGTCATCGATTCATCGATCGTTCTCATTACACTCTCGTGCGCAACACGATGCAGGGCACACTTCTCACAAAATCCTATAGCCGAATAAAACTCATATTGCCCACCGCGCGCACGAGAACCGCATATCATGCCGATGTCTTTTACGGAAAACTTGTGAAAATACTCATAGCACTCAATCTCATATTTGTCCTGACAACGTTGAAAATCCTCAATGCCATTCCCCTTAAGAACCAAATCGTGCACAAAAACGGTATAACTCGAATCCGGTTGAATGCCGTACAGCTGCCACTTCTTATATACAAAAAACGCTCCGAGACGCTCCTCCTCAAATTCGCCCTTTGGCAAGGGGTCATCCTTGTAATCACGAACAAATTCCCCTCGTCGATTCAAGATCATCAACGCATCCTTCGGTGTGTATCTCACATATCGGTGCTCCGGTTTCCCCAGCAATTGTTCCACAGCTTGCCAATTCGTTTCGAATGCGACATACTGTCCATTTACTTCAACACCTTTAAAGGGATATACCGTTATCTCTTTCACACCGAATAGACCTTTTATATTAAACATATAATTATAACATATATTATAACATATATTCTACATCCGTGCAAACATAAAATATGTTTATACGGAGGTGAACCGTTTGAAAGGTGATAAAATCATTGTAAAACCCAAGCGTCCCAAAGGTGAAGATGGCTATAAAACCTTTTCTGTTCGCATTAAAGAAACCACTGTACAGTCACTTGACGATATTGCCGCCAAGACCGGCCGTAGCCGTAACGAGTTGATCGGCACATTTCTGGCGTTTGCTATTGAGCACTGTGAAATAACCGAGTAACCGGCGCCACCGCGTAAAATTTTGAATAATTAAAGCGCAACAGCTAAATCCGTTCTCTACGCCTCATCCGTCACCTGCGGTCAGAGCCTCTCCTCCAGAGAAGCTCTTTTTATTCCGTCGCGCCCGCGCAACACCTTAATTTTTCATTTTTCACTATTCATCATTCATTATTCATCAAAAAAGACCTCGTCCTTTTTGGACGAGGTCTTTTTGCTTGTGTGACTTATTTCACGAGCTCGATGATGGCCATCTCGGCGGCGTCGCCGCGGCGAGCACCGATCTTGATGATGCGGGTGTAACCGCCGTTGCGACCCTCATAGGAAGGGGCGATCTCATCAAACAGTTTCTTGCAAACACTCTCTTTCGTCACAAAAGAGAACACCAGTCTCTTGTTAGCCAGAGTCGGCTGTTTCGCGATCGTGATCATTTTTTCTGCCATGGCACGAACTTCCTTAGCGCGGGTAACGGTCGTTTCAATACGGCCCTTTTCCAGCAGGAAGGTCACCATCGCTCTCAGCATTGCCATACGCGAAGCGGTAGGTCTGCCGAGCTTACGAGTTCCGGGCATGTGAATTCACTCCTTTTCAGAATTCTGCGGAATAATAGGTTTTTATTCCTCTTCGTCGCGCAGACTAAAGCCCAACGAAGCCAGTTTGTTGATAACTTCTTCCAAAGACTTGCGGCCGAGGTTGCGAACCTTCATCATGTCGTCCTCGGTCTTGTTGGTCAGATCTTCCACCGTGTTAATACCGGCACGCTTTAAGCAGTTGAAGGACCGGACCGACAGATCGAGTTCCTCAATCGTCATTTCCAGGGCCTTCTCCTTGCCCTTGTCGTCTTTCTCTACCATGACGGAGTCGCCGGCATAGGTTTCTCCGGAAAGATCCACGAATAGCGCCAGATGATCGGTGATGATCTTCGCTGCCAACGAAACAGAGTCCTGAGCGGAGATCGTACCATTGGTCCAAACCTCCAGGCTCAGCTTATCGTAGTCGGTGATCTGACCCACACGGGTATTGCTGACAGCGTAGTTAACCTTGACCACGGGCGTGTAGATGGAATCAACCGGGATCACACCGATAATCGGCTGCATGATCTGCTTGTTGCGCTCAGCGGGAACATAGCCCCGTCCTTTGTCAAGCGTGATCTCCATAAACAGCTTGCCGTTATCGCCCAGCGTCGCAATGTGTGTTTCGGGACGCAGGATCTCAACCTCGCTGTCGCATTTGATAGAACCCGCTGTGACCTCACAGGGGCCCTGGGCCTCAATGTACACGGTCTTGGGTCCTTCCCCGTTCAGGTTCAGAACCAGATCTTTGATGTTCAGGATGATCTCCGTCACATCTTCTTTCACACCTTCAATGGTGGAAAACTCATGAAGAACGCCTTCTATTTTTACGGAAGTCACCGCCACACCCGGCAAAGTGGAGAGCAGCACGCGACGCTGGCTGTTACCAAGCGTCGTGCCATAGCCTCTTTCCAACGGTTCAACAACAAAGCGACCGTAGGTTCCGTCGGGAGCGAGGTCCAACGCTTCAATTCTGGGCTTCTCAATCTCTATCATTCAAAACCCTCCTTTTAATGAACGAAGCCGCTACGCGCACAGCGCATGCGCATGCGTTTCGTAATGTGTCGTACGATATTGCAACAATGTGCAATGCCTCGGATTATTTCGAGTACAACTCGACGATAAGGGTTTCCTCGATCGGAAGATCAATATCTTCACGAGCCGGCACTGCCGCGATCTTCGCTTCCCATTCAGCGGTCTTCTCAAGCCACTTCGGAACAGGACGGGAGCTGTTCGCCTCAGCGATGGCCTTCATTTTATCAAGCGCACGACTGTTTTCTTTCACCGCAATCGCTTCGCCGACCTTAGTCAGGTAGGACGGGATGTTGACCTTGCGGCCGTTAACCATGAAATGTCCCTGGGTAACCAGCTGACGGGCTTCCGCACGGGAGCTCGCATAGCCCAGACGGTACACAACGTTGTCCAGACGGGACTCAAGCAAGCGGAGCAAGTTCTCACCCGTCACGCCCTGCATTTTGGTCGCCATCTCAAAATAGTGACGGAACTGACCCTCGAGGACACCATAGTAACGTCTTGCGTACTGCTTGGTGCGGAGCTGTTTGCCGTATTCCGAAGCCTTGCGATTACGAGCCTGACCATGCTGGCCGGGCGCATATGCGCGGCGGGAAACGGAGCACTTTGCGGTATAGCAGCGTTCGCCCTTCAAAAACAGTTTCTGTCCTTCGCGGCGGCAGAGTCTGCACACCGCACCGGTATATCTTGCCATGTTGGTTGCACCTCCTAAATTCTCGTGTTATACGCGTCTTCTCTTGGGAGGACGGCATCCGTTGTGGGGGACAGGTGTTACGTCTTTGATCATGGTAACATCAAGTCCTGCGGTCTGTAAGGCGCGGATCGCCGCTTCGCGGCCGGCACCCGGGCCCTTAACATACACTTCAACGGTCTTCAGACCGTGTTCCATTGCTGCCTTGGCGGCAGTTTCCGCAGCCGTCTGAGCAGCAAAGGGGGTGGATTTCCGCGAGCCGCGGAAACCGAGCTCACCGGCGCTTGCCCAAGACAACGCATTGCCCTGCGTGTCGGTGATGGTAACAATGGTGTTATTGAATGTGGACTGGATATGTGCGGCGCCACGCTCAATATTTTTACGCTCTTTGCGACGGACAGTACCCTTCTTCGCAGTTGTTTTTGCAGCAGCCATTCTCTATCCCTCCTGCTTACTTCTTCTTGTTGGCGATGGTCTTCTTCGGACCCTTACGGGTACGCGCATTGGTCTTGGAGCGCTGTCCGCGCACCGGCAGACCTTTGCGGTGACGCAGACCGCGGTAGCTACCGATTTCGATCAAACGTTTGATATCAAACGCGATGTCACGGCGCAGATCGCCTTCCACGACACAGTTGTGGTCAATGTACTCACGCAGTTTGGAAACCTCATCCTCGGTCAGGTCCCGAACACGGGTATCCGGATTTACGCCGGACGCAGCGAGGATATCATTCGCCGTTTTGCGGCCGATACCGTAGATATAGGTAAGACCGATCTCAACGCGCTTATCTCTGGGCAGGTCAACACCAGCTATACGAGCCATAATAGTTTCCTTCCTTTCGGTTTTGCCGCAATTTTAAGCGGCTTTCAGTCGTCGGGATCAGCCCTGACGCTGCTTATGCTTGGGGTTTTCGCAAATGACCATGATACGGCCCTTGCGTTTGATGATCTTGCACTTTTCGCAGATTTTCTTTACAGAAGGTCTG
>JAFYPN010000097.1 GCA_017547465.1 Clostridia bacterium | reverse complement strand
CCAGTTTACTGGTGGTTATGATTGGCTTGTACTGCCCAATCCGCCGTGGCGTTCGGTGGAAACGTCGTCATCCTCGGTGATACCGAATTCCACAAACACCCCTTGCGCGAACGCCGCACCGGTGGGCAGATCCACGACCTTGCCTTCGCGGGAATCGTTGGTGAGTTTTATAAGAATGTGTCCCTCGTTGTCCGCACCGTAGTAATCGCTGTCGATGATCCCGACGGTGTTGTTGAGCTGTAAGCGGAACTTGAATCCGAGTCCGCTGCGCGGATAGATCTTCAGCACCCAGCCCTCGTCAATGCGCGCCCGTACCCCTGTGGGCACTTTGACGGATTCCCCGGGCTCTAAGCGGAGAGCACAAGGCAGATAAAAGTCGTATCCCGCTGACCCGGCCGTGGCGCGGCGGGGCAGTGTCGGCAGGGCCGGGATAGCTTGTGCGCCGAAGCAGTCGGTAAAATCGGCTGCGAACTGTTTTTTGGAAACGGATTCGAATTTAGCAACGCGTTTCATAACAAAACCTCCAACTGGACAATTTCTATATTTTACGGTATACTGAACAAAAAAGGGGGGAGAGAGATGGTTCTCATCGCGGTATCGATCGCGGAGGCATCGCGCGCAGCGGAATATCTGTCGGATGCTCGCTTACAAAAAGCAAAAGCACTTAAAAAACAGGAGGATCAGGCGCGCAGCTTGTGTGCAGGTTTGGCCTTGGATGCTTGCTTGCGCACCGTCGGTTTATGCGAGCGGGATATCACCGTCGTTACCGAGGATCACGGAAAGCCGTTTTTCCTCGACCATCCCGAATGGCATTTTTCACTCTCTCACAGCGGGGATCTTGCGGTCTGTGCATTTGACGATTCGCCCATCGGTGTCGATATCGAACAGATCCGCCCGATCGATACGAAGCGCCTCGCCGCCCGCTATCTCGGCACGCGTGATCCGCTGACTCCCGAAGAATTCTTTTCCCTTTGGACAAGGAAAGAAAGCTACCTGAAAGCCGTCGGCATTGGCCTTTCGGGGTTGCATACCGAACCCGATGACAACTGGCGCTTTAAGGAATACCCGCTGACCGGTTATTCCCTCACGGTATGCAGTCAAAAAACAGTATTCACTCCGTCGCTTTCGTTTTTTTACGGCGACGGTATCGTTCCTCCTCGCTGAAAATACAACCGCAATACTTTTGCATGTAAAAGCCGCTGTCCCGCGCGATCTGCTGACCTTCTTTGAAGTACGGGCGAAAATCCCGATACAGGAAGGACACGCCGTGGGTGGCGGCTGCTTGTTTCGCCACCTTTACGATCAGCTCGTGGTCTTGGTACGGGCTGATAAGCAGCGTGGAGGTGAACGATTCAAAGCCTCGCTCGGCGGCGCACCTCGCCGTTTCCTCCAAACGCAGACGATAGCAGGTTTCGCACCGATTGTCGAATTCGCTGCCCACTGCCTGCAGGAACGGACGAAGTCCGTATTCCTTGTTGACGATGAGCGGCATATCGATCGCTTTCGCGTAGTCCTCCAAGGTCGTCTTGCGAGAACGGTATTCGGTATACGGATGGATATTGGGATTGTACCAGTAACCCACCGGGTCAATGCCCTCTGCTCGTAACGCTTCAATACATCGAACGGAGCAGGGAGCACAGCAAATGTGCAGTAAGGTAGACGGCATACATATCAACTCCGATTGTTAGTATATCACAATTTGTCGGAAAAGAAAAGAAACAATTGAAAAACCTGACGAAGCGCAGTATAATAGCCGAGTCAAGGAGGCGAGGGGTATGTTTTGGCGTTTGCATTTGCGGGCGTTTTTTCGGCGTAACACGGTGCTGTGTATCGCATTGCTTGCCGCTGTGGTCACCTCGTTTTTGGTGCCGCCCGATGCGGAGTATCTGAGTTATTTTGACTGGAAGACGCTTGCCTGCCTGTTTTGTGTACTCGCCGTCGTGTGCGCGCTGAAAAATATCCGCTTTTTTTACGCGTTGGCACAGGGGATCGTGCGGCGATTCCGCACCATGCGCAGTTGTGTGTTGGCACTCGTGTATATCACCTTTATCGGGTCGATGCTGATTGCCAACGACATGGCGTTGCTCACCTTTTTGCCGCTCGGTTTTTTGGTATTGGAAACGACCGGTAAGCGTCGGTATATGGCGTTCACCTTTATCATGCAAAACATTGCCGCCAACTTAGGCGGCATGCTCACGCCGTTCGGCAACCCTCAAAACTTGTACCTGTACAGCTATTTTAACATACCGGACGGCGAATTTCTATCCATCATGGCGCCGCCCTTTGCGTTGGCAATCGTATTGATCACGGTTTGTTGCTTCGTGATGGTGCGCCCCGAACCGCTGGAACTGCCCGAAGAGCGGGTGGAGCTTGACCGCAACAAGGTGATCCTGTATATGCTGCTGTTTGCCCTGTCTATCGCGATTGTGTTTCGCGGCATACCGTACTGGATCGGGCTGGTTGTCATTCCGGTTGTGTTGTGGTTTGTGGACCGCCGCGCGCTGATGCTGGTAGATTATCCGCTCTTGTTTACCTTTATGGCGTTTTTTGTGTTCGCAGGGAACCTTTCCCGCTTGCCGGCGGTGCATGCGTTGCTCAGTCATTTGTTATCACGGAACACCTTGTTGTTCAGCGTGTTGTCCTGCCAATGTATCAGCAACGTGCCGACCGCGGTGCTGCTTTCCCGCTTTACGACCGCGTACCCGTCACTGCTCATCGGTGTAAACATTGGTGGTGCCGGCACACTCATTGCGTCGCTTGCCAGCCTCATCACCTATAACGAGTACGGCAAGCACGATAAAGAGGGGAAACGCCGCTATTTGTTGTTGTTCTCTGGATTTAATTTCAGCTTTTTGCTGATATTATTGTTCTTTTCGGCACTGTTGGGATATTGAACCAACTGTGTTGTGACACTTGATTTTCCACTTGAAATATGATATTCTTCATGTGGTTAGCGCGCCATTCGTTATGGCCAGGAAGAAAGGAAGTCGGATCGCATGGATGACAATCAAAACGGCATTGTTCTTGCCGAACGTGAGGAGCCGACCGAAACGGTTGTTGCCCCGCCTTCGGAGGAGCGGGAACCGCTGATGGTTGAACCCCGTGAGATATCGCCAAAAAAGAATACGGGCCCACGGCATGGAAAGCAGCGTGAGCCGAAACCGCTGTGGCTGCGGATCTTGGGCTGGATCGGTGTTGGTCTCGGCGGTGTTGTTGCGCTTGCGATTGTGTTCTGCCTGATCGTGTTTTATACGCCTCTCTTTCCGGAATGGCGCAGTCAATACATTATGATGACCTATCACACCTCGAACTCGTGGTTGTGTACCACCTTTTTTTCACAGGAGACCATCGAGGCTGTGCTGGCGGAAAACGGCACGGAAGCGCCCGAGGGGCAGACGAATCCCGATTTGATCGTGACCCCCGATCCCGATGTGCCCGAGCCGGAGTTCTCCGCTTCGGAAAAATACCCCGGTGATGTGATTTACGATGATGGTGAGGTACAGGTTCTGGAATTTAGCGGTACTACCAAGAAAGGCGTGTATACCGCTCGCCTGATCCAGATTAAGGATCCTTCCCGTGTGTTCCTCGGTGTTACCGATAAATTGGGGAAGAGAGGACAGCTCATCGCGGATATGTGTGAGACCAGCAACGCCCTGTGCGGCATCAACGCCGGTGGATTCAAGGATGAGGGCGGCATCGGATCGGGTGGTATCCCGACGGAATTGGTTATCAAGGATTCGGTTATTACCGTGTACGATGAGGACGATCAGTACGAGATCATCGGCTTTAATCAGGATAATGTCTTGGTGCTTGGCGAATACACCTACGAGCAGTTGCAAGCACTACAGTTGCGCGACGCGATCAGCTGGGGCGCCCTTAGTTGGAGTCCGTTTCTGATTATGAACGGTGAAAAGGCGACGTTCAAAGGTACCTCGGGCGGTTACGATCCGCGCGCTGCCATCGGTCAGCGAGCAGACGGTGTCGCATTGTTACTTGTCGTGGATGGTAGTGCTAAACGTGGAGTCGACGGTGCCAACATGGAGCTCGTCGCGGATATTCTATGGGAGTACGGTGCTGTTAATGCCGCCAATCTGGATGGCGGCACCTCGGCTTCCATGGCTTTGCAAGGTCAACTCATCAATACTGTTTGCAATCCTGTGATTGCGGGACGCGGTCGTTATCTGGCGACAGGCTGGCTTGTCGAGCATACACCGGAATCCGCAGCCAATGAGATCACGGACTACTCTCAGGCAACCAATGCGAGACCCACTACGACCACCTCGGAAACGGTGACCTCGACCACCGTGGAGACAACCACTTCCTATGCGGGTACGACCACCACCTCGTCCGCAACCACGGCTACCTCGGCGACCACTTCGTCGGAGAGCACCACGGTCACCTCCTCGGCGACCACCTCGTTCGAGGACACGACGGCCACCTCTTCCTCGGTCACAGAGGCGGGAAGCGGGACAACAACGGAATAAATGAAACGGCGGTATGGGTGTACCGCCGTTTTTTGTTACGAAAAATTCAAATCTTTCTCTTTACAGATACGCTGATCTATAGTAAAATATAGAGTAAGATTATAAGGGGAAATGAGAGTGTCGTCATGAATCCGAAGTATAAGCGCGTATTACTCAAGCTCAGTGGCGAAGCATTGTCCGGAGAGCAGGGTCACGGTTTGGATTTTGAAACGGTGGGCCGCGTGTGTCGGGCGGTCAAAGAATGTGTCGATGCGGGTGCCGAAATTGCCATTGTTGTCGGCGGCGGAAACTTCTGGCGCGGTCGTTCCAGTGGTCAGATGGACCGCACGCGTGCCGATCACATGGGCATGCTTGCCACCACCATCAACTCTTTGGCACTTGCCGATTCGCTTGAACAACTTGGTTGTGAGGTGCGTGTGCAGACAGCAATCGCCATGAATGAGATTGCCGAGCCGTATATCCGTAACCGTGCAGTGCGTCATTTAGAAAAAGGCCGCGTCGTTGTGTTTGGCTGCGGTACCGGCAATCCGTTCTTCTCAACCGATACCGCATCGGCTCTGCGCGCATTGGAGATTGAGGCGGATATTATTTTCAAAGCAAGCATGGTCGATGGTGTGTATGACAGCGATCCGAAGAAGAACCCAAACGCTGTTAAATACGATACGCTGACCTTTATGGAAGTGCTTAACCGCGACCTGAAGGTGATGGATTCCACCGCGGCAAGCTTGTGTAACGACAATCATTTACCTATTTTGGTGTTCAATCTGGAGCAACCCGAAAATATTGTTCGTGCCGTTGCCGGTGAAAACGTCGGCACGGTCGTACATCCTTAAAAACTATCCCAAGGAGGATCACTATGGACACGATTTTTACCAGAGCCCAAGAGAAAATGGATAAGACCATCAACGCCTTGCTCAACGAGTACAGCACGATTCGCGCCGGGCGTGCCAATCCGGCGGTTTTAGACCGCATTATGGTGGAATACTATGGCTCACCCACCCCCATCAATCAAGTGGCGGCGATCTCGGTTCCCGAACCGCGCACCATCATGATTGCACCGTGGGACAAGAATTCCTTGCGTGATATTGAAAGAGCGATCTTGACCTCGGATCTCGGCTTGAATCCGCTCAATGACGGCAGCACCCTGCGCCTCAATTTTCCGCCGTTGACGGAGGAACGCCGCAAAGAACTGGTCAAGGGTGTATACAAGTATGCGGAGGACTCCAAGGTGGCGATTCGCTCCATTCGTCGCGATTCGCTGGAAAAACTTAAGGATATGAAGAAAAAGTCCGTGATCACCGAGGACGATTTCAAAAACGGCGAAAAGAAAATGCAGGATATCACCGATAAATTCTGTAAGGAGATCGATGCGATCTCGGCAAAAAAGGACAAGGAGATCATGGAAATCTAACAGTACGATCTTGCAACTGTGTGACCGGCGGAGCATCGTTATCCACCGGTCACTTGCTTGCGGAAAGAAGGATAAAACCTTGGCACTCTTTTCATCTAAACCAAAACGGTCGGAGGAGTCGGCGGTAGTCCCCGCACACATCGGCATTATTATGGACGGCAACGGCCGCTGGGCAAAAAAGCGCGGTCTGCCGCGCCAGGCGGGTCACGTGACCGGTGCTCGGGTGTTCCGTACCATCGCCAAGCATTGCGAAAAGCGCGGGATTAAGGTTGCTACCTTTTACACCTTCTCCACTGAAAACTGGAAGCGTCCGCAGGAGGAGATCGACGCGATCATGAACCTACTGCGGGATTACCTTAGGGAATCGCTTGCCGATTTTAAAAAGGAAAATATCCGCACCCGCTTCATCGGTGATCGTTCGGTGCTGGCACCGGACATTCAACAGTTGATGCGGGAGGCGGAAGAAGCGACCGCCGATAAGACCGGTATGATCCTCAACATTGCCATCAACTACGGCGGTCGTGCCGAACTTGCCACCGCGATGCGGCATATTGCCGCCAAGGTGCAAGCCGGTGCATTAGCGCCTGCAGCCATTGATGAAGCGTGTATTGAGCAGCATCTGTATACCGCCGGTCAGCCGGAGGTCGATCTGATCCTTCGCCCAAGCGGGGAATATCGTCTGTCAAATTTCCTGATTTGGCAATGTGCGTATGCGGAATATGTATTTGATGAGATCTTGTGGCCGGAATTTACGACAAAGGATCTGGATAAAGCCTTGGCAGTGTATGCCGGACGTCACCGTCGCTTCGGCGGTGTATAAAAAGGATGTGAACTGTTATGAAAACTCGTTTGATCACAGCCGGCATCGCCGCCGCACTGTTTTTGATCGTGTTGTTTCTTCCGTGGAGTGTTGTGCTCACGGCCGCTACGTCGTTTATTTGCGGCCTCGCCGTATATGAAATTCTAACAGTCACCAAGGTCGTGCAGCATCGCGGTTTGGAAGCGGCGGCAATCGTGTTTGCGGTGATCGCACCGTTTTTCAGCCGAATGAACGGTGGTTGGGTATTTATCGTGTGTTTGCTGTATGTACTCGCCTTGGTATTGTTGACCATTCGGTATCACGAGGCAATCTCAATCGATAAAGTGGGCATCGTATTTCTGCTTTCGGTGCTCATATCGATCTCGCTGTCGTGCCTGTCGTATCTGCGCACCACCGGTGAGCGGGACAGTGACGGCCTGTTTTACGTGTTCTTAGCACTTTTGATGGCGTGGATGGCGGATAGCGGTGCGTATTTTGTGGGCACCTTTTTCGGCAAACACAAGCTATGTCCACGCATTTCTCCCAAAAAGACGGTGGAGGGATTGTTCGGCGGCATCGCGACATCCGTTTTGGTCAGCCTGCTTGCCGGCCTTGTGTACGAAAGCGCCGTGCTTAAGGGCACTGCCGGTGTATCGTACGGTGAGATTTTCGTGTTGGCGCTGATCTGCGCACCGTTGTCGGTGATCGGCGATCTGTTTGCTTCCGTTATTAAGCGCCGTTGCGGTGTCAAGGATTTCGGCAATCTTTTCCCCGGTCATGGGGGCATGATGGATCGGTTTGATTCGTTGTTGTTCGTACTGCCCACCGTATTGCTGGTCGTGCGTTTGTTCCCGCTTGTTTATTCTATTTGATCGGAGCGTGTCATAGTCTATGGCAAAACGATTGGTGATACTCGGCTCAACCGGCTCCATCGGCACCCAAAGTCTGGATGTTGCCGAACAGCGCGGTTACACCGTTAACGCGCTTGCGGCTCATTCCAACGTGGGACTATTAGAGGAGCAGATCCGCCGTTTTCGTCCTGCTATGGCGGCGCTGTACGACGAGGCGGCGGCGCGCGACCTGCGTGATCGCGTGCGGGATCTGGATATACAGGTTCTGTCCGGCATGGAGGGTCTGTGTACCCTCGCCGAACTGCCGGGGACGGATGTTGTTCTCAATGCGGTCGTTGGCATGGTGGGATTGCTTCCCACACTGCACGCGCTGCGTGCGGGTCACGATGTGGCGCTGGCGAATAAAGAGACTCTGGTTGCCGGCGGAGAACTGGTGATGTGCGCGGCACGTGAGCATCACGCCCGCCTTTTACCGGTGGACAGCGAGCATTCCGCGATCTTTCAGTGCTTGCAGGGCACAAAAGCGGGTGCGTGGGCACCTCCCGCGCCGTCTAAGGACTTGGGGCTGTCCCGCGTGATTTTAACCGCTTCCGGCGGCCCGTTTTTCGGCAAGACCGCAGAAGAACTGCGACAGGTCACGCTGCAGGATGCCTTGCGTCATCCCAACTGGAGCATGGGTCCTAAGATTACGGTTGATTCAGCTACGATGATGAACAAAGGTCTTGAGCTCATTGAGGCAAAATGGTTATTTGATATCGCACCGGAGAATATAGATATTGTGGTGCATCGGGAAAGTATCCTCCATTCGCTCATCGAATTCACCGACAATTCCGTGCTCGCACAGTTGGGCGTACCGGATATGCGCATTCCCATTCAGTACGCGCTGACGTGGCCGCTTCGAGGAGATCCACCTGTGCACAGGCTGGATCTGGCCGAGATCGGCAGGTTAACGTTCTATAAGCCCGACCACGAGGCGTTTCCTGCCATTGAATTGTGTCGTGTCGCCATTGAAAAGGGCGGCGCCTATCCGGCGGCGGTGAACGCCGCAAACGAGGCGGCAAATCTTTTGTTTCGGGAAGGTAAGATCCCGTTTTATGCCATCAGCGAGCTGGTCGCGGATACGCTTTCGCGCACACTGCCCGCCGTGTCTGCTGTTGAGGACATTTTGGCAGTCGACGAGGACTGCCGTCAACGTATTGTGGGGTGATCGTTATCACAACGGTATTGCTGTATATGTTTCGCTTGCTCGCCGCCGTGATCGTATTTGGTCTGATCGTGGTTATTCATGAATGGGGGCATTTTATTGTTGCCAAGCTGACCGGCGTGCAGGTCAATGAATTTGCTATCGGCATGGGACCCAAACTGTTCGGTTGGGGAAAGGGCGAAACCCGCTATTCCGTGCGTTTGCTTCCGATTGGCGGCTATTGCGCGATGGAGGGCGAGGATGCCGCCGGCGGCGGTGAGGTTAAGCTGGGCGAAGCACCTGACAACGCGGATAACCCGCGTGCCTTTTATCGTAAAAAGGTGTGGCAGCGCATGCTCATTACCGTGGCGGGTGCCGCGATGAACATCATACTTGGCTTTTTGCTTCTGCTTGCGTATTTCGGTGCGTGCACCCTACCATCCAACGACGGGAAGACGTATTACGCCGGTACCACCATCTCGTGGCAGGAGGAGGGCGCACTCAGCTTTGAAAGCGGTCTGCGTCCCGGCGATACGCTGCTCACGATCGACGGCAAACGCGTGTTTACCGTGTTTGATATTCAATCTCTGCTGCAAGACAGCGACGATGCTACCTTTGAGATGGAGGTTCGCCGCGACGGCGAGACGGTGACCTTACCCGCCGTTGCTTTCAAACGCGAGTACAATACAGAAACCGACGGATATATTCTGCAATACGATTTCAAGGTCAATGCCATTCCGCAGACGATTGGCTCCACCATCACCCAAGCGGCTAAAACCGAATGCAGCGTAGCGGTGATGGTGTGGCGTAGTCTTGGAGGTCTGCTTACCGGCAAATACGGGCTCAACGAGTTGTCCGGTCCGGTCGGAACGGTGGATATTATCGGCGATACCGTCGCCGGTGCCATTACGGAGGAACAGTGGCAGGCGGGGCTCGGCAGCGTACTGATGCTGATCGTACTGCTCACCGTCAATGTCGGTATTTTTAATCTTCTTCCTCTTCCGGCGTTGGACGGCGGCCGATTGCTCTTTTTGATCTGGGAGGGCATCACACGTAAGCCGGTTCCGCAAAAGTACGAGGCGATCGTGCACGCGGTGGGTCTTGTGTTGCTGGTGCTCTTGATCGTTGTCGTCACGTTCAGTGACATTATCAAGCTATTTTAAAGAGAGGTGAAGGCAATGCGGCGTCATTCCAAACCGGTGTCGGTCGGCGGTGTGCTGATCGGGGGGGATGCTCCGATATCCGTACAGTCAATGGGAAATATCCCCTCAACCGATATCGACGGCACCGTTCGGCAAGCGAAGGCGTTGCGCGAGGCGGGCTGTGATATTCTGCGCATTGCCATCCCCGATAACGCGGCAGTACGATTGATTGATGCGATCAAATCCGCCGTGGATATACCGCTTGTCGCAGACATTCATTTTGATTATCAGCTGGCACTGGAATCGGTTGCCGCAGGAATCGATAAAATTCGCATCAATCCCGGCAACATTGGCGACGAAAGCCGCGTTAAAGCGGTTGCCGATGCGTGCCGCGCCCATAACATCCCGATTCGTATCGGTGTAAATTCCGGTTCGTTGGAAAAGGAAATTTTAGCGAAATACGGTCATCCGTCGGCTGAGGCGATGCGTGACAGCGCGTTGTACCACGCCTCCTTGCTCGAAAAATATGACTTTAACAATATCGTCCTGTCCATCAAATCCTCGCACGTGGACACGATGGTGCAGGCATACGAGTTGACAGCTACTGCGTGTCCGTACCCGTTGCATTTGGGCGTGACCGAGGCGGGGACAGAACGCATGGGACTCATCAAATCTGCCGCCGGTATCGGGTCGCTGCTGCTTCGCGGTATTGGAGACACCATCCGCGTGTCCCTCACCGCGGATCCGGTGCGTGAGGTGGAGGCGGGCATCGACATTCTCAAAGCATTGGGGATGCGCCAAAACGAACCTACCTTGATCTCCTGTCCGACCTGCGGCAGAACGCGTGTCGACCTGATCGGTATGGCAAACGAGGTGGAGCGGCATCTGCGCCGCATCCACAAACCGGTGACGGTCGCTGTGATGGGCTGTATCGTCAACGGACCGGGCGAAGCCAGGGAGGCGGATATCGGTATTGCCGGTGGCGACGGTAAGGTTGCCATTTTCAAAAAAGGACAGGTCATTCGCACCGTTCCTGAGCAGGATGCGGTCGCGGTGTTGATCGAAGAATTGGAGTCATTATGAGTCAGACAGACGTACAACAGGTATTTTCTGCCTACATAACCGACCGCGAACTGCTTGAGCAGTTCGCCGGCGCCACCGTGGAATCTCTCGAGGTCAATCGCAGGGATTCCTTTTTGCGCGCGCATATTCGTATGACGACGTTCCGCCCGTTTGAAACGGTCGTTTTGTTAGAGAAGGCACTGCAACAAGCGCTTTGCCTAAACACCGTTGAAATCCTCCCGCGCTATCCTAAGGAGAGCCTTTCGGTCGATTGCTTTTCGACGGTTATCGAGTTTTTGCGCCGTCGTTCGGTCAGCGTCAACGGTACGTTTCACGATGCCACCTGTACCGCCACCGAGGACGGTTGGCAGATTTCGCTCAACAGCGCTCGGTTGGAGATTTTGTTGTCCACGCACACCGACAAAAAGCTCCGTGACCTAATCGCCGAGCTGTTCGGTCAACCTATCACCATTAAGTTTCAAGGTGTTGACGGTGTGGACGAGCAGTACGAGGCGTTGCTTCGCCAAGCGGAAGAGGAGGCGGCGGCCGCCGCGCGCCGCGTGGCGGAATACGAGAAACAGCGGGAGACAACCGCGAAAAGCGGTGTTGCGGTCAAGCCGATGGCACCCGCTGACCCGACCGTCCCGCCCGCGAACGGTCTCCCCGTGTATTTAGAAACCGCCCGTTCGGTATTTGGCCCGATTCCCCAAGGAACACCCGTGCCGTTGCGCAATTTGCAAGAGGGGGATACCGCCACCGTTTGGGGGGAGGTATTCGGATACGAGACGCGCGCGTTCAAGGAAGGCACGCGTATTCGTCATACCTTCTACATTTCAGACCGCACCAATTCGATCTCGGTTATTCTGTGGACCGATACCCGCCGCGATAAAGAGAAGCTGGAAGCGATGGAATCGGTCAAAAACGGTTGCTGTGTACTGCTCAGCGGTTTGTATGAATTTGACACCTTTGCGAAAGGAAACGTGATGGCGCCGAAAGCCTTGGCGCTCGTCAGTAAGTATCAAAAACAGGATACCGCTGAGGTTAAGCGTGTGGAGCTGCATCTACATACCAAGATGTCGGCAATGGATGCCGTTTCGGATGCCGAAGCACTCATTATGCGTGCCGCCGAGTGGGGACACCCCGCGATCGCCATTACCGACCACGGTGTGGCGCAAGCTTTCCCCGATGCCATGAAAGCGGTGGGAAAGGCTCGCAAAGCGGGGCATGACATCAAAATAGTGTACGGTATGGAAGCGTACTACATCAATGAGGAACGCTCACTCGATGATCACGGCGTACCGCAGCAAAACCGCAAAGAAGCGAAGCGGTATCATCAGCTGTTGCTTGCCAAAAATCAGATCGGTCTTAAAAATTTGTATAAGCTCATTTCGTTCTCGCATCTTGACAACTATTACAAGCGTCCGCGTATCTGCAAGGATAAGCTTATGGAACTGCGCGAGGGATTGCTGATCGGCAGTGCGTGCGAGCAGGGCGAGTTGTTCCAGGCAATCCTTGACAATCGTCCGTGGGACGAGCTGTGTGAACTGGCACGTTTCTACGATTTTCTGGAAATTCAGCCCATCGGCAACAATGCCTTTATGCTACGCAACGGTATGGCGCAAAGCGAGGAACGGTTGCGTGAGTTTAACCGCACGGTTGTCCGTTTGGGCGAGGAACTACACATTCCGGTCTGTGCAACCGGCGACGTGCATTTTCTCGATCCCGAGGACGAGGTGTATCGCCGTATTTTACAGGCGGGACAGGGTTTTGCCGATGCCGATATGCAAGCGCCGCTTTATTTCCGCACGACGGAGGAAATGCTGAGCGAATTCTCCTATCTGTCGCCTGAAAAGGCATACGAGATCGTGGTGGAAAACCCGCGTCGCATTGCCGAGAGTGTTGAGGACTTGCTCCCCATTCCTAAGGGCAATTATCCGCCGCATATTGACGGT
>JAFYPN010000013.1 GCA_017547465.1 Clostridia bacterium | reverse complement strand
TCCGCCGCGCCGTCGGTGTAAAGCACGACCTCACCCTCGATCCCACTCTCCGGTTGCGTATACGCATAGACGGTCACGTTGTTTACGGTTTGTGTTTCGTACAGATACGGAAACTGCACGTGGTTGTGCGGACGCACCTGCTCGATCGTGTTGTGGGGCAACGGGGATACGTCGGTTAACGCCACACACGGTCCCGTCACGCGGTCGGTGAGCGCGCCGGCAAAGGTTTGGCACATGAGCGCCATGTTCCCGTCACCGGGATCGCCTTTGTCCCCCTTCTCACCCTTTTCGCCCGGCGGTCCCGCTTCGCCGCGGTCGCCCTTTTCGCCTCTGAAATCACCGTTTGTGAGCTTCTGCTCCATGGTTTTTAAGAAAAGCTCCGCTTCATCCAGTGTTTTCTGCCATGCCGGAAGCATTTTCTCCATAGGAAAGCTATCATCTCGCGCATTAAACAAAAGTCTTGCCGGAGGATAGTGTGCAACTTCCGTTTCGGCTCCGTACTCACCCAGCTCAATCTCCACCAGGTGAAGGGTGGCGATACCCGCCGCCGTCCACGCCATAGGGATGGTGTAGGATACAACGTCGTCCACCGCATCCAGCAACTCGGTGATATCATACGCACCGTTGCCGTCCACGATCTCAATACGGTAACGGTGTCCGTCAACCGCCTTGCTCAGCACAAACGCCACGAGTGCGACCCGGTCGTCGCCGTAGTATCCCGCCGGCTGCACATCCGTCGGGGTTACCGACGGTACAGCACGATCCACGGTGAAATCGATTTTGTAAATCGGTTCTGCCATTTTGTTATCCTCCTTGGTTAGTAATAACTTTTCGATCCGTACGGCTGATATCTCCAGTTCGCGCCGTAATATTTCCAAATCAGATCCTTTTGCTTTTTGGTGAGATCGGTTGCTTCAAGCGCCGCTTTTAACTCTTGCTGATCGGGTTGACCGTTTTTGTTGCTGCCATCCGCATCCGACGTCATCTTGATAACGAGGAATGTATCCAGCGGAACGCCACCGGAAATAACCGTATGAAGCTTCGCCTCGCTGTCATCCATTTCCTTGCCAGCAACTTCGAGTTCCGCAACTGCTTTACTGTACTCGTAAATCTTAGTCAACATCTTTGCCTTGGTCGTGTCATCCAGATCCGCGTACTTCTTATTGCCGATCAGCCCATCGATGGTCTCACTCGTCAGCTTGCCGGTGATCTTTTGGAACTCGGCTTTCTCGTGGCTACTAAGATTACGTTTTTTTCCTTCGGTCAGTTCCACATAGTTCGGCGCTTGAGGCGGGATCATCTTTGCCTCGCCTGTTGCTTGATACAAGCGATAGATCTCATCTGCCGCCTTTGATTCGTACCCCTCCCCTACATTCATAGGACTGAAGAAGGACACGATCGCGCGCAGTGCGTTGTTATCGATCTGCTTGATCTCGTTACCCATAACGTCGACAGAAGGCGCCAGCGTTTGGCGAAGCCCGGGGATACGGTAAATGATCTTGTTCCACGCCGTTTGAACATCATCGTCATACTCGTATGTATTTCGCACAACTGAATCAAACGATGCTGCCGCCTGCGATAGTGCCTGCGGAATCGGAGCGCTAACGTCCGATAAAACTCCGGTTACGATGCTGGTAAGAATATCGTCTTCCGAAAACAACGTTTGAATAGATCGCATAAACGACTGATCGAACAGAACCTGACCACCGGTGCTGATTGCATCACGCACCACTTGCAAAGCGTTCTTGTCGTCGCCTTCTCGCTTTCCGTCGAAGTAGTTGGCAGCCATCGCCCACGATGATCCAATCGGCATTATCCAATCATAAGAGAACGACGTGTTCCCGATCTTAACCGAATAGGGCTGATACCCGCGCACGTATCGATCAAACGCCGCCACATCTTTATCTTCGTCCTTCTCACCCGTTATCCAACCGGCTTGTGCTAACGCGATACCGATCGCCATCAAAATGGTGCCGGTCATACCGTTGGAAAGACTCTTGACAAACGAACGTTGCATTTGCGGTGTTACACTTCCGTCGCGAACAGCGCTTGAAAATTTCTTGGCGTTAACGGTGAGCGCCTTTAAAAACCCTGCAGGAGAGAAATCAAACATGGCTTTCGTCAAGTTCGCGGGCGTTTTGGTGAACTTGATCATTACGTCGCCTAAGCCATAACCGTTAATCGAAAGTGCGTTCATGGTTTCTTTTACACGAGAAACCGATTTGGTCATTTTATTGGTGTCCTGCCACGTTCTCTGCAACGCTTCCTGCGTGGCAGTTTCCACCATATCCGCTGTAATCTGCGAACGATCTGTGATTTTATTCGCCTTCATTTGGCTGTTCAGCGAATTAACAAACCACATTTGGTAGAAAGAACGGTCACCCGCTTCCAAAAGGAAAGAATTGAAACGATCTAACGCGTTCAGCGTTTTGCTCAGGTTATTTCTGGCACCCGCCGCAAACCCGGTATGTTGTTCGTTGAAATTCTTGCTGCTTCTGCCACTGATTTCGAAACGATCCGCGTCGATGTTTCGTGTGTTGATATGCCGCGCGAAATCGTCCCAACTTTCAAATAGTCCCTGCTTGAACGCTTTCCCGGACAACCGCGTTATGGACGTTGTACGAACCCCCGTTACCTTCCCAAGCGCTTTATCAATGCCCGTTCCGATAAAATCACTCGTCACAAACGCGGGTACCATCGTCGCGTTACCGAGCACGTTTCGAATCTGTGTTTTGGGATTGAGAAGCATCGCCGTGCGTTGCCACGCCTTATAAGCTTGTCCTTTTTCGGGCGGTATCTTATCCTGGATCCGCGCCGCGATCTCGGCCAAAAGGATATTTTTATCCCGCCCATCCGGCAACTGTGCCGCCTGCCACGTGCGGTTTAGAATGTACTCATTGTCCTCGTCGGTCAACTCGGAACGCCACTGGTTCTCTTGGATCCACTTGTTTGTTTTTCCAACGACCATCTGCTCCCACGCCTGCGACAATTCTTTTTTCGCATACGCCATCATACCTTCGGGTGTCATTCGGCTCAGGATTGAGAAGATCTGTACGGCTTGTCCACTTTTTGTTCCGACCTCACGGAGCTTCTCGGCAACGATCACGGCGTTGTTATAATCGCCCACGGCTTGATAGCGGCTCATTAAGATAAACCCGACCGCCACGTCTTCGGCGGTGAAGGTATTGGAATTCTTATGCTCCCACGCATGAGCATACGCCGCGCCGCCCTCATTCAGCGCCTTGTTGGCAGCTTCCATCGTTTCCTCGTTCGCGATCCGGTCGTAGCGGCTGATCTTATCATCCGTTGCCGTCAGATCCTTAAGCCGGTCATCAAAGATATCCGCACCCTGCAAACTCCCCGCGAACGCGCTATCGCCGTCACCCTTGCGGTTCCTCACCGTGCTCTTGCCAAGCTCCGGCGTAGTGTCGGCATCTTCGGGTGTTAGCTGTGCAATGTCGAGCGGGTTCGCCTTTGGATTCCGCCGACGCAACTCCTCACGCAGCTGCTCGTCGGTAAACTGCTCCATACCGGTTTGTGCCGTATATTCCGGTACAACGCCCTGGCGCTCCTCCGTTTCTTCCGCTTCCAAAACAGGAGGTACGGAATATTTTGCGCCATCCTGCGTATACTGGGTATTGACATCTGCACCATTTTGTGGTTCAATGTCATTAATAGAGTAGTTTCCTTTAACGTCTTGGACGTACGCCTTGCGGATCTCTTGTAGATCAGCGAGATATTGGGAACTACTCTCTTTTTTATTTATCGCATCAATCAAACCGTGTAGGTTTGGTATT
>JAFYPN010000096.1 GCA_017547465.1 Clostridia bacterium | reverse complement strand
TGGGTGACTATATCGTATGATGTTGAAAAAATGGAACGATCTTCCGCAGGAATTGCAAATTGAGGCGGTTCGCCCGTATTATGATGCGCTGTGCAAAAAGCAGGGGAGTCTGTTTTTTAAGCGTGCGATGGATATCGTTTGCTCGTTGCTGTTGCTGATCGTCTTATCGCCGGTGTTTCTGATCTTGATCGTTATGATCCGATTGGATTCCAAAGGCCCCGCTTTTTTTCGGCAGGTACGTGTGACCCGGTACGGAAAGCATTTCCGTATCTTCAAGTTCCGAACCATGGTTCAGAATGCGGATAAGATCGGTTCACAGGTCACTACTTCCAACGATGCCCGCATCACCCGTGTCGGTCGCCTCATCCGCAAATGTCGGTTGGATGAGATCTGCCAGTTGCTCAATGTGCTGGGAGGCAGTATGACCTTGGTGGGGACACGCCCCGAAGTGCCCAAGTATGTGGAGCGGTATACCCCCGAAATGATGGCAACGCTGTTGTTGCCGGCGGGGGTGACGTCGGTCGCCAGCATTCGTTTTAAAGACGAGGAACGGCTGTTGCAAGCCGCCGAGGATACCGACCGCGTGTATGTGGAAGAGGTGTTGCCGCAAAAAATGGCGTACAATTTGGATGCCATTCGGCATTTTGGCTTTTTCAGTGATTTTAAGGTGCTGTTTGATACGGTGATTGCCGTCCTCAAACGTGATTGAACAGGAGACAGCGCATATGAGTGAGTTTACATTTGAGCATGAAGGCTCAACCCAAAAATTGGAGACGTTTGAATGGGATAACGTGTGGCTGGATCATCCCGATAATACCGAAACGCCCCGCGTATTGTATATCGGTGATTCGATCTCCTGCGCGTTGCGTCGCCCGACCACCGTACTGGCGGAAGAGGCGGTGCTGTTTGACGGTTTCGGTACCTCCAAGGCACTGGATAACCCGTATTTCAAGGAAGCATTGCTCTTGTTTGCCGGACAGCAGGGTCGACGCGAACTGGTGCTGTTGAACAACGGTCTTCACGGCGCCCATTTGGATGATGAAGCGTATGAGCGGTATTACGAGGATATGGTACAGTTTCTGCGTCGGGAATTTCACGAGAGTGAACTGGCGCTGGTGTTGACCACCTATACGCGTAGTGAAAATTGGATCGACCGCGTGAAAACTCGCAACGAAGCGGTCTGCCGCATCGCGGAAAAATACGGTCTTCCCGTGATCGATCTGTATACGCCCTCGGTCGAATCGGCCGATCTCCTGTCGGAAGACAAGGTGCATTTTACCTCGCAAGGTTATCAAGTGCTTGCCCAAGTGCTGTTGTCCGCCGTTAACGATATTCTGTCCTGACAATATAAGAAATCCCGGTGCAACATGGCGTTGCATCGGGATTTTTGTTAACTCGGATCGATCATATACGGTTTTACCGATTCCAACAATTGACTGCCGAGGGTGACTACCATGCGTAAGCCATCTTCGACGTATTCTTCCGATTCGACCGCCCCTTCGCGGCGACAACGACCGGCCAATGCGCCTTTGTCGAAAGGAAGCAGCAGGGTCACCCGACGACGGTCGGGCGGCAGAGCGGCGGCGATCTTTTTCAACAATTCGTCAAGTCCCTCGCCGGTCAAAGCACTGATGCACAGCGCGTCTTTATTGCCGAGGTCGATATCGGACGGCGAAGACATGCGATCGCATTTGTTGAAAACGGTGAGGATGGGACGGTCGGCGCAACCGAGCTGTTGCAGCAGATCGCGGGTGACCGCCAAATGCTCGTCCGCTTCGGGGTTGGAAGCGTCGCACAGATTAACAATAACGTCCGCCAATGCCGCTTCTTCCAACGTGGAACGGAAAGCGTCCACCAAATGGTGGGGGAGACGACGGACCAAACCGACCGTGTCTACCAACAAGACGGTACGTCCGTCGGGAAGCTTGAGCGCCCGCGCGGTTGTGTCCAGCGTGGCGAACAGACGGTCTTCCGCCAACACGCCCGCATCGGTCAAACGGTTCATCAGGGTGGATTTCCCGGCGTTGGTATATCCTACCACGGCCACGGTGGCCATGTCGTCTTTTTTGCGGCGTTCCCGACGAAGGATACGCTGTTGCTCCACTTCCTGCAGTTGACGCTTGATGGCACCGATACGGCGACGAATGTGTCGTTTGTCGCTTTCCAGTTTGGTCTCACCGGGACCGCGAGTGCCGATACCGCCGCCCAATCGGGACAATGCCGTACCTTGACCTGCCAAACGTGGAAGAAGATACTGCAGTTGGGCTAATTCTACCTGAAGCCGACCTTCCGCCGACCGTGCCCGTCCCGCGAAAATGTCGAGGATCAGTAACGTGCGATCCACCACGCGGCAGGGGAGAGCGTCCTCCAAATTGCGTTGCTGGGTAGCGGTCAACTCACAGTCGAAAATAATCAGATCGACCTGTTGTGCCTGCGCGATCTGTGCCAGTTCTTCCAGCCGTCCGCTTCCGAGGGCGGTAGCTTTGTCAGGTGCCTCCCGCTTTTGCGTGAGAATGCCGACGACGTCGGCACCGGCGGTGTCCGCCAGTTCGGTCAATTCGGCGAGAGAGGACTCGCAGTCGAAATCTCCGGTGTCAATTCCAACGAGGATCGCCTGTTCGCGGCGTTCCTCGGTTTGCGTAAATTCCTGATTGCTCATACAACGCTCCTTGTGCGTTTTTTTATAGTATACATCATTTCGGTGGTGAAAGTCTACCGATAGTTTGAAAAAATACGCAAAAACTTTTAAAAAAGTGCAAAAAGGATATTCCCATCTGTCGAAATTTGTGGTACAATAGCCGTACAAGGAATGTTTATAGGGGGATTTTTATAATGATGCAAGAAAAAACCAGCGAAACTGTCTTTGCTTTGCCCAATCAGGTGGCTCCGCTGAGCATTATTGCTCAGCCCGGTACCGAGGAACTGGCAGCGAAGATCAATTACTATCTGACCGAATGGGCGAAAAAAAGCGGCAGAGACGATCGCACTTTCTTGGTGGAGGCGGAATGTCCGCGTTTCTCCTCGGGTGACGGTAAGGGCCT
>JAFYPN010000095.1 GCA_017547465.1 Clostridia bacterium | reverse complement strand
TTCTTTGAGATAGAACAGCTTGCCGGGCAGTGTCGGAATGTAGGACGAGGTGAAGCTCGTGTTCGGGCCGTAGTGCAAGGTGATAAGGAAGCTCATGCCCTGCCAGCCCATGCCGCGGCCCAAGGTGCCGTCGGCGCCGCCAATGGCATAGTCTGCTTGGAACATGAGGCCGGGGCCCATGGTGTTCGCAAAGCAGGGAACCAACGTGGTGCGGCTCTTGAAGCTGGTGATGGCATTCTGCTCGATGGTCATGGGGGTCAGCTTGGCACCGATGCGGTACGGAGCGGCTTTCCACTCGGCCTCGGTTGCATAATCCTCTGCAAAGGTCGGCTCCCAGAACGCAATGTGGCAAGCACGGCCGATGCCGTATACCAAAACGAGCTTTGCGCCTTCTGCTTTCAGCGCGGCGATCTTTTCGGGGTAGGTGGGCAGATTGGCCTTGGTAGCGAAGTTGCGCTGTGCGGGCGGAACGGTGTTCTCGCCGAGCTTGTCAAAGAACGCCTGCTTCATGCTGTACTCAAACGAAGCGGGGTTGTCGGACGGCAGAGTGTTACCGTCGATATCCGACCACTCGTCCATGTTGAAGGTGTAAACGTGGTCGCATTTGACGTTCCATTCCTCTAAGAAGAAAGAAGCCCATTTGTACATACCCATCGGGCCGACCGGCAGGATCATGGCGAGTTTCTCGCCGGCTTCGCGTGCCTTGCGGATGGTGTTGGCGATCTCGTGACCCATAAAGGTGTCAAAGTCGCTTAAGGATTCGCAGGCGATCGGCTGAAAACTGTCGTTCCAGAATGCCTCGCGGGCAACGCCTTTTTCGCAGCATTCGTCGATTCGTTTCATGTCCCATCCTTTGGGGAAATAGTTCTCCAGATCGGAACCTTTAACGGTGCTCAGAAAATCCATTTTATGTCCTCCTTAATATTCCTTGATCTTCTATTTCATTATAAAAACAACCGCAACAAAAGTCAAGATGTCCGCAAAAAAAGCAGGGTTTTGCCTTGCTTTTTTCTTGTATAACGAAGAAAACTGTGATATACTTACCTATATATCGTTGTTATTTGGAGGACATTCCTATGGCAGAGCGCAAAGAGTTAGCCAAAACATACGATCCGCGTGAAGTGGAGGACCGTATTTACGAGTTCTGGACGAAGGGCGGCTGGTTCCATGCACAACCGAATCCCGAAAAGGAACCGTATACCATCGTGATCCCGCCTCCGAACGTTACGGGTCAATTACATATGGGACATGCTTTGGACGAAACCTTGCAGGATATTTTAATCCGCTTTAAGCGTATGCAGGGGTATGAGGCCTTGTGGTTGCCCGGCACGGATCACGCGTCTATTGCGACCGAGGCGAAAGTGGTGGAGGCAATGCGCAAGGAAGGTCTCACCAAAGAAATGCTTGGGCGCGACGGCTTTTTGGAGCGTGCTTGGGCGTGGAAAAATCAATACGGCAATCGCATTGTCGATCAACTGAAAAAGTTGGGTTCCAGCTGTGACTGGGAGCGCGAGCGGTTTACCATGGACGAGGGTTGCTCGGAAGCGGTCAAAGAGGTGTTCGTGCGTCTGTATGAGCAGGGACTCATTTATCGGGGTAACCGTATGGTCAACTGGTGCCCGCACTGTAACACGTCTATTTCGGATGCCGAGGTGGAGTACGAGGAAAAAGACGGCCATTTTTGGCATCTGCTGTATACCGTTAAAGAGACCGGGGAGAAGCTAGAGCTTGCGACCACGCGTCCTGAAACCATGCTCGGCGATACAGCGGTGGCGATCAATGCGGAGGATGAGCGGTACAAGCATCTGCATGGTTACCACGTGATCCTACCGTTGCTCAACAAAGAGATTCCGATCGTGTGTGACGAACACGCGGATATGACCAAGGGAACGGGTGTTGTGAAGATCACACCCGCGCACGATCCGAACGATTTTGAGGTCGGCAAACGCCACGACCTGCCCATGATCCGTGTGTTTACTTACGACGGTCACCTGACCGGTGCGGCAGACAAAGCGGCGGCGGACGAGCTGCGCGCGTCCGGCCGCGCGGCGGTGGTGGATGAGCCGGAGGTGCTCGATTGCGGCAAATATGCCGGTATGACGGCGATGGAAGCGCGCAAGGCGATACTGGCCGATCTGGAAGCGGGCGGGTATTTGAAGGAAACCGAGCCGCGCAAGCACGATGTCGGTACCTGCTACCGCTGCCACAAGACCATAGAGCCGATGGTGTCGAAACAGTGGTTTGTGAAGATGGAGCCGCTAGCCCTGCCTGCCATTGAGGCGGTGGAAAAGGGCGAGATCAAGTTCGTGCCGGAGCGGTTTACCAAAAACTATATGAACTGGATGCGCGGCACGCGTGACTGGTGCATTTCCCGTCAGCTGTGGTGGGGTCATCAGATTCCCGCGTGGTATTGTGCGGATTGCGGTAAGATGATCGTCGCGAAGGAAGCACCGGCGGTCTGCCCGAAATGTGGCAGCCACGCACTGGAACAGGATCCCGACACGCTGGACACCTGGTTCTCCTCGGCGTTGTGGCCGTTCTCCACGCTCGGCTGGCCGAACGAGGACAGCGAGGATCTCAAGTATTTCTACCCGACGGATACGTTGGTGACCGGATACGATATTATCGGGTTCTGGGTCAGCCGTATGATCTTCTCGGGACTTGCCTATACCGACAAGGCACCGTTCCACACGGTGCTCATTCACGGTTTGGTGCGTGATGCGCAGGGCCGCAAAATGTCGAAATCACTTGGCAACGGCATCGATCCGCTGGAGATCATCGAGCAGTACGGTGCGGATGCGTTGCGCTTTATGCTCGCAACCGGCAACAGCCCCGGAAACGATATGCGCTTTATGACCGACAAGGTGGAATCTTCCCGTAACTTCGCGAACAAGCTGTGGAATGCGGCGCGGTTTATCCTGATGAATATCGGGGATGAGGCGGTCGAATTGTCGTTGCCCGCCGAGCTGACGTTGGAAGACAAGTGGATCGTTTCTCGTTTTAATTCGCTTGTCCGCGCGGTGACGGAAAATCTGGATAAATACGAGCTCGGTATTGCGGTGCAGAAGCTCTATGATTTCATTTGGGACAACTTCTGTGACTGGTATATTGAGCTTTGCAAGGGTCGTCTACAGGGCGAAAACGTGGCGCCGGCACGGCAGGTGTTGGTGTATGTAATGACCGGTATGCTCAAGTTGTTGCATCCGTTTATGCCGTTCGTGACCGAGGAGATTTGGCAGTCGTTGCCGCATGAGGGCGAGGCGCTGATGATAGCGAAGTGGCCTAAGTATGACGACGTGCTGTCTTTCCCGTCGGAAGAAACGGAAATGGAGCGCATCATGGAAGCGATCGGTGCCATTCGTAACCGCCGCGGTGAGATGAACGTGCCGCCGTCGCGTAAGGCACAGATCTTTGTGGAAACCGCTTTTGCGGATACCTTCCAAAAGGGTGTGCCGTTCTTCCTGCGGCTGGCATCCGCGTCCGAGGTGACGGTGGGCGAGGCGTTTGACGTGGACGGTGCGGTCAGCATCGTTACAGCGGATGCCACCATCAAGATCCCGATGGCGGAGCTGGTGGATATGCAGGCGGAGCGCGCGCGACTCACCAAAGAAAAGGAGACCGCGCAAAAGCAGCTGGACGGCGTGTTGGCGCGGCTTGCGAACCCGTCGTTTACCGACAAAGCACCCGAGGCGGTCGTGCAGACCGCGCGTGATCAGGCGGCGCGGTTGCAGGAAAAGATTGCGCTCTTGGAACAGAGCATGGCACAGTTGGGATGATTGTATGAAATATACCGAGGAGTATCGGATTTCTTCACACGACCTCGCGCATAATAACCGTATGCGTCCTTCGGCGATCTTGCGGTATATGATGGAAACGGCAAACCGCAATATGTACGTACAAAAGCCGTCGTACAGCGAATTGCTTCGGCAGGGTTATGCCTTTTTGGTCGGGCGCACGCATTTGTGTATTTACGGTGACCTGCAGGCGTATGATACCGTTACGGCGGAGACGTGGGCGATTTCTGAAAAGGGCGCGTCGTTTGACCGCTGCTATCGGTTGCTGAAAAACGGTGAGGTCATGGCAGAGGCGTATTGTGTGTTCGGATTGCTTAACCTGAACACCAAGAAGCTGTGCCGCGCGGGGGACGTTGCACTTGCGTATTGTACCGATGAGCCGCTATCCATCTCCACGCGGTTTCGGTTGCCGGAGTGTGAACTGGCGGTGGTCGGCGAGCGGGAGATCCGGTATGCCGATATCGACTGCAACGCGCATATGAACAACACAAATTATCCCGATATGCTGTGTGATTATATCCCTGAGATCGACAGCGTGCGGGTGACCGACGTACAGATCCAGTTTGTCAGCGAAGCGCCGCTCGGTGAGCGGCTGACCGTGAAAATGGGACCGTGCGAGGAAGCGGACAAAACGGTGTTTGCGTTCGAAACACTACGAACGGACGGTGCGGTGAATATCCGCGCGTTGATTGAAACGGTGAAGGCAGAGCCGCCCGTGGGTGTCTGACGGTTTTTGGGGAATTTTCTTGACACGAAAAAAACGCAGGACTATAATAATTTCTATTCTAAGACCTTTTAAGGAGGAACCGGTATGGACAACAACAAACGACCCGAAACGATGGAACGCATCACCACCCCTGAACTGGCAAAACGCTTTATTGACGAGCAGGTCGGGGAGGTTCGCGCACAGGTGGGTGATAAGAAGGTACTCTTGGCGCTGTCCGGCGGTGTGGATTCGTCGGTTGTGGCGGCGTTGTTGATCAAGGCGATCGGCAAACAGCTCGTTTGCGTGCACGTCAACCACGGTCTGATGCGTAAAGGCGAAAGCGAGCAGGTGATTGAGGTTTTTGGCAAGGAGTTGGATGCCAACCTCATTTATGTGGATGCGACGGATCGGTTCTTGGATCTGCTCGCGGGCGTTGCTGAGCCGGAGCGCAAACGGAAGATCATCGGCGGCGAGTTTATCAAGGTGTTTGACGAAGAGGCGAGCAAGCTTAAGGGTATTTCGTTCTTGGCGCAAGGCACCATTTATCCGGATATCCTGGAGTCGGACGGCGTGAAAGCGCACCACAACGTGGGCGGTCTGCCGGAGGATATGGAGATGGAACTCGTCGAGCCGGTCAAATTGCTTTACAAAGACGAAGTTCGCGTGGTCGGCGAGGCACTAGGTCTGCCGCACGCGATGGTATACCGTCAACCATTCCCCGGTCCCGGTCTCGGCGTGCGTTGCCTGGGTGCGATCACCCGCGACCGTCTGCACGCGCTGCGTGAGGCGGATGCTATCCTGCGCGAGGAGTTTGACAAAAACGGTCTCGCCGGCAAGGTGTGGCAGTATTTCATTGCCGTGCCGGATGTCAAGAGCGTGGGTGTGCGCGATGGCAAACGGTATGAGGGCTGGCCGGCCATCATCCGCGCGGTCAATACCACGGATGCGATGAGCGCCACCATCGAGGAGATCCCGTATGAGCTCTTACATCGCATCACCGACCGCATCACCCACGAAGTAGACGGCATCAACCGCGTGTTGTACGACCTGACTCCGAAGCCGATCGGCACGATTGAGTGGGAATAATACTGACTGGCTTACAAGTGCCCGGAAACCCTTGGAAACAAAGGGCTTTCGGGTATTTATGCAGTTTTGGGAACAGATAAAGGTGGGATTTCACAATGAATGTCCTTTTGATTGGTGATTCTGTACGGATGTTTTACGAAAAAGAGGTACAGGCGAGATTAGGGGGCGCGTACACGGTGTATGCCCCGAAAGATAATTGTCGGTTTTCCTCCTATGTTTTGAACAGCCTGCGGTTTTGGTTGACACAATTTCCACAGCCGGATATCATTCATTTTAATGTGGGACTTTGGGACACCGCCATCCTGTATAAGGAGGACGGTTGTTTTACAGAGCTCGACGAGTATGTGAAGAATATGAAGAAAATTCTTCGCGTTTTGAAGAGCACCGGTGCTACGCTGATCTTTGCCACCACAACGCCTGTCAGTGATGACAAGTATATGCTGTCGGGACCGATGCCACCGGCACACAAAAATTCCGATATCGTTCGGTATAATGCCGCTGTGTTGGAGGCGTTTAAGGACGAGGATATTCGTATCAATGATTTGTTTTCGCTGTTGTACAATGAGAAAGAAACGTATCTCCAAGACGATATGATTCACCCCAATGAAGAAGGGGTCAAGCTCCTGGCGAATGCTGTGGCGCAAGTAATAAAAGCAGTGCCTGCTTCCGAAGTCCGCCACAGCGAACAAGTGGTACAGCAAATGAATTTTGAGGAAAAGACCATACAATAACGGGTGGAAGTATTGAAAAACCGAGCGGTGGGCAGTGCACATTCACCCACCGCTCGGTTGGCTATTAGACAGTATTTTGTGGCGGTGAATACGTCGCCGTCATTGACAACACGGGGCGAAATCCGTATAATACACACAGAATGTTCGTTGTGTAAAAAAAGAGTGCGGGAATGGAACGGCTTTTCAAATTAAAAGAGCGCGGCACGACGGTTAAAACAGAGTGTATCGCGGGTATGACCACCTTTTTCGCGATGGTGTACATACTGATGGTAAACGCCAACATGTTTGCCGATCCGTTCGGCGATGGTTCCAACCCCTTGGGTGTTTCGTATGGGGCGATCTATATTGCCACGGCCATCTCGGCGGTGGCGGGAACGATACTGGCGGGATTGCTTGCGAATCTGCCGCTTGCACAGGCGAGCGGGATGGGATTGAACGCGTTTTTTGTGTATACGGTTTGTATCGGGTTTGGGTTGTCGTATGCCAATGCGCTGGTGCTGATCCTGATAGAAGGTGTTTCCTTTATTTTATTGACCGTCACCGGTCTTCGCAAAAAGATCTTTGAAGCATTACCGGATGCGGTGCGTGTTGCCATTCCGGCGGGTATAGGCTTGTTTATTGCGTTGCTGGGTTTGCAAAATGCAGGGATCGTCGTGTCGAACAGCTCGACCTGTGTGGATCTGGCATCGTTCAATCTGCTCAACCAAAGCTGGGGCGATATCATGCCGATGGTCGTAACGTTGTGCACCTTCTTGGCGATTGTGATTATGAGCCGCAAAAAGGTGCGCGGAGCAGTACTGATCGGTATTCTCGGCGGTATGGCGCTGTATTATTTGCTGGGGCTTACCGTGGACGGCTTTTATGCACAGCTCAACATTCACGTTGTGAGCCCGATTCAGGCATTCAAGGAATTCGGCTTGCAATCGTTCCTCAAGGTGTTTACAGACGGCTTCGACTTCTCCGCATACGCGGCGGAGTACGGCAGCGCGAATTTGGTGCTTACCCTTGTGACCACGGCGCTGGCGTTTTGTATGGTGGATATGTTTGACACCCTTGGCACGCTGTATGCCGCGTGTGAGCGCGCGAATTTGCTGGACGAGAACGGGGAGCCGCTGAATATGAATCGCGGTATGCTGTCCGATGCGATGGCGACCACCGTCGGTGCGCTGTGCGGCACCTCCACGGTGACGACCTTCAGCGAGGTCAATGCAGGTGTTGCGGCAGGTGGCCGTACCGGTCTGACCTCCATCTTCTGCGGCATATTCTTCTTTATTGCCATGTTTTTAAGTCCCATTGCACAGCTGATTCCCGGTTGTGCCACGGCGGCGGCGCTGATGTATGTGGGTCTGTTGATGATGGCATCTGTTAAGAAGATTGAATGGGATAACTTCAAAATATCGGTTCCCGCATTCCTCACGCTTGCCGTGATGCCGTTTACTTATAACATTTCGTACGGCATTGCGTTTGGATTGCTCTCCTACATTATTATCAGCGTCTTTTGCGGTGATATCAAGAAGATCAAGGGTAGCTCGTGGGTAATCGGGCTCTTATTTGTCGCGATGCTGTTGTTGACACATTAAGAGGGAAAAGTATGAAAGCAAAAATGAATCCGACACTTATGCTGATCGTGTCGATGTTGGTTTTCGGTACGCTGGGGTTGTTCGTACGCCACATTGCGTTGCCTTCCGGTGAACTGGCGTTATACCGTGCGGTGATGGCGACGGTACTGCTCGGCGGGTATCTGCTTATCACCCGCGAGGGTTTCCACATCGGAGCGGTGCGCAAAGAACTGCCGTTGCTCTTGTTATCCGGTGCGGCGATGGGTGTCAACTGGATCTTATTGTTTGAGGCGTATCGGTATACCACTATCTCGGTGGCAACGCTGAGCTATTATTTTGCACCGGTGATCGTGACGATACTGAGTCCGTTGTTATTCCGCGAAAAAATGACCGCTAAAGGTCTCGTATGCTTTGCGCTATCCACGGTGGGATTAGTTTTGGTGATCGGTGTGACCGAGCTCGGAACGGCGCATCTCACCGGGATCTTGTTCGGCTTGGGCGCTGCCGTGCTGTATGCGACGGTGATCCTGCTGAATAAAACCATTAAAGAGGTCGCCGGTATTCAGCGTACCTTTTGGCAGTTTATCGCGGCAACGGTCGTATTGATCCCGTATGTGATGTGTACCGGCGGGTTTACGGTAGGCAGCTTGGGCACCACCGGTTGGGGGATGCTGGCAGTGGTCGGCATTGTGCATACCGGTATTACCTATTGCTTGTATTTTTCCTCCATCAAAGAGTTGTCCGGACATAAAATCGCGTTGCTTAGCTACATTGACCCACTGACCGCAATCGTGTTGTCGATGACGGTGCTCAGCGAGCTCGTCACGCTGTGGCAGCTGGTTGGCGGTGCGATGATTCTCTTGTTTACACTTATCAGTGAAATACCGACAAAAAGCCCTCAAAGGTAACTACCTTCGAGGGCTTTTGCCTTTAATTACAGGTTTGCGTGCCTGAACAGCTCGCCAAGAGGCGTTTTGATGGCTTTCGATAATTCAAACAGCATGTCCAACGATATACCGGTATTTGCATTTTCGATTCGACTGATGGTTTCATAACTGACATTCATTACATCGGCAACCTGTTGTTGCGTTAATGCGTGTAATTTGCGAAAATAGCTAACCGATAACCCTAAATTGCGATATCGCTCATAATGCTGATCGTTCATATATATCACCATATATAGTATATTACACACAACGAGTTGATTTGATGATATATTATGATATATCATTGAGTTGATAGATCATATTTTGGGGTGCGATATTTGTACACAATGATTTAAACATGGTTCCCATATATTGAAGAATCTTGCAACAAGGAGCTGGTGGACCGTTTTTGTGCGTGTAAGTATTCAGAACTGCACAACTATCACTGGACATTAGGTTTGTGGCTTCTTAACGAGCCAACATTGACACAAGCGTTTATGACGTATCACATAACGGAAAAAGATGATATGTCCGCGCTGATAATTCGCTTATTCTACGTATACGAAAAAAGGAAGTGTTTGGAACAGTAGCCAGTACAAAAAGCCCGCCATATCGGCGGGCTTTTGACTCTGTATACCCTTATACCGTAAAGTCGAGGCAGGCGCGGGTGGCGGTGTAGGGGCGAACATAGGTGTCGGCAACCGCGACGTGATCGGGGTGAACGGCATACGCCTTGAGGGCTGCTTCGCTCTCGAAAGACGAATCCAGCATCACATCGACATTGGAGCTGTCTAAGCCATCCGTGTACACCTGGATCTCTAAAAGCCCGGGGATTTTACCCGCGAGGGCTTCCAGATGCTCTTTGATGTTGGCTTTTACGGTGGCGAGTTCCGCTTTCGACAGTTCCTTGAGTTTCCATAAAATGACGTGCTTGACCATGGTGAATTTCTCCTTTATTTCAATAATGTGATGACCCATTCCGCAATCAGTACCGTGCCACAGCAGGAAACGGCGACCTTGAACAGATCGGCACCGAACCACGCGACGACAATACCAATCGCCAATGCCAGGGCGCCGGCGACAGGATATTGCGTGGCTTCCACAATAGCGGGGAAGGTCATAATGCTTAAGGTGATATAGGGGACGTAGTACAAAAACGAACGGATAAAGCGGTTGCGGATCGGCTTTTTAATGAGGGTCATGGGCAGGACGCGCACGACGTAAGTGGCGGCCGCCATCACGGCGATATATATCCAATTCATGGTGTCGTCGCCTCCTCTTCATCCTTTCGCGGGAACAGCAGTGCTGCTGCTGAGGACAGCACGACCGTGAGCAGGATGATGCGCATACCGTCCGACAGTTCGCGGACGAGCGGTAGATTGGCGGAGGCGTAGCTCGCCGCAAAGCAAAGCACGATCAACCCTGCGACCACCTTGTTTTGGCGGGCGGGAGGCACAATGACCGCTAAGAACATACCGTACAGGGCAACGCTCAAGGCGCTTGTCAGACTCGGCGGCAGGATGCTGCCCACAACGGTGCCAAGTGCCGTGCCGACTGCCCAGCCCGGGACGGCAACGGTGAAAGCTCCATACGAGAAATATGGATTCAACGTGCCGTGGCGCGCGATGGCGATGCCGAACAATTCATCCGTTAAATGAAAGGCGAGCAGATAGCGATGCCAAAACGGCATTTCCGGATCCAACCGCTGGGTCGCGGCACAGCTCATCAGCAGATAACGTGCGTTGATGATCAGCGTAACCAGAGCGATTTCCAAGACGGTAGTGCCTGCTGCGATCAATGAAAATACCGCGTATTCACCGGTAGAGGTGGTGCACAGCCAGCTGGCTATTAGGCCCTGAAACCACGATAATCCCGCATCCCGAACGGCAACCCCCAACGAAAATGCCACGGCGAAATAGCCGAACCCGATGGGGATCCCATTGCGGAGGCCTGCTTGGAATGCGGTTTTATTGGGAGGGGCTTTGTATGAGTATTTGTTGTTTTTCATATTGATCCCGGCGTTTCTTTGAAAGTAAGAAACAGTATATCACAGTTTTTCACCATAGTAAAATGGTTTTTACAAAAAATTGCATTATTCGTTTAAAAGGTGTATACTGGCTGTAAATACCATTGTGGGTTCGACTCCCTTATGGTATGGGAAAGTCGGTGAAACACCATGAGGCAAACAATTAACAAAGCGTTGCGGTATGCGTTTGCGCATACCCTGCCGATTTTGGCAGGGTTTGGATTTTTGGGAATGTCGTACGGCATTTATATGAGCGCGGCCGGTTTTCCTGCGTGGCTTCCGCTGCTGATCAGCGTAATGGTGTTCGGGGGGTCGCTGCAGTTTGTCATGGTTACCATGCTGCCGGGCGCCTTTGCACCGCTGTCGGCCTTTTTGATGGCGTTCATGATCCAGGCGCGGCATGTTGTTTACGGATTGTCTATGCTGGAAAAGTATAAGGGAATGGGTGTCAAAAAGCCGTATCTGATTTTCGGGATGTGCGATGAAACCTTTTCCATCAACTCGTCAGTGACACTGCCCGATGGCGTGGACCGTGGGTGGTTTTACCTGTTCGTCACATTGCTCGATCAGCTGTACTGGGTGGCGGGTACGGTGGTGGGAAGCATACTGGGCGAGGTGATTCCGTTCAATACACAGGGTATCGACTTCGTCATGACTGCGATGTTTGCCGTCATTTTCTTAGAGCAGTGGTTAAAAGAAAAGCACCATGCGGCATCGGTGATCGGGGTGGTATCCTCGGTTGGGTGCCTGCTCCTCTTTGGGGCGGAGTCCTTTGTTATTCCCACGCTGTTGTGTATGCTGGTACTGCTTGCGGCGTTTCGTCGTCCGATTGAGAAAGCGGGTGAGGAACAATGACGCTGACGGAACAGTTGTTGACGGTTGGTGTGTGCGTTGCCGCCACGCTGATCACGCGGTTTGCACCGTTTTTTGTGTTCTCCTCCAAGCGGAAAACGCCTGCGTTTGTGGGATACCTCGGCAAAGTATTGCCGCCTGCCTTGTTTGGTATGCTGCTTGTGTATTGCTTAAAAGAGGTGGATATCCTTGGCGGATCACACGGTTTGCCCGAAGCGATCGCGCTTGCCGTTGTGGTCGGGTTGCATTTGTGGAAGCGGCAAATGCTGTTGTCTATCGCAGGCGGCACGGTTTGCTATATGCTGTTGGTGCAGTTGGTATTCTGATCGTCGCAAAAAAAATGCAGGTTGACTGTAGTTTTTCTTGCATTTTGGTGCAAAATAGAGTATAGTAAATAACGGCTTTGAAATTCACAAAAAGGGAAGAGGCTTTTGTATGGAAAAGGAAAGAAGAGTTGGTACGATATCGCGCGGTATCCGTTGCCCGATTATTCGTGAGGGCGACGATCTGGCGGCTATCGTAGCAGACAGCGTGTTACAGGCCGCCGAAGCAGAGGGCTTCGCGCTGCGTGATCGCGACGTCATTTCCATTACGGAATCCATTGTTGCTCGCGCACAGGGCAACTACGCGTCGGTGGATGCGATTGCAACCGATGTGCGTGCGAAGTTCGGCGGCGGCACGGTGGGCGTCATTTTCCCGATTTTGTCCCGTAACCGTTTTGCGATCTGCCTGCGCGGTATCGCAAAGGGCGCCAAAAAGATCGTGCTGATGCTCAGCTATCCGTCCGACGAGGTCGGTAACGAGCTGATCAGTATTGATAAGATCGATGAGGCCGGCGTGAATCCGTATTCGGATATATTGTCGCTCGAAAAATACCGCGAGCTGTTCGGCGTGAACAAGCACGAGTTCACCGGCGTGGATTACGTTGAGTACTACGGTGATCTCATCCGCGAATGCGGCGCGGAGGTGGAGATCGTGTTTGCCAACCAGGCAAAGACCATTCTCAATTACACCGACTGTGTGCTCAACTGCGATATTCACACCCGCGCGCGTACCAAGCGCATTCTGAAAGCGGCCGGCGCGAAAGTGGTTCTCGGTCTGGATGATATTTTGACCGCGCCGGTAATGGGAAGCGGTTGTAACGAGAAATACGGGTTGCTTGGCTCCAACAAATCCACCGAGGATACGGTTAAGCTGTTTCCCCGTGAATGCAAGCAGCTGGTGCTGGACGTGCAGGCGCGTATTTTGAAAGCCACCGGCAAGCACGTGGAGGTCATGGTATACGGCGACGGTGCGTTTAAGGATCCGCAGGGTAAGATTTGGGAGCTGGCTGACCCGATCGTATCGCCCGCGTTTACCGACGGTCTGATCGGTACGCCCAATGAGCTCAAGCTCAAGTATCTGGCGGATAACGATTTTAAGGATCTGTCGGGCGAGGCGCTCAAGCAAGCGATTTCCAAGAGCATCAAAGAGAAAGAGGGAAGCCTTGTCGGCAATATGGCATCGCAGGGCACCACGCCCCGTCAGCTGACCGATCTCATCGGCTCGCTGTGCGATCTGACCAGCGGTTCGGGCGATAAGGGAACGCCTGTTGTTCTCGTGCAGGGCTACTTTGATAATTACACCAATATGTGATGTGGCATAAAAAAGCCGCGATACGCTTTTG
>JAFYPN010000094.1 GCA_017547465.1 Clostridia bacterium | reverse complement strand
TATCTCGACTGTGTGTTACCACACAGCTCCAGCCGCCCGTCGAAGCACATCGGGCCAATGTATCGCTTCAGTCGGCGTTGCATCGGATAGGGTTTGCAGGGCCACACAGTCTCCTGTGTGCCGGTGAGCTCTTACCTCGCCTTTCCACCCTTACCTACGGCGCTCGCCGCAGGCGGTATATCTCTGTTGCACTTTCCCTAAGGTCACCCTCGGCGGCCGTTAGCCGTTATCCTGCCCTGTGATGCTCGGACTTTCCTCACACGCGGGTGCGTGCGCGACTGCCCGGCTCACTCATCCGTTATTTTAGTTCAAAGTGTCGGGTTTGTCAACGACAAAAACAAACTGTCCGTTATCCGCGGTGACGGTGACGCTGTCCCCTGCCTTGAACTGCCCCTCGAGCAGTTTCTCTGCGAGCGGATCCTCGATCTTCGATTGGATCGCACGGCGCAAGGGTCTTGCCCCGTACACCGGATCAAACCCCACCTTGGCGAGCTCGGCGATCGCTTCGTCCGTCACGGCGAGCGTGATCTCCAGATCGTTCACGCGCTTGTTCAGCGACGACAGCATCCGTCCTGCAATGCGGCGGATATCCTCCTCGGTCAATTGATGGAACACGATAGGTTCGTCCACACGATTTAAAAATTCCGGGCGGAAGGTCTTTTTGAGTTCCCCCATCACCTTATCACGGTTGCGGCGATCGGCTTCTTCTTTGGAGCTTTGCTCATCACCGCCGCCAAAACCGAAGCTGTGCTTTTCGGTAATCAGCCGCGCACCGACGTTCGAGGTCATAATGATAACGGTGTTTTTGAAGTCCACACGCCGCCCCTGTGCGTCGGTGAGAATACCGTCCTCCAAGATCTGCAACAGCATATTGAATACGTCGGGATGTGCTTTTTCGATCTCGTCAAACAGCACCACCGAATACGGCTTGCGGCGGATCTTCTCGGTAAGCTGACCGCCCTCATCGTACCCGACGTAGCCGGGCGGCGAGCCGACCAGACGCGAGACCGTGTGCTTTTCCATATACTCCGACATATCCAGACGGATCATCGCGTTTTCGTCACCGAACATCGCTTCTGCGAGCGTCTTGCACAGCTCGGTCTTACCCACACCAGTGGGACCCAAAAAGATGAACGAGCCGATCGGGCGGCGAGGGTCTTTGAGGCCCACGCGACCGCGGCGAATCGCTTTGGCAACCGCCGTGACCGCTTCATCCTGTCCGACGATGCGCTCGTGCAGGACCTCCTCTAGACGGAGCAGACGCTGTCCCTCCGCCTCGGTGAGCTGAGAGACCGGCACACCGGTCCAGCCGGAAACAATGTGGGCAATGTCCTCTGCGGTCACCTCACCGGTGATGCCCGCGTTTTTCTCCTCCCACTGCTTGCGCTGCTCCTCAAGCTGCTCGGACGCTTTCTTTTCCTCGTCGCGCAGCTGTGCGGCGCGCTCGAAATCCTGCTCGTTGACGGCGGCCTTTTTCTCCGCCGCCAACCGTTTGACCTCCTCCTCTAACTGCCGCACGTCGGTCGGCGCGGTAAACGCGCGCAGACGTACACGGGACGCCGCCTCGTCAATGAGGTCGATCGCCTTGTCGGGCAGATAGCGGTCGGAAATATACCGCGTGGACAGCTGCACCGACGCGACGAGCGCTTCATCGGTAATCTTCACCTTGTGGTGTGCCTCGTATTTGTCGCGAAGTCCTTTGAGGATCTCGATGGTCTCCTCGTTCGACGGCTCGCCCACCGTGATGGGTTGGAATCGCCGCTCCAGAGCCGCATCCTTTTCGATGTGTTTGCGGTATTCCTCCAGCGTGGTCGCGCCGATGACCTGAATCTCGCCGCGGGCGAGCGACGGCTTTAAAATGTTTGCCGCGTCCACCGCACCCTCGGCGGCGCCCGCTCCGATGATGGTGTGGATCTCGTCGATAAACAGCACGACGTCCCCCGCTTTGGCGACCTCCTCCAGTGCGTTTTTGATGCGCTCCTCAAAGTCGCCGCGGTATTTCGTGCCCGCAACCATGCCCGTCAGATCCAACGTAACCACGCGCTTGCCACGAAGCGTTTCGGGCACTTCTTCCGCCACGATGCGCTGAGCAAGTCCCTCCGCGACCGCCGTTTTGCCGACACCCGGCTCACCGATGAGGCAGGGGTTGTTTTTGGTGCGACGGGATAAGATCTGCACCACGCGTTGGATCTCGTCGGCTCTGCCGATGACCGGATCGAGCTTGCCCGCACGCGCCATTTCGGTCAGGTCGCGTCCGAACTGATCAAGTACCGGTGTTTTGCTCTTACCGCGTGCGGCTTTCGACCCGGCGGGTGCCGCGCCCGCCAGCGTTTCCATAATCTCATCCATCAGCTCGCTCGGACGGACACCGAAGGTGGTGAGCAGACGCACCGCCACACTGCTCTCATCCCGCAGAATGGCGAGCAGGATATGCTCCGTACCCACATAGCCCTGCTGTGCGGAAGTTGCCTCCGCCACCGACAGCTCCATTGCTTTTTTAGTGCGGGGCGTGAAATCCTCCGGACGCAGGCGGGTCGGCTGACCGCCGTTCTCACTCTCCATGATCTTATTCCGATACGCCGCCGCGGTGATACCGTGAGCACCGAGGATCGTACCGGCAACGCCGGTCCCCTCCATCAACAGACCCAGCACGATATGCTCGGTACCGATATAGGTATGCCCGAGTTGTTGTGCCGCTTCGATGGCTAAATTCAACGCGGTGTTGGCTTTTTCCGTAAATCCTTTAAAACGATACATCTATCATCACTCCTATTTCAATCGCTCTCTCACCAGTGCGGCACGGCGCGCGTCGCGCTCGGTGGGATCCAGCTCGCGACCCGCATCCTGCATTAAGGCGGCGGGCTGTGCATCGATCATTAAACTACTGATACAGTTTAGGTCAACCGACTCCAAAATAGTCATCGCCGCCCCCATCCGCACGTGGGAGATCAACGACATAAATTCCTTGCCCGATAACAGGCGCGCATTCTGTAACACGCCGAGCGAGCGGTATACCCGATCCTCCAAAGCGGGGGTTTGGCGGAGCTGCTCGCGGTATTGGCGCTCCTCCTTGATGATCTGCACCACGATGCTTTTCAGGTTCTCGAGCGCCTCCTGTTCGGTGATGCCCAGCGTGACCTGATTGGACAGCTGATATATGGCACCCTCTGACCGACTTCCCTCGCCGTACATACCGCGGATCGTCAACCCGAGCTTCGACACCGTGTTGGCAAGCTGCTGTATCACGCCCTTTTCCTGCAGGGCGGGCAGATGCAGCATCACCGAGGCACGCATACCGGTGCCGAGGTTGGTGGGACACTGCGTGAGATAACCGAGGCGATCGTCAAACGCGAAATGCAGACGCGTATCCAGAAAATCGTCCCAACAGTTTGCCGCGGTAAAGGCCTCGTCCAGCGCAAAACCGGCGTGCATTGCCTGGATGCGCACGTGGTCCTCCTCGTTAATCATCACGCTGACACTCTCGTCGGGCGATAACAGCAGTGCTTCGCCGTCCGGTTGTGAGATGAAGTGCGGGCTGATAAGATGCCGCTCCACCATCGACAGTGCGTCCCATTGGGACAATTCGGGCATCCGAATACAGCGAAAAGCCCCGCTTCCGTCCTGTGGAAACGCGTCAAAGATCTGGCGAATCACACACTCGCGTTGTTCCGCCGTCATACTCCCAGGAAACGGCAGGTGATTCAAATTCCGTGCTAAACGGACGCGGGTGCTGATGACCACATCGCCGTCAGCACCGCTTTGCTGATACCATTTTACTGTCACGGTGCATCCCCCTCCTCTAATGCGCGGATACGGTCACGCAGTGCGGCGCACTGCTCGTATTCCTGATTCGCGATATGTGCGGCGAGCTGCTCACGCAATGCCTTGAGCTCGTGTTCCCTCTTGACCGTCTCCTCTGCCTTATCCGCGACCTTGCCGGTGTGCTGTGTCTTACCGTGAATGCGTTGGATCGACGGCAACAGCCGATCGTAGAAGGTGAGGTAGCAGGAAGGACAGCCCGGTCTGCCGAGGTCCGCGATCTCCTTAAAGCTGCGCCCGCAATCCTCACAGCGCACGGTATCTTCCGGTGCGCGCTTGGCGGGTTCTAAAAACAGCGAGCCCCAAAAATCGTTCAGGTCGAAGCCCGGACCGCCAAACGAGGGGGTGAGCCCCTGTTCAGCGGCACACTGTGCACACAGATTCCAGCGGGTGGTCTTGCCGTTTACCGTCCGCTTGATATGCGTTGTCGCGGGGTGCTTCCCGCAGTGATCACATAACATACGATCTCCTCCGTTATCGTTTCATTTAAATATATGCCGCCAGCATGTGCTTGAGCAACGATGCCCGCAGGCGGTCACGATATTCCACCGGTACGTCGCGGTAGGCGCGATCGGACAACGCCGCCGCCATCACGCTTGCCGTCTGTTTGTTCAAAAACCCCTGATACACCATGCTCTGCAGGATCGCCTCCGCCGCTGCGGGAACCAGCCCTTCCCCAATGGAATTGACGATATGCATCAGCGGTGTCTCCTCACGCTGGGGTGTCACCCGTCGAATGCGGATGTATCCCCCGCCGCCGCGGCGGCTTTCCACCACATACCCCTGTTGCGGGGTAAACCGCGATGTCAGCACATATGTGATCTGACTCGGCACACAGCCGAGCTCCTCCGCCAACTCGTTGCGCCGCAGCTCGGCCGCTCCGTTTTCCGCCTGCTCCATCCTACCCAGAATATAGGCGGTTATCGCATCACTGATACGCATATACTCACTTCCTTTGTCTTTATCCTACGCAGAAAGTCAAATAAAGTCAAAGTCAAATAAAGTCAAATTAGTTTGTCGTTTCTTTATTTTTTGAAGTTAGCTCACGATAGCTCGTGTTTTCTCACGATTTCAAGTTTTTTCAAATTTCTATCACCACGTGCGTGCGGCGGCATAGTATGAAATGAAAGCAGGAATCACTCCTGTGGCTTGACGGAAAGGGGGATATCCGAATATGTGTCTGCGTAATCTTTTCTGCGGTGAGGCGAATTGCTCTTGGCTGTTGTTCATCATTGTCATCCTGTTGCTCATCGACAACAACAGCTGTGACAACGACTACGACAATGTCTGCTACAACAACCGCGGTAACAACGGCTGTGGCTGTGGCTGCTGATAACTTAATTTGAGGGAGGAGGACTTGAAGTATGTGTCTGAGGAACTTATTCTGTGGTGATGTCAACTGCACGTGGCTGCTGTTCATCATCGTCATCCTGCTGCTCAT
>JAFYPN010000093.1 GCA_017547465.1 Clostridia bacterium | reverse complement strand
GGCCTCGCTTTTTTTATACTTTCTCCATATATTCATGGAGAATCTGTGCCACGCCGCCCTGATCGTACGGGGCGGTAATGCGGTCGGCGATCGCCTTGACCGGTTCATCGGCATTGCCCATCGCCACACCGATGGCGACATATTGGAGCATGTCGTAATCGTTCATACTATCCCCGAAGCCCATGGTTTGCTCACGCGGCAAATTCAATTCGGCAAGAATTTTTCGGATGCCGTCTGATTTTGAACAGCCCTTCGGCACGATCTCCGCGTAATGCGGGTGCTGAATGATATCGAGGTGCCCTTTTATATATGGGACAATGGACGGCGGGAGATTGCCGTACACGGTGAGCTTGGAGGTGATTTCATTCGGGTATTGTTCCCGCCACTCAGCGGCGGTGCAAATACGAGGATAAGAGGGGACCAGTTTGGTTGCCGTAGGGGAGGCAAGCTGCACCATATGCTCTTCGGTTTCCATGATAAGCGTGGCATCTGATTGCTCAAACGTCTGCTGAATGGCGGCAAGGATATCCTCGGAAATGCAGGTGCGGTATATTAGACGGTCGCCGAGCGACACATACGCACCGGCACCGGCAATAATGCCGTCAAATCCGATATCCAGAACAGCGGGATACAGATAGCCGGTGGAACGACCGGTGCACAAGAATAAATAGTTGCCGCGTGCGCGGAAATTGCGCATGGCATCCACATCCACGGTGGCGGGTGGCTCGTTGCGCAGAGCCAGCGTGCCGTCCAAATCAAAAAACGCTGCGATTGGGGAAGCCATGGTTACCTACCTTTCAATCAAGTTAAGTTCAGTATGGGCGAGAAGCCCATCAGTGCCAGAGCGAGCAGTCCCAGATATACAAGTGTCGCGGGCAGACCGCGAAAAGAGGAAGGAATGTCAGGATTATCCATGCGCTCCACCGCTTCGGCGGTCATGGCAGACACGAATATAAAGCCGAAAGACGCACCTGCGGCGAGACCCAAAGCAGGGAAAAAGGAGACCGACACCTGCAGATTGAGCAGCAAGGCCACTCCAACGACCAAGTTATTGAAGACGGCGAGTGGCAGCATATGTCGCACACGGCGGTACAGCGTCGGAAAACGGCTGAGAACCGCGATCGAGAGCAGGTACAGCAGGCAGGTAATACACACGATGACAAGCGGGCGCAACATGCGCACCCACCAAATTGCAGCCAATAGCCGATCAATGGGATAAAAGGCAGCAGTCGTCATCACCGAAAAGCACAGAACCAGCATACCGAAACGCAGCAGTTGACGGGGGCGTCGGACCATTTTGAGCATGACCGACGAATCAAAGCCGGCGGTAAGCACCAGGTTCTGCATCGTGGCGGCAATCAGGAAAACCAGGATCGTATTTACAGCCGTATTCATAACATCCCCACCTCCTCTGAGGACTTGCGGCGTAGGAGTTGCTTGCTCCATTGCAGAGCAGCGGCCATAAAGCCGAGTAGGATAAAGCCGATAAAGGGGTGTTCGGCCTCGGGGAAACGCGCTTCGTAGCCGAGCGGGAGGTCCCAAAGAGTGCCGTAGATCGCCATTTCGCGCAGGGCGGAGGCGATGCACAGGACCAGGCTGAATCCAAACGCAGAGCCGAGCGAGTCTGCCAGCGTCATGGACAGGCGCTCGCGTGCAGTCGTCGGTGCGATGACGGAACGATAGGTATATAAGGTGTTCACCACCATAAGCGGCAAAAACAGATATAGATGTGCGTAGATCTCCGCCGAAATGAACAGGCGCAACACCACCGCTGAACCAAACAGCAAAATGGAGGAGAGAAGCACATATACGAGCGGTTGCAGGCGGGTTGCAATGCGTTTGGCAAGCAAGGCAAACAACAGATCGGAGAGCACAAGGGTGACGATGGTGCACACAGACAGCGCAACACCATACCGCAGGTTGATGCCGACCGCTAAAATGGGACACAAGCCCAGTGCCTGAATCAATACGACGTTATTTGGCAGAAAGGCGTTCCACAGCGTCGATAAGAAGTGGCGAGCAGACGGTTTCATATCTGTGCCACCTCCTCACGTTTACGGCGAAGAAGGGCGGTTAGGTGCCAGCAACTGCGATCCAAGAGCGGTGAAAAGGAATTAACCAGCATGACCGCGAAAAATTCGCCGCACTCAAAACGGCCGTAGTGGCGTAGGATCATGGTCAAAATAGCTGCTATAACCCCGTATAGAATACGTGCAAGCCAGAAGCGCGGCGCGGTGACAGGATCGCTGAGCAGAAAGACACCGGAGAATAACAGTAGGCCGGTGCACAGCTCCAGCGAAACGCTGGTCACAGCGGTGATTGAAGCGCGTGGGAATAGCGCCGCGCCGATCGCACAAACGATCAAATAGGGAACCAGAATAAGCGGGGATGACGAGCGGCGCGCGAACAGATACAGCGCGCAGGCGAGCAGGATCAGCACGCCGGTCGAGCCGATCGGGCCGGGGAAATCACCGCTGAGAAGGGAGAGCCAACCGTACGAGGTCGTGCCGCCACTGTTCAGTTGCGCGGTGGGGGAGGCGGCTGTAATAACCGCCGAGGTATCGAGAAGCGGCAGGGAATCGGTCAAAGTGGGATCGGGATACATGAACAGGCGAGTGGGAAAACAAACCGCACAGAAGGCCATACCCGCTGCTGCAGGGTTAAAAATGTTTCGACCGGTGCCGCCGAACGGCATTTTGACAACGCCGATGGCAAATGCGGAGCCGATGGCGGGAACCCAGAAGGGCGCCAGTGGTGACATCATCGCACCGATCAGTCCGCCGGTCACCGTGCAGGTAGCATCCGACATCGTTGGACGACCATGGCGGAACAAGCCACAAATACATTCAGTCACCAACGCGCTGAGAATACCGGATAATACCAACAACAGCGGGCGGATACCGTAATGCAGACAGGAAAACGCCGTGAGCGGAACCAAACACAGCAACATCCCGTAGGACTGGTAGGTGGGACGCTGTGCTGCGCGCAGATGCGGGGCGGTAGCTGCTTTAAGCATCGTCATCCTCCTCCAAATCAACGGAAATGGTGTTGTCCGTGGCTGCTGCCTCCCGGACCACGGCGGCAAGATCGATGCCGCAGGGACAGATATACGAGCACGCGTTGCAGCCGTCACACAGGTGTGTGGACAGTGAGCCGAGACGCTCGTAGTGCATGTTCCGATACCGACGGTTGATCTCAAACGGCAACAGTCCTGCGTGACATACCTGCACGCAACGGCCGCAGCCGATGCAAGTGCGCGGTGTAACGGGTTTGATCGCCGCCGCAGTAAATGCCAGTATGCAGGTCATGCCGGGCAGGATCGGAATATCCGAGGTCAGGGCGGCCGTGCCGGTCATTTGTTCCCCCAAGATCAGATAATCCGGCGGTTCGATGAGGCCGCAATGTTCGAGCACCTGCTGTACCGTTGTGCCAAAGGGGACCGATACGTTTTGCGGGTGCGGGACAGCGTCTCCCGCGACCGTGAGGGTGCAACGGTTGTGCGCCTCGCCCAGATACAGGGCGCGATACAGCGCCAGACACGCTTGGATGCCGATGCGGCATACGCGGGAGCCGTACTTAACGGTGCCGCGGCCGCCGTGCTTACTGTAGCGTACGGGTGCGGCTTTCGGATAATAGGAATCGGTTTGATACAGATAGTCCTTGCCGATGCGCAGCGCGATAGAGCGCCGACGCTGACCCGACAGGCATACCGCGATATGATACCGCGGCGCACCGATGCACAGCGCGGCGAGTCGGAGTCCCTCAAGCACTTGCTCCGCATGGTCGCGCAGTACCGCCCAAGCGCTGGATGCATACGGCTCAATCTCAATACCGTCTGCAGCTAAAAAGTCGCAGCCGGTTTCCTGCCATCTGTGCAACTTTAAAACCAGCGGGACGCCGTCCAGTTCATCAATGATGTCTGCCGTTTCCGCTGTTTGAAGAATCAAATCGGGCGTGAGCGCTTTTGGAAGCGGTACAGGTACCTCCGGCGAGGGCATATCGGGCACGCAATCAATCACAGCACAGTTGAGAACACCGTACAACGGGTGCTGAATCTGGCGTTCACCGCTCACCGCGCCCGTGACACTGGAGCATACCGTGGCAAGCGGATCGTCTTCAATGATCGCAAGTGGCGTACCCTTGTTGACGGTGTCGTATAAGGAAACGGCAGGTCGGACAGCCGCTTCAGTGGCAAAGGAAAAGGGAAGTACGACCTGAGAGACCTCGGTCAGCTCTTGTGTTGGCTGAGAGATAGCCGGTTCCTTGCGGAACAACAGGCGAGTCCCGTGGCGGGAAAGCATACTGCCACAACCTTTCTGTAGAATTACCAAAAATTAACCTCTTGCAAAGAGCCTGTACGGTTAATATGATGGTGGTATAGGTCTCTTTACAAGGGAGGTAATTTGAATGAAAATGGAACCGCTGAGTAGCGGTGATTTACGGATATGGATGACCGACGGGGAGTTATGTCGATGGGGGTTACACCCCGAGGAGCTGAAGGCAGGTTCGGCGGGAGCACAACGCGCCATGCGGCGGCTTCTTGGCATTGCCAGACAACGGTTGCCGTTTCGTTCAAACGGCAACGTATTGGTTGAGGCCTTGCCGCTTGAGGGTGGTTGTTTGTTTCTGTTCAGCTCGCCCGGTTCTTCGACACCCACGGTGACCCTGCCGCAGATATACGCGCTGGAGTCAGCAGAGGCGGTGCTGCAAATTGGCCAAACGCTGTCCGCCTTACTACACGACGACCTGCCGCCGGCGTCTCTGTACCGACAAGGGGACGCGTATGTGCTGATCCTATATGCCGGCCTTGGCACCACAGGAATCTGCACACGCGTGTTGCAGGAATTTGGTTACCGTATGGGTGAGGGGTATGCCGCCGTCTCATACATAGAAGAGCACAGTCAACCGATCACGGTTGGGAATGCACTACAGCGCTTGTGCTTAGCGTATGGATCGCATTCACCAACGCCCCCGCATCCGGTGCGTTAAAGAGGGCGCTGCCAACTACCGCAATATCGGCGCCTGCTTGTGCGGCGATGGGCGCGGTGGCGGCGGAAACACCGCCATCCACCTGCAGCTGCACGGATAAGCCACGACGATCGATCTCGGCGCGCAGTTCCCGCAATTTTGGCATCATATCTGCCATAAAGGCCTGTCCGCCAAAACCGGGCTCTACGGTCATGACAAGGATCATATCCACGCGATCAAGATAGGAAAACACCGCGCTTGCGGGTGTTTTGGGTTTGATGGTAAGTGCCGCCTTTTTGCCAAGTGCGTGGATCTTGTCCAGCGTTTCGGCGACAGGTGCGGCGCTCTCAACATGAAAATTGATGAGATCCGCACCCGCCTTGGCAAACGCCTCGATCAGCCGGTCGGGGTATTCCATCATGAGATGTACGTCGAAAAATAAATCCGAGATCGGGCGCAGACGCGCAATGACCGGCGGACCAAAACTTAGGTTCGGGACAAAAACGCCGTCCATGACATCGAGATGGACCATGTCGGCACCGCTCTGTTTGACAAAATTCAATTCCCGCTCCATGTGCGCGAAGTCACAAGTGAGGATCGAAGGAGAGACCAGCATAGGAAACCTCTTTTCCGCCCGCTTGGGCATATACATACACGATTATTTTACCTCATTTTTCGAAAAAGGTCAATAACCT
>JAFYPN010000092.1 GCA_017547465.1 Clostridia bacterium | reverse complement strand
CGTGGTGTAGCCGGTTAGCTGAGCGGGAAATAACGCGAGCATGACGGCGCGTGCCGCCATGGCGGGGTTAAACAGGTTATTGCCGATGCCGCCAAACGCATCCCGCATGACGAATACGGCGAACAAAGGCCCGAGCATCAACAGCCACAGAGGAGTACCCACGGGACAGGACAGGGTCAGGATCCATCCCGTAACGGCGGCACTGCCGTCAAACGCGCTTCGGAAGCCGGACAGCCGATCGGCGGCGCAGGCCGTCAGCACGCCGATCGTCAGCCGCAACGCCGCTTGAATGCCAAACACGTAGATGGCCGCCACCGAGGGTGGCACAAGCGCTACGCATACGGCGGTCATAACCGAGGCGGTGGAACGGTCAGCACGAATATAAGGGGCAGGGAGCATGCTCATGAGCGTTGCCTCATTTCACTGCGCGCTTTGCCGATATGCGCGGCTAAATTTCGTTTGGCGGGGCACACATAAGAGCAACAGCCGCAGGAAATACAGGCCGTTGCGGTATCGTCCCGTTCGCCGGCGAGATACGCGGCCTCGATGCGAAAGGGCATGAGTCCGGCGGGACACACGCGCACACAGCCGCCGCAGCGGATGCAGGCACTCTCTTTTGTGCGGTGAGCGGGCAATACCGTGATCCCGCCGCAGGTCTTGGGCAGACCGGCGGCAAGCGTGGCGATGCGCGTACCGGTCATGGGGCCGCCCGCAATATACCGACAGCGGCGGCCGGAAACAAGCGGTGCGGCGAGCTCGATCAGATCGGAAATCGGTGTGCCGATGGGGGCGAGGAGATTGACGGGCCGGGCGACCTCACCCGAGACCGTCACGGAACGGTGTGTCAGCGGCAAGCCGTGTGCTGCTTCCGCCATGGCGATGGCCGTCGCGCTGTTGGATACCAGAAAGCCGCAGTCGGCAGGGAAACAGCCGCCGGGGATCTCGCGTCCGAAAACGGCGGCAATTAGCTGTCGTTCGCTGCCTTGCGGATAGCGACCGCGCAACAGTACGGTGCGGACACCAAGTCCTGACAAGCGTGCGGCCGCTGCCGGTGACTCGGTGCAAAATACCGCTTCTCGCAAGGGAATACCCGCGGCAGCGGCAAAGAGACGGATGCCCTCCGTGAGCGTGTCCGCCTGTTCAATGCACAGGCGCACGTCGCCCGCGAGATAAGGCTCGCATTCACACGCGTTGATGAGCAGATGCCGTACTGTATCGGTTTGGTATTTGCGGTGGGTCGGGAATCCCGCGCCGCCCATGCCGACGAGACCGGCGTCATACATGCGTTGTATGAGCGCATCGCGTGAGGCGTTCTCCGGCAACGGCGGTAACAGCGAACCAAAGGTGTGGGACCCGTCGTTAGTTACCGTGATGACGGTAGCGGGGATGCCGTCGAGTGTTGCCAAGGACCGTTCGATCGCCGTGACGGTGCCGGAAATTCCGCAGTGCAGCGGCGGGATCGTGCCGGTGGGGTCGACCGCCAGCGGCTCGCCGATGCGGATCGTGTCACCGACAGCGACGGTCGGTTCAAGCTCGGTATTCCGTTGTCGCAGGGACAGATGAAGCTGTTTCGGAAGAATCGGCAGGAACGAGGATGCCAGTGCCGTTTCTTTCTTGTCCCGCAACGCCGCGGGAAAGACGACCCCGCCACGAAAGGTACGTTTCATCGGAGTTCCTCCTTAAAGCCGTTCTTTGCAACATAGTTTAGGTGTGTTTGGGCATAAATATACCTGTGGAATGTGGTGAAAGAGGAGAGAGAGCATGACGTTTTCTGCGGGTGTCGGGGCGTTGATAGTGCTGCGCACGGTTGTGATTGCCGTGACAGCCGTTGTCGTTGCGCTGTTGAGATGGCTGACGGGATCGCTTTGGTCTCTGGTGCCAATGGTGCTCGCTGTTCCTCTGCTTGTGTGGTATCTGCCGCGTCTGTCGCGTTCGCTTTACGGTGAGATGGACCACGAGCGCCTCTACGTGCGGTACGGAGTCTTGTGGCGGCGGGAAACGGTGGTGTTGTTGGGCGCGTTGCGCACCTTTGAGGCATGGACACCGCCCCTTCATCGCTTGTTTCACTGCCGTACGGTGGTGCTTCGATTTGCGGGCGGCAGTGTCTTCTTGCCGTTGTTGGATGAAAAAACGGCGTGCCGTTTGACGGCACGCTTGGAGGAGTATTGATGGAACAACGACCATACGGTGCGTATGTGCTGTACGACGTGCGGCGATGGTGGCCGATATTCTTGTGGCCGCTGCTGCACACGCTGGTGTCAATTGGCGATCCGCGCATCCTGCTCAGGGAATGGCTGTTGTGTGTGGCTTTGATTGGGTATTCGGTAGGAAAATGGAAATGCAGCCGTTATCGGGTGGGCCGCTCGCAGAACGGCTTTTACAGTATCGGCGTGAGGCAGGGATTGCTCGTGCGTCATTCGCTTCACATTGACGCGGAGGATGCGGCGTCGGTTGAGATCGAGCGTACACCGTTGCTTGCCTTGTGTGGCGGGCGACGCGTGCGGGTGAACACCGCGGGGCTGCGGCGGCGGTCCGATGCGGTGTTATACCTGTCTGCCAACCAGGTGAGGGAGTTGTTTTTGTTGAGCGACCGATCGCGGGATCGATTTCGTGCACGGTTGTGGCCGGTGGTGGTGACGGCAATCACCGGTTCTAACGCGGCGGTGGGATTGCTGACAGCCGCGCCCGCCCTGCGGCAGATCGGCAACCTGCTGGGCGAGCGGTTTTCCGCGGACGCGGTGGGGGTGCTGCAGCGGTTGTTGGCGGCGGAGATCCCGTCCGCCTTGCGCATATTGGCGAACTTACTCGTCATAGGCTGGGGCGTTGCGGCGTTCAACAATTTTTTACGGTATGTGGGCTTTTATGCCACCGTACAAGAGGCGCATCTGCACCTGGTATCGGGATTGTTTACACGGCGGGATGTGCTGATCGATCGGGATAAGATCACGGCATTAGAGCTGCGGCAGACACTTTTTATGCGATTGCTGGGGCTGCACACGGCGGTGATCACCGCCGCCGGCTACGGACGGGATATCGGTGCGCGGCCGGTGCTCATCCCCGCCGCCGATCCACGGACGTTGTGTGAGGGCCTGGAACGCTTGTTGCCCGGGTATCCCCTGAAAACGGGGCGCATCAAAGCGGCGCGTAACGCTTGGTGGCGCTATCTTGCTTCCCCGCTGATCGTCATCCTGTTCAGCATACTGCCCTGGATGGCAGGGGGGTTCTGGCAGGTGCCGGCTTTGGTATGTACGGTGTGGGGAATCTGGTGGTTTATCGTTCGCTTTCTGGGATTTCGCGGTGCCGGATTCGGCGCGGACCGAGAAGCGGTGACTGTGTGGTATCCGCGTGGGCTGGCGCTCTATCGTGTGTATCTGCCGCGTGAGGTGGTGGATCACGTTACGGTGACGCAGAGCGTGTGGCAACGCCATACAGGCACCTGTACCGTCACGGTGCGCAGCTTTGGTGACAAGAAGCGACGGCATCGCGTGTGGGGGTTGCCGTACACGGCGGTGCTTTACGAAATCGGGATATAAGAAAACGCCGCGAAGGTACGCACCTTCGCGGCGGTTATCGTAAGACATTATGAAAGGCTTTTTCCCGCTAAGATCTTTTCGTAAACACTCTGAATGTTTTGAACCTCTCTGGCGCTGACCAAATGCTTTTCGCCGGAATTGTGAACGGCAAGGTAATAGCCGGCGTTGTATCCGTAAATATCGATACGCACCGCATCACCGTGCTGCTTCATGGGGGTGAATGTGAGTGTCAGCACCGGTGTGCCGGTGGGGGTTTCATCGGTAGCACCGACGCGGTACAAGCTGAGCAGCGAGGCGTACAGGGTGCGGAAATCCGCGGTGCTGTAGGTCGTACCGTCGGCTGTGACCGTCAGGCTCTTGTCACTATCTTCTTCGTCGGGGAAATGCTCAAGTACAAAGGTTTTGGCTTCGCCGTTGTTGGTAATCCCGATCGAGGTGAGATTGGTGATGTACTGGAAGTACAGCATGTCGTCCGCCACATCTTCGTACTGTGCGTCTACCCACGAACTGACCGCGCTCGGTGCAAACAGATATACCACGGGGATCAGCGTTTTTTCAGCATATACCACACCATAGTAATTGCCGTCTTTATCGGTGTTACCCAGCTTGATGGTATATTGAAAGGTGCTGTGATACGAAATCTGTGTTTTGATTTCACCGTTGTCGCCCTCCGTCTCGGTGGTGCGCTGGAGAGACAGATTGACGGTGCACACCGAATAGGGCTTGGACAGACCGTACGTATTCAAATCTGTGGCCGTGGGGCGAAGCTTGGCAACACCGGTTGCCGTAAGCGAGGTGAAGGTGCTGTACGAGATCAGTTGACTGTTTGAGTCCACCGCGTGGAAGTACGGCTTTTGAATGGCATAGCCCGAGATCACCATGTTTTCTTCGTCCTCCTCGGGTTGCTCCGTGATTTGGAAGAAGATGGTCTGGGGACGGACCGTACCGGTTAACGTGGCATCGCGCACGACGACCGAGTCGGTGCTTTCCTGTGCGGAGGGAGCGGTGATGGGCATATGGTTGATGTACTCGTTGGTTTCATACGCCATGGTTTGGCAGAAAGCCGTGTCCATCAGATAAACAGCATCCTTGCCGCTTTCGCGCAGGTAATATCCCTCCTGTGAGGGGGACAGATCGCCGATCTCAAACGAAAACGCGGACTTGTCGGAATAGGAGGCGGAAACGGTGATGCTGCTGTCGGCTTTTCCGAATCCAAAATCTGCGGGGTTTTCCGGCGATTCCAAAACCAGACGCGAGGCGGTGATGGTCAACAAAGAGTCTGCCACCTCAGCCAGCACGGCCTGATCGAGCGGAAGATCCTCATAGCCTTTGACCGTGTATAGCTCATCGTCGGTGATCGAAATGGTGTGTGCTGTATCGCCGAAAGCGATGTCCACCGATGACAGCACCACGTCGGAATCGTCGCTCTTATCAAACAGTACGACCGATTCGTCGACCGTGGTATCGTCGTCGGGATTTTCTTCCGGTGCGGGAAGCAGCAGAAGCAAGCCGATCAGCAGTACGCCGACCACCGCCAACGCTACGACGGCAAACAGCAGCGAACGGGTGCGTTTTGTCAAGCGCTTACTCATAAATGCCTCCTCTTAAAGAAGACGATCAGACAGATGATAACCAGCACCAGCGGGATACCGAAGGTGAACACACCTAAGCCGATCACCTGTGCCGTCAGGGTGGACACCGAGAAGGTATCCGCCGACAGATCCTTGCCGGAGATCACCACGGTGTCGCCGAGACTGCATACCGTGCGCAGCGGCTCAAGCACCAGACCCTCGTTCTGATATTGCGACGAGGTCGCGTAGTCGGCAAACTGATAGCTGCCGCTGACAACGATGTAATTGATAACCGTTTGGTTATTCACAACGTCCAAGTCGCGGGCGTATGCCATGCCGATGATGGGATACGAGTCCGCTTCGACCTGCACAACATCGTCGTTGCTTTCCGCAGACAAAAGATCTGTCAAAGCGGTCAGGCGGCTGCTTTCGGGGAACGACACCAGCGTGTGGTTGGTGAGGATCTCCTCCTCGGTATCGGAACTTTTATCGGTGAGCAGCTGCAGTGTCAGCGGCATGATGACCTTTTGGTTCGCAATCGAGTCGGTGAGATCGGACGACGTGACCGTGGTCAGCGGCCAATACGGATAGCTGCCGTAGAAGTCCATCGGATAGTTGTTGGCATCGGTTTCCATGATGATGTTAGAGGTAACGGTGATGCCGTAGTCCGCGGACAGGAAATCATACAGGTTGGGGCACGTGCCGGAGTAGTTGGCAAACACAAACAGATGGCGGCCTCGTTTCCCGTCGTTGTCCAGCCATTGGCGCAGGCGTTTGATCTCGTCCAGCGTATAGTCCTTGGTGGGGCCCACGATCGCGATCGCACCGGTGGTATCGCTGATGGTGGCAGCGGAGGTGAAGTCCAGCGTTTGGGTGAAGTAGCCGTTTAATTCATACAAGCTTTTCAAAGCGGCAATGGAGCTCTCACTCTCGCCGTGACCGGTCAAAAACGTCACGGTCACGGTCTTGCCGCCACACACACTGCTGATGTTGGTGGCGAGCTTTTGCTCCACCAGCGAGGTGACCGTATACGAGTAGGTGGTGTAATCCACGTCCTCTTGCAAGAGATCGTCCAACGAAATTTTGCGGTATTGTTCACCGCACAGGAACAGAATATCCCCGCTGGTGGCCTCGTATTTTTCTTCATACGAGGACGATAGCGTGGGGTTCTTTTCCAGGTCCACGTAGGTGGTGGTAATCTTGCCGTCGCTTAAGGTTTCGTACTCCTGCGTGAACAGGTAGAATTGACGGAAGATGGTGTCGTATTCCTCGGCGCCCATATTGGGGTTGGAAAAATACTCCTCACCCGCGAGCACCACGATTTCGATCGGTGCGGAAACAACGTCGGCTACCGCGTGGCTCTCCTCGGACAGCGAATAGGTCTGATCCGCGGTGAGGTCCAGCGTCCACGGAAAGCGGTCCGCCAACACGCCGCAAATGACGTTGATCAGCACGATCACGGCAGCGACAACGACGGTGATCGCCGTTGCGGTGGCACCCAGACGAAGCTTGCGGTTGGAGCGCCAGTTCAGCTTGGGCAGCTTGATGGTTTTTTTGCTGTTTTTCGGTTTCTCGACGACTTGGACAGCTTCTTCTGCGGGGAGATCCCGCTCGTCGTCGGGAGTTTTTTTGGTTTCGTCAAAGTTACGCATATCGTGTTGCCTCCTCTCGTCAATTCCAGCGCTTGCGATCAAGCACACGGACGGTTAAAAACAGAAACAGTGCCGTTGTGCTCACAAAGAAAACGATGTCATCGTATTGCATTAACCCGCTGGTGAAGTTGGAATACCGTTGGGATATGGACAGAAAATCGGTGATCGCAACGACTACCGTGCTGGAGGACAGCATGGAGCCGACACTGTCGAGCATCAACAACGCAAACGAGGCGAGGAACGTGCCGAGCGCTGCTACAAACTGGCTTTCGGTCAGGCAAGAGATGAGCAGACCGATCGCGATGATCATACCGCCGAGCAGTAACAGGCCGATGAAGTTGCCCGCAACGACCAGCCAGTCGGGTGTGATCTGGGTGGCGATAATAACGGCAAACACCAGCATGATGGAGATGCCGACAGCAAACAGCAAGAACGCGGCAAAGAATTTGCCCAGCACGATGCCGGTCAGGCTGACGGGGGCGGTGAGCAACGCTTGATCGGTCTTTTGACGCTTGTCATCGCTCATCAGGCGCATGGTCAGCACCGGCAATACGAGCAGCATCAGAAACGTCAGCACGGAGCTGAATACGTACGAGAGGTCTGCGTAGCCGTCGGCGAGGTTGTACATGAAGAAATAATATCCGCTCAGACCGAAGATCATGGCGAGTACGATGTAACCGATGGGGGAGGTGAAATAGGTTTTAAATTCACGCTTGAAAATGGCACTCATTTGCGTTTACCTCCTTTACGGATGGTGGTTTGGGGAAGCTGTTCACGCGTCAGCGAAATGAAGATCTCTTCCAAAGACATTTCCATGGAACGCAAGCCGAGCAGCGGATAGCCTTCCTTCGACAGTGCCGTGAACAGAGCACGACGGAAATCCGCGCCGTCCTGCGGTTCAAGCACGTATTCGTATACGCCGTCCTCTTTTTCGCCGTAGCATATGACCTCGGCCACCCCGGCAATGTGGGTGAGAATATCGGTAACGCGTTTTTCGTCACCCGCGATGCGCGCCATTAAGCGACGGTCAGAGGAATATTTTTCCGACAGGGCCGAAGCGGTGTCGTCTGCGACGATCTTGCCGTCGTTGATAATGATGATACGGTCGCAGACCGCCTCAATCTCCTGCAAAATGTGCGAGGAGAGGATCACGGTATGGTGTTTACCGAGATTTTTGATGAGTGCGCGCATCTCAATGATCTGATTGGGATCCAAGCCGACGGTAGGCTCGTCCAGCACGAGAACAGGCGGGTTGCCGATGAGTGCCTGCGCAAAACCAACACGCTGACGGTAGCCTTTCGATAGGTTTTTAATCAATCGGTTGTACACGTGCTCAATTTGCATCAGGCGACAGATCTCGCCGATGTGCTTCTGACGGTTGAAGTTGCATTGCTTGAGGTCAAAGACAAAATCCAGATATTCGCGCACCGTCATATCGAGATACAAAGGCGGCTGCTCCGGCAGATAGCCGATGTTGGATTTTGCCTCGTTGGGTTCTTCCAGGATGTCGTGCCCGTTGATGGATACGTTGCCCTCGCTGGAAGATAAGTAGCCGGTGAGGATGTTCATCGTGGTGGATTTGCCCGCGCCGTTCGGCCCGAGAAAGCCCAGAATCTCACCCTCGTTTACCTGAAAGCTGATATTGTCTACCGCGAGGTGAGAGCCGTATCGCTTGGTCAGGTTTTGCACATTGATCATATCGGGGAATTCCTCCTTTGGACATATTTACACAACCATAATGATACAGGCGAAATGTGTATTTTGTGTGTATTTTTATAAAACAAGTTTTGCTTTTTTAGATAAGTATGCTATACTGTGAAAAAAGGAGGGATCGCGGTGGCGGTAAAGCGGTACACATGGAAACAGCGCAACGCCTTACCTGCTGTGCGGCGCGCGGTGGCACTCGGTGTGTTTGACGGATTGCATATCGGCCATCGTGCGGTACTGGCGGCGGCGTGCGGTGTGATCGATACCGACAGCGCGATGCTGACGGCAACCGCGCTGTGTATGGTCGGCGTACCCAAACACGACGCGGGGCGGCTTTTGACCGCACAGCGCGAAGAACAGTTGCTGGAAACGTTGGGAACCGACGAATGGATCGAGATGCCGTTTAAAGACGTGTGTGAGCTGTCCCCCGAGCGGTTTGTCCGTGACATCCTACGCGATCTGCTGCAGGCGCGCGTCGTGTGTTGCGGGTACAACTACCGATTTGGTAAAAACGGGAGCGGAACGGTACAGACACTTCGTGAGCTGTGCGAGCCGCTGGGGATTCGGGTGACGGTGGTGGATGCCGTGCAACGCGACGGCGAAGCCATCAGCTCCACCCGCGTGCGACAAGCGGTCACGGCGGGCAACATGGCGCTTGCCGCGCGGCTGCTCGGCAGACCATTTTCGGTGGAGCTTGCGGTGTCAAACGGAGATCGTCGCGGGCGGCGGTGGGGCATGCCCACGCTTAATCAGGTGTTTCCCGCCGAGTATGCGGTACCGCGGTACGGTGTGTATGCCTCGTTGGTGGTCATCGGGGAGCATCCGTATCACGCCGTGACCAACGTCGGAGTACATCCGACGGTCGGCGGTGTACGGGTGCCGCAAGCGGAAACTTGGATTCAGGGCTTTGACGGGGATCTGTACGGGCAAACCGTACAGGTTTTGCTCATCCGTTTTTTGCGCGAAGAGCGTTGCTTTGCGGATGTCGAGGCACTGAAAGCACAGATTGCCGCAGATGCCGCGGGCGCGCAAGCAGTACTGGGTGGACAGCATGGCGGCAAAGCTGTGATCTTTGATTTTGACGATACGCTGCAGGATCGTACGCAGGCGTTTTTGACGGTGGCACGACTGCTACTTTCACGCCACATGCACGCCGTTGATACGGAACAGCGTGAGCAGTACGCGCAACAGCTCTGTCGGGAAAACGCCGGCGGCTATGTGGATCACGGCACGTTTTTTCATTCCTTTGTCGAGCGATGGCCGTTCGATGAGGGGGTCACGGGTGAAAGACTTTTATGGGAATATCATCGGTTGTTCCCGTTGTGTTCGGTGCTGTATACGGAAACGCCGACGGTGTTGGCGGAATTGAGGCGGCGTGGCTATCATATCGGGATCATCACCAACGGAAATTCGCTGCTACAAAACCGAAAACTCGACGTTACCGGTTTGCGGCTGGATACGGACGTCGCGCTGATATCGGGTGATGAGGGCATACACAAGCCACATCCCGAGTTGTTCCGACGCGCGGCGGCGCGGCTGTGTGTCGCACCGGAAAATTGTGTATTTGTCGGCGATCATCCGGTCAACGACATACAGGGTGCCGTGAGTGCCGGCATGAAGGCGATCTTTGTTAACACGCGGGGGTTGGTGCAGCATCCCGACGGTGTGCCGGAGGTTTCACGGCCGGCGGATATCTTGAATATGCTGTAGAAGGCAGGGCGAAAACGCCCTGCCTTCTACACATTTTTGAGGAGTGATGCATAGTCTGTTAATAGCGCAGTTTGACGATGTTCGAAACGATACCGCGGTTCGCATCAACGTCCACGGTGGCATAGGTACCGCCGCGACCGAGTGAGCCGGGGTTGAGCAGATACAAGCCATCGTCATACAGCGTCAGTGCCCGGTGGGTGTGGCCGAACAGAGCCATGCGCGCACCGCGGGAGCGAGCGGCACACGCAAAGCGGTAAAGGTCGTGCTTGACGCCGTAGCGGTGACCGTGTGCCGCAAAAAAGACGTGACCGCCGAACCGAAATTCGGCATCGTCGGGAAACGGCGAGGAAAAATCACAATTTCCCGACACCTGCAGTGTGCGAATCGAGATAAATTCGCTGATAGCGGTAAGGTCGGCCGCACCGTCGCCCAAATGTACCAAAAGCGAGGCTTCGGGCTGTGCGTCGATGGCGGCTTGTAGGGCGCGGCGATCACCGTGGGTGTCGGACACCACCAATAAACGAAACATAGTATCACCTTTTTCAACATACTAATGAGACAGGGAGGGATCAAGATGAGTCAGATCACACCGGATCAATTACAGGCATTGTTGGGATATGCGTCGGGGCGGTTGGGAATGACACCGGAAGAGCTGGCGGCGACGGTACAAAACGGTGGATTATCCGCGCTGTCGAATCGCGCCGGTTCCCAAAACATGAAGAAGATCACCGAGCTCGCGGGGGATCCCGCACGGCTGCAGCAGCTGATAAACTCGCCTGAGGTGCAGGCGTTTTTGTCCAAACTGACGGGAGGCAAGGATCCCCATGGATGACGAGCTTTCGAAAAAACTCGACAGCCTGCTGAATTCACCGGACGGCATGGATAAGATCCAGAGCATGATGGCGGCGCTCGGCATTTCACCGGAGACGCTGACTGCGCCCGCCACCCCGCCTGAGCCGCAACCCGAACCGACACCGTCCCCCGCGATGCCGGAGCTTGACGGGTTATTGAAGCTGATGCCGCTTCTGTCGCAAATGGGCAAAGACGATCAGAACACCACCCTGCTTAAGGCGCTGCGCCCCTATTTGCATGGGGACCGTGAAAAGCGGTTGGACGATTCGGTGAGGATGATGCAGCTGTTAAAATTCCTGCCGTTGCTGCAAAAAGGAGGAAAAGCGGAATGAACGAACGCAGTGTCGCACAGCTTCAACAGGAGGCTGCGTTGCGCGTGCAACGCATGGCAGAGCGATCACGGCGACTGGTGCGCGAGCATCCGGTGAACGTTTACCGCGGGGTGACGTTGACACCGCCGTTGTCGGAAAAGGTGCACCCGATTCGCGAGGAATCCCCCGCTTGCGAGGAACAACCCGCCTGTGCGGAGGCGTGTCGGCCGGAAAAGCCGTGCCGCTTACCGGAGCAAAAACCCCGCGAAAAGGACTGGCTGTCCTTTTTGGCGGGGGATCAAGAGCGGGTGCTGTTGCTGTTGCTCATTTTGGTGCTGGGTCACAACGGCGCACCGACGGAGCTGTTGTTGGCACTTCTCTATATTGCGTTATAGGTCGACAAACTCGTCGGGGTTATCGCGAATATAGGTGACGCACAAGGCAAGGGGCTGTTCGGCGGCGATTGCCTCACGCAATGCCGTTTCGTCCTCTGCCGCGGCACAGGCTGCGGCACCGATCAGTGAAAAGCCGTCCTTGGCCGCTTCTAAAAAACGGCCGGACGGAGAACGCAACAGGGATTCCCCATCCGCCACCTCCAACTCGTGACAGATAAGCCACACACTGTAAACGGCGACTTGGCCGTGTGACAGCAGCGGGATCAGGCTGTAGACGTCGGGGTGGCGGTGATCCGCTTTTGCCATCACATTGGCGGCAACGGCGCGCACCAGCTCCTCGTCCGAGGTCGCAGTGAGCGTTTCGGCGGACAGTGTACCATATTGCTTATAAAGAGCGGCGAGCGGGTCGCGGTTTTATTTTTTTTCCAAAAGATACAGGTTCAGGCCCATGTCGGCGGCGCGCACCAT
>JAFYPN010000091.1 GCA_017547465.1 Clostridia bacterium | reverse complement strand
TATAAACACTCCTTTTCATAAGCCTTCCCCTTGAGGGGAAGGTGTCACCGCAGGTGACGGATGAGGTGTACTCGTGCAAAGCACGACGTTATTCCGATCTCATTCCACCGCATCATCGTTGTCGAACAAATGCGGATCACGCTGTAAATACGGCACGGTGAGATCTGCCATCTTCACGGCATCGCCGAGGATGCATCGTGCATCACCGAAATGTCCGTAAGTCACCGCACCTCCTGCAACGAAAATCGGTTCCATCTTATCGTAATGCTCCGACGGATCCACAACGGGATCTTCGGTGTGGTGGCGGTATTGCGGTACGGTGTACGAAACGCCGTGCCGGTCGATCGCCGTAAAATCCTGCGCCGTTGCTTTCAGACGATTGGGGGTGTCGGTCCATTCCTCCACACCGTGCAGATAGGTGTTGCATTTGAGTGTGCAACCGAGGAACAGGATCTGCGCCCGGCGGTCATACAGCTTCCCCCAACAACCGTTTCGCGGGCAGGGGGTACGGGTGAGTTCTTCGCCTGCGGTGTAGCTTGCGGCATCCTTGCCGATCGCCGCGACCGAATGGGTCGGATGAAGCGAGCGGATAACGCCCTCGCGCTTCAGAAACAGATTGGTCAGCAAACCGACGCACGACGGCTCGGTGCGCGAATCGAACACCGTGTAGGTGTCGTTCATCTGCCGCCAGGTGTGGGTCGGCAGGACAAGCAATCCGCCCTGCATATACTCGCACAGCGCGTCCAGCACCGTCTCAGCGCCACCCTCCACATCGCCGATGGCTTTCATCGAGGAATGCACAAGAAGTGTGCCTTTGGGGTCGATGCCCATCGCGCCGAGCTGGAATTTCAGTTGATCTTTTGTGTACATAGGTGTTCTTCCTTTCAGGCTCTCGCGTAACTTTCAGTATATCACATTCTTTTGCATATTTCCACCATAAACCCCATTTTTTTGAAACCAATGGTTGATTGACAATTATCAGGAGTTGTGCTATTCTGTCAGTAATCTGAAATTTTACGAAAGGCGGTGATGAACGATGACAATGCAGGAACGTCATTATACACGATACAAAGCGGATGTTGCGTTCATCACCGACAGTTACAGTGGTTGCTGATGATTTTTTGACAACACATCCGCACAGCGGGTGTGTTGTTTGCTTTTGTCGGTAAGGTTCGCACCCGAGTACATAAGAAACGGAGGCGAATCCCATGTCCATCAATATCAACGAAAAAATCGCCGCACTTCGCAAACAGCGCGGGATCAGCCAGACCGAGCTTGGTGCCGCGCTGGGCGTGTCCTCGCAGGCAGTCTCCAAATGGGAGAAAGGCACGTCCTGCCCCGATATTATGCTGTTGCCGTCCATTGCCGCGTATTTCGAGGTCACGGTGGACGAATTGCTTGGATATAAAGATACATAGCAAACACCCCGCGATGTGGTATTGTCGCGGGGTGTTGTGTTGTTTATACGGCATTCTTTAAAAATGTGATCACATCATTAACGGCATCGTTGGCTTGTTCCTTCGTATCGGCGTAAATGTTGATCCACACATAGTCGGCGGTTTTCGTACCGATCGTGAACTGGTAGGTGAATTCATCGCCTTTTGAAAGACGGAAAAGGTCCGATTTTGCTTGGAAACGGAGCGGGACGGTGTTGTCGGATGCTCCGAATACGGTAATATGTGTGTTGCCGCCTGTTGTCGGAATCTGACAGAAGTAGGCATCGGGGAATTCGGTGGATAAGACGGCACTGTATGCAAAACCGTTCGCCTCCAGCCAATCGGTAGTGTGTACGGTTTCACTGTTCTGCGTGTACCAGTCTTTCAGTTCTTGCGGAAAAGCCACGCGGTTTTGCAGGCTTGTCAAGATACTGCTGCAGAGACATACCGCGACGACGAGAATGGTTACAGCTGCAGTCGTTTTCCTGTTCATCTTGTTTACTCCTTTTCATTGGTATTTCGAACAAATTCCAGAATATCACCGGGTTGACAGTCCAGCACGTCGCAGATGGCTTCCAGCGTGGAAAAGCGCACGGCGCTGACCTTGCCCGTTTTCAGCTTCGAAAGGTTGACGTTTGCCACGCCCACCCTGGCAGAAAGCTCATTTAAGGACATCTTGCGGTCTGCCATCACGCGGTCCAGTCGTAAAACAATCGGCATTGTCGACACCGTCCTTTACAGGGTTTCATCCGCTTGCTGTTGAAGCTCTGCTCCATAGCGGAAAATAAATGTCAACAATCGCAACGCAAGGAAGATCGTCACAAACGAGAGATCCGTGCGGTAGACAACCTCATAATTCACGATGCCGTCGCTGAGAAACAGGGCATCAAGATCGTACATATTCAAAAGGATGTAATCATAAACAGTGGCGAGAATACTGAGAATGCCGCCGCCGATCAAGGTTACCCACGACAGTCGTTTTAAGCGGAGTGTCACGGTTTCGTGAAACGGCTTGCCGTCGATCATCGGCGCCAGAATGCGGCGCAGGGTGTACAATACATACGCGAGATATGCGCTGCCGAGAAGTCCCGTTGCCATAAGAAGTAAAGCGTTGGCTTTACTTGAGAGCGATTGTATGTGATCGTCAGCAACCGTAAAAGTGATGCTGTCGAGAGTCAGATCGGGTACAGGTTCCATGAATTCAGCGGTGGGAATACAAAGTCCCAGGATCGACAATACAAGTGAAAATCCGATCAGAATAACAACACACCAAAATCCGATCTTTAAAAAGCCATCAAGAAGAGACGCCGTTTTGCTGAGTTTTTGCATGACAAAAACCTCCTGCTGTGATTTAGTTCTATCATAGCAGGAGGTTTTACATTCGTCAACTGTTTTTTAATGATAAACGTTAATTAATTTACGTTTACTCCACTTCCACGGTGCCGTCGTCCTTGACGGTGATGGTCATATCGTCCTTGACATAGCTGAGGAAGTCTTCGCCGAGGCTGTCGATGACGGGCATCGTCACATCGTCGAGCCACACACTGCTCAGCACCGCACCCGCGGCGGCAAGCGAGTCAATGGGTTTGGAGAACAGCATACACGCGG
>JAFYPN010000012.1 GCA_017547465.1 Clostridia bacterium | reverse complement strand
GTGGCGTCCGATAAACCCGTGCACCAGCCGTACCAGCCGCCGTTTTGTTGCGGAGATACGCGGTACTTGACCTCGTAGTCATCCGCGCCGACGAGCTGCATCTGCACCGCGTCGATCGCCTGACCGCGCACACCCGCGTGATCGGTGTCGTTCTCCACCCACGGCAACCAACCCTTGCCGAGCCGATGCACACGGTACCGCAGCGTCCCCCGGGTCGGCTTTGCGATCAGCGCGGTCATCGGCTTGCCCACAATGCCCGCGTATCCATGGGCATTGCTGTCGTTACAGTCCGTCACCTTTGACAGCCACTTGCCCGTATAGGTCTGATAGGTAACGTGGATGTCGCCGTCCTCCGTCGTCTTTGGCAGCGGCAGATCTGCTTCCAGATACGGTGTCGGATCCATATGCTTGTTATCCCGTCGCACCTCAAAATGCAGATGCGTGCCGAAGCTGCGGCCGGTGTTGCCCATCGTACCGATCACCTGTCCGGCAAGCACCTGCTCGCCGAGCGCCACCGACACCGCGGCCAGATGCGCGTACAGCGTGCTGTACCCGCTCCCGTGGTCGAGCTTTACGCAGTTGCCGTAGCTCGCATTGCCGGTGGCCTTTTTATTGTTTTTGTGTCCGGTTTGGCAGAAAACGACCTTGCCCGCGGTGTGCGCGACAACGGGCTCGCCGGTCAGATGCGAGCGGCCGATATCCACGGCTTTGTGTCCCGATGAAAACCCTTGTGTGAGCTTGTTGACGCCCTTTTGTAAGATTCTGCTTGCCATGCGGTTGTCCTCCTTTTTAGTTCACGAGCTCCCAGTAAGCAGGATAGTCTGCGGGGCTCCACACGCACGCCACGTCGCCGGGGGCGGTGCAGGTATACCGATTCCCGTCAAAGGTGCAGGTATCCCCCGTATAGTACCATTTACCGACGACGAAATCGGGGTATTCCTCGCCCGATTCCTCGGTGGCACCCGCCTTTTCCAGCGCCGCGACCCGACGGTCCAGCTCCTCCAGCTTTGCCGCCACATCCACACTGTCGTGTTTCTTGGCATCGCTGCGTGCAAAGCTGACAAGCTCCTCCCGTTGCTCGTCGGTGAGGCTCCCCTGCACCCAGAGCGTGTCGATCTTTTGAATCAGTGCGGACAGGTCAAACCCGCCGCGACCGATCACGTTTTTCACAATACTGTACATTGACTGTTTCCTCCTTATGCGTTATTTACCGCAGCGGCTTCCAAAGCGCTGATACGCTCTAACAGACCGCCGATGACCTTGTTCGTATCCTTGTTGTACGTGGCGGCGATCGCAACACCCGCGGTATCACTGCGCAGTGTCATGCTGGGTGACCGACTCGGTATCGTCAGCGTACCGTCCGCGTTGGGTACATACTCGATCGGTTCCGCATACGGCTCGTAGACGGTCTCAACGTTGCCGACTTCCAATTGCGGTTTGTCGTATTCCTCGATCAAACTGTTAAAGAGTACATACCGGGTCTTCTTTGTCGTGGTGAAAGTAGACCCGCTAAAATTTTGATTAAGAACAGTACCCTGCGTGTCCGCTTCCAGTCTGCGCAGGGATGATGTGCCGCTTACGGTATACGTAGTGGAGGGCATTACGGGTATCCAGCCGGTAATATACCAAAGAGAGTTGTCCTGTATTGAGGTTCCCATAAGCTCTTTTCCGTACATAATCTTGGCGGGATCGATCAAGTTTTTGCCGAACAGCTTGACCGTAACGGGTGCCGTTTTTCGTTGCAGGCAAAACGTGGTTTGATAGGAAAATCCCGCCTCAAGAATAGCGAATCCGCTATCTGCCGTTGTGATACTGTGCACGGAAAACGGCTGCCCCACGTCTGTCTCTTCACCGGAGACCAACACGTCCGACGTGCCGTCCTCCAGCACGATACGCAACCACATCTTGTAGGTTTGAGCGGACAAATCCGTCAGATCGTTGCAGGTGAACCGATAGGTGCCGGCCTCAAAGGTCGCGTCACCGCTGAAATGCGCCGCCATTTGCGCCGCGGGTACCAGCTCCTGCAACGCAATAAGCGCCGGTGCCGTTACGTTGAAAACACCCGAACGATAGCTAATGTAACTGCTGTAATCCCACTCGTTCATGGAAAACAGGTTGTCCGCGCCGAACGCGGGTGCTACGCTTCGGTACACCTCATGCTCGATGCCGGGTGTGTCACTGAGCGTCGGATACGCGAACAGATAATCGCTCTCGGTCGCGGGATCAATCTCGGTGCCGGCGGCGACGAACAACGTCAACCCGTACTCCCCGTCCGTCGGCACACGCACCGCCGCTTCGTCGTAGGCTTTACAGGCACCGTATACGACCGACCCGTCGATCGCGGTCAGCTGCAACCAAACGCCGGTTATCCCCTCGCTGAAATGCGCGTTGAGATAATAGGTGCCCGCTGTCAGATACGCTTTGGAAAACACAAAGGACGCATCCGCCTCCGCCGCGCCGTCGGTGTAAAGCACGACCTCACCCTCGATCCCACTCTCCGGTTGCGTATACGCATAGACGGTCACGTTGTTTACGGTTTGTGTTTCGTACAGATACGGAAACTGCACGTGGTTGTGCGGACGCACCTGC
>JAFYPN010000090.1 GCA_017547465.1 Clostridia bacterium | reverse complement strand
ATGCGGATGATCTCCTCTTTATCCATACCGATCACGGGACGGAACACGGGAAGTGTTGCCACGGCGTCGGTGCAGGCAAGCGCAGGAATGGTCTGGCTGGCGACCTGACCGAGGCTTTCACCCGTGATCAGTGCACCGCACCCTTCGTTTGTTGCCACCATCGAGGCAATGCGCATCATCATACGGCGCATCACAAGGGTGAACAGCTCTTCGGGGCAGTTATCGCGGATGGCCTCCTGCAACTCGGTAAACGGCACGACCAGCATTTTGATGTGACCTGCGTAGTGGCTGACCTGACGGAGCAGCTCGCATACCTTTTCCTCGGCGCGCTCGCTGGTATACGGCGGAGAGGCGAAGTGAATGGCGGTCAGCGCAATGCCGCGCTTGGCCATCATCCAGGCAGCGACAGGGGAATCGATACCACCCGAGATCAGGATCGCCGCTTTGCCTGCTGTGCCGACGGGCATGCCGCCCGCACCGGGGAGCTGGCGGGTATGGATGTAAGCACCGGCCTCGCGCACCTCGATGTGTACAACGACATCGGGGTTATGCACATCCACACGCAGGTGGGGAAAGGCGGACAGCACCGCGCCGCCGACCTCGCGGCTGATTTCGGGTGACGGATACGGAAAACTCTTGTCGGCACGCTTGGACTCCACCTTAAAGGTTCTGGCGGTGCTGAGCATATCGGCAAGATAGACGGGCGTTGCGTCCTGAATCGCTTTCAGGTCTTTGGCAACGACCTTGGCACGCGAGTAGGCGGCGATGCCGAACACCTGTGCAACACAGCGGCCGGCTTCTTCCATATCCGCCCATTCGTCGAGCGGTTCAACGTAAATCGTCGATTGCGATTTGCGCAGTGAGAAGTGACCGACGCTTTTTAAGCGGCGACGCAGGTTTTTGAGCAGTACCGCTTCAAACGTGCTGCGGTTGAGACCCTTCAGGGCAAGCTCTCCGTTTTTGATGAGCAGGATTTCGTTGGGGGTAAAGGACATGGTTATTCTCTCCTATATTGAATCCGTTATAGAATGTGAGTCTTACACAGGATCGGTTTCGTCCGAAACCACAGCGGGCGTTTCGGTTGTCGTGGTGGTTTGTGCTTCGGTTATTTCCGTTGTGGTCGTGGTTTCTTCGGTAGTAGACGCCTTGGCTGTGGTCGTGGTCTTTTTGGCGTTCGGGTCATAGGGGATGAAGTTGGACGGACGAGTGGTGGCGGTCGTTCTTGTGATGGTGGAGGTCGTGGTGATGACCGGTGCTACGTAGCCTTCGATCACGGTGATTTCAAAATTCACCTGGAAAGCGCCGTAGTGGAGTGTGACCGCACAGGTGCCGGGTTTTGAGGAGTCAAAGCCTGTGACCGCACAGGTTCTGGAATTGAGAGGCACCTTTCTGCCGTCCGAGTAGATTGCCACTACTTTGGTGTTGGCGTAGTCAAAACTGCTGCCGACACCGTAGTACACAGGAGTGGTTTCCACGGAAACGGTGGTAAGAACAGCTTTGGTGCTTTGTGTGATGACATTGCCGTTGGCATCGGTTACTGTAGTGGAAATAAGGCCGAAGGTACCGTCTTGCTGATACAGCGTAAAGCTGGTGGTGGTTTGTCCTTCGGGAGCGGTAGAGGTTGCCAGATATTCCATCAAGGTATCAAGCGGCTGAACAACGTACAGCGGGTCGGTGTAATAGGGATGCGGTTCCAGTTTTTGGTTGACATACCAGCCGTAGGGCATCAGCGCGTCCTCGTTGACGGTGATCTTTGCCACGTCGGTGGCAGGATTTTCGTCCTTGCGGACCTTACGTGCAACCACCACGGTACGGCCGTCCTTGAAGTGTGCCAGATCCCAGTCGGTGCAGGTGGACAGCATCACGATCTCGTCGTCGGGACGCACGTCTACGTCACCGTAATTGTACAGGGAACGGGCGGTGATCTCAGACAGGAAACCCGCAAAATCCACGTTGTCGTTGAATTCGGTGCGCAGATAGCCGAACGGATCGCCGTCGATGGTGTTGTTGTTAAGGAGCATCACGGCAAAGACCTTATATTCCGCTTTGTTGTAAATGGTGTTCATAGTGAAGGTCGGGGCTACGCGCGCATAGCCGACACCCCACAGCAATTTATTAAGGCCGGCGAGCATCTGGCCGCTTGCCATGTTGTGACCATAGATAACGGTGTTGCGGTTGTGAGATTTTTTGGAGGTCAGATCGTTGCGATAATCATAAAACAGCGTACCGTTTTTGTTATAGGTGCGGTTGAAATCGTGGAACAGGTAATAGTCGTTGTCGGAACTTTGCACCACGGGATAATCGATGTTGAAGGTGGTACCGTCTGTTGTCTTGTAGCTGAGCCAGCCGCGAATGTCGTTGTTCTGATAATACAGCTTTTTGAACGCAGGATCGATATCCTTGGGATAGGCGTAGTTCTGCTCATCTTCGCTGAGCGTCAGCTCCGCGTCGGGGGTATACATTTGCTGAAGAGATTCGACGAGCACATCGTTGTGGATCGGGATGAGAATGAGATCGTCGATCAGATAGGTTGCTGCACCGATAAACACCAGAATGCCGAGGAGCATTACGCATTTGCGCACGGCATCAAAGGTGCTGTCGCCGACGTGCGGAACAAGCCCACTGAGAAAGCGCATGAACGGATGCTCTTTTTTTGCCGGATCATCCGCATCGGGCGTTTTGGCAGGCTCGTCCGTTTTGGCAGGCTCGTCCGTTTTTGCGGTTGCCGTTTCTTTTGTGCCGGCGTCGGGAGATACCGTTTCGGATTCGGGGGACGGTTGAGGCGAGTGTGCCTTTCTTGCCGCTGTCAGGGCATCTGCCGTCCCATTGAAGCTCGGTTCTACAATGGTCGGAGCAACCTCAGGGGCAGAGAACGCGTCGACATCGCCGTTTTCGTCTGCTTCATCCTCGGCAAGCGGAACCACTTCGATCACAGGTGCGGTCTCCTCGGACTCTACGGCAGGAGCAGCCGTGGCAGGGGCAGGTTGATCGACGGGGGCTTCGTCCGACGATGCTTTTGACGCCGAAGTGTCCGAAGCGGTGTCTTCGAGGTTGGTGAAAATGAAAAGATCGTCTTTATTCGACATGGTATTGACCTTCCTTTCAGGTGTGTGCCAAGGAAGCAATGGCTTCCTTGAGCGCATGAACAAATGCATCAATATCGTCCGGGGTATTGTCTGCACACAGGCTGATGCGCAATGCAGAGGAGATCTGTTCGGAGGGGAGATGCAAGGCTCCCAACACGTGGCTGTCGTGTCCCTTGGCACAGGCGGAGCCTGCCGATACGTAGATTTCGCGCTGTGCAAGGAAATGCACAAGCGTTTCGCTTTTATAGCCACAGACGGACAGATTGCGTATATACGGTACCACACTCGCGGGGGTATGAAGCACAACGTTGTGGATAGAAGCAAGCTCTGTTTCGAGCTTTTGACAAAGCGTGGCATAGCGCGGCATCTGCACAGCAGGAGCAGGGAGAGCCTTGATTGCTTCGCCGAAAGCGGCAATCATGGGGACCGCTTCCGTACCTGAGCGCAGAGAACGCTCCTGACCGCCGCCCCATGTACGAGGAACCAGACGGACACCTCGTTTGACGTACAAGGCACCGACACCCTTGGGGGCGTGGAGCTTATGTCCGCTGATGCTTAAAGTATCTACGTCGAGGGACAGTACCTTAAGCGGGATTTTTCCTGCTGCCTGCACAGCATCGCAGTGGATAAACGCTTTTGGTGAACGTCGGCGGATAAGCGATACGGCATCTTTTACGGGAAGGAGCGTGCCGAGTTCGTTGTTGACCAGCATAATACAGACAAGCACTGTATCCTCGCGACAGGCGTTTGCCAGTGCGTGTGCGTCGTAGTCACCGCGTGCGTCGGGCGGAACGATCGTCAGCTCAAAGCCTTCCCGTTCGAGCTGTTTGACGGCTTCCAGTACCGAAGGGTGTTCAACCGCGGTGGTGACAATGTGGCGTCCGAGGCGTTTGTTTGCTGCGGCCGCACCGAAAATGGCGAGATTATTGGCTTCCGTGCCGCCTGAGGTAAACGTGATGCACGACAAATCGGCGCCGCTCGGATTAAGACCCAAGAGTGAGGCGACGGCACGGCGGGCGACGGTAAGCTCCTGCTCGGCACGGATGCCGAGTGTGTGAAGTGAAGAGGGGTTGCCGAAGGTTTCGGTCATAACTGTATACGCCTTTTCGGCGGCAGCCCGACAGACTTTTGTTGTAGCGCTGTTATCCAGATAATGACACACTTGGCAGACCTCCCTTGAAATTCACATAAAAATTCACTTTATTATACAATATAAGAGCAGTGGTTTCAAGTGTTTCTTTGCCGGAAAATACGGTAAACCGTCGACAGAAAAGAAAATTTACAAAATTGTAAAAACAAATGCGAAAAAACCGGTAGAAATTTGGTGTATTATACGGTACAATATATTTAGAAAAACAATTTAAAACGGAAAGGGAGAGAAAGTTATGAAACAAGTATTGACGATCCTTGGTATTGTCGCAGCTGTGGTGGCGGTGGCGGTGGCGGTTCTCAAGTTCCTGCCCGAACCCGCAACGATTCGTGAGGATTTCATCTGCGATGACTGACAAAGGAAAAGCCCGACGCTGTTTTGGCGTCGGGCTTTTTATGTTTATTCGATCCCGTTATCAAAACGGTGGGCAAGAGTTGAAAAGCACGGGCGGATATCGGTGGCCTTGCCGAACAAGCGGTCGAAAAAGCCGATGAGGAAGCCGTTGCAGACCGTCATCAGCAGGGTGCCGGATCCAACCCCATGAAACCCGCGGAACAGCGCAAGCGACATAGCAACAGACACAAGTAAGCATGATGCGTCAAATAGTTGTTTGAAGCGGGAGCGGTTTAAACGGTAACGTGCGGCGATCCCTTTAACGAAGAAATCGTATACCTGCGGATAGATATATACGCGGAAGATCAGCGCAATCGAGAAGGAGGTCAGCACCATACCGATGAGCAGCAGGGCAATGCGTACAGGCATCGGGGCGGCGCCGACTGCCGCAGGAGACAGAGCGGGAATGAGCCGCCATGCGTCCAGCATTACGCCGTACAGCAGACCTGTTGCAATGGATACGAGATACAGCGGGCGCACACGGCGCATCGCCGCACAGAAGACGATGAATAGAATCCCTTGCACGATGTATTCTGCCTGTCCGAACGTGAGAACAGGCCATTTCAGACTGACAATGTAGGCGGGGGCGACCACCATGGACACACCGAAATCAGCGGCGGCCGTCAAGGATACGGCGAGCGCCAGCAATGCCAGTGAGAGCAGATAGACAAGTTCGGAAGAAATACGTAACGGTTTCATAGGCCCTCCTAAACAAACATCCCCGGAAAGAGCTCCGAGGATGGGTTTGTGTGTTTATAAATCGTGGAAGCGATGGCGGATGTAATCCTCGATGATATCGGCGGTTTCGTCATAGCCGATGCGGCTGCTGTTGATGGACAGCTCATAGTTACGAGAATCGCCCCACTTGGTTTTGCAGTGGTGGTTGTGATAATTTTTTCTTTTGCGGTTTGTGTTCTGCATCAGCGCTTCGGCGTCTTCCGTAGTGAGGT
>JAFYPN010000089.1 GCA_017547465.1 Clostridia bacterium | reverse complement strand
GTAAAATAATAAAGTTAAGATGTTAGAAGGGGGATACCACCATGGCATTACAGAAAAATCTGCTCACCGAGCTGCATATCACCGCCGTCACCGGCGAGGGTAGCGGTGTGGCACGCTATATCGACGCGGACGTTCCCGCACCGGGTATGGTGGTGTTTGTCCCCGGTACGGCGGTGGGGGATACCATCCTCTGCCGCATTGTCAAGGTGCTGAAAAACCACGCCTTCGGCAAGGTGGAGGAGATCGTCACCCCCTCTCCCGATCGGTGCGCCGACGTGGGCTGTGCCGCCTACGGCAAATGCGGCGGCTGTAATTGGCGTCACGTCACCTACGAGGCGGAGTGTCGCTATAAGCAGGAGTGGGTGCAGGAGACCATCCGCCGTGTGGGTGGCATCGAGGCACCCGTGTTGCCCCTGATGGGCGGCGACAGCCCCGACCGCTACCGCAATAAGGCCCAGTTCCCCGTGGCTCCCGGCCCCGACGGTCGCCCCGTGATTGGTTTCTACGCGCCCCGCAGTCACCGCATCATCCCCTGCAAGGATTGCCGCCTGCAGCCTGCCGGCTACGCCGCCGTGCTGGACGCGGTGGAGCAGTGGATGGTGGAATGTGACGTGCCCGCCTACGCCGAGGAGCATCATACGGGTCTTTTGCGGCATATCTATATCCGTCAGGCCGCCGTCACCGCCGAGATGATGGTGTGTCTGGTGTGCACCGAGCGTCGCGTGCCTAATGAGGAGCGATTGATTGAACTCTTGGTGGAGGCGGCACCCAATATGGTGTCGCTGTCCCTCAACGTCAATCCCGATCGCACCAACGTGATCCTCGGCAAGCGGAGTATTACTCTGTGGGGTGCGGATTCCATCGTGGATCGTCTGTGCGGTCTGCGGTTTCGCTTGTCCCCCCACTCGTTCTATCAGGTCAATCACGCCCAGACCGAAAAACTGTATCGCTTAGCGGCGCAGGCCGCCGCCCTGACCGGTAAGGAGACCCTGCTGGATCTCTATTGCGGTACCGGCACTATCGGTCTGTCTATGGCCCACACCGCGGGCGCCGTCATCGGCGTGGAGGTGGTGGAGGCCGCCGTCCGCGATGCCAAGAAGAACGCTTCTGCCAACCGCATCCGCAACGCCCGCTTTATCTGCGCCGATGCGGCGCAGGCCGCCGCTCAGTTGGCGGGGGAGGGCACCCAGGTGGACGTGGTGGTGCTGGACCCGCCCCGTAAGGGATGTTCCCCCGATCTCATCGACACGGTGGCGCAGATGGCGTCCGAGCGGGTGGTGTACGTGTCCTGCGACCCTGCCACGCTGGCTCGTGACCTGAAGTTGTTCGCGGAAAAGGGCTACCGCACCCAGTGGGTACAGCCGGTGGATTTGTTCCCCCGCACCGCCCATTGTGAGAATGTAGCCAGTTTGATAAGAGAATAAGTCGATATGCGACGCTGTCGCGTCGCTCGATATACGCTTCGCGTTCGATATAGCGCTGGCGCGCTCGATATGCCCTGCGGGGCGAGAAAAGCTCGTTGCCGTAGGCAACATATCGAATTTCGAGCGCAGCGAGAAATATATCGAATGACCGCAATGCGGTCATATATCGAGTTGCGCAGCAACATATCGACAAAAGAGAGGAGCACTGATTATGAATGACAACAAAAATCAATTGCGTGAAGATGCGGTTGTGTTTGCCATACGAATCTCCGATTTGTGTGACGATATAAAAGGGTGTTCCGTCTTTGTCAATCAAATGGTGCGCTCCGCCTCCTCCATTGGAGCAAACATCCACGAAGCAAAATATGCGCAGAGTAGAGCGGATTTTATAAACAAGTTAGAGGTTTCGCTCAAGGAGTGTTATGAAACGGAATATTGGTTAGAATTGTTGTACCGTAAGGGGAAGATGACAGAGACGGTATACTGTGGGTTGCGTAATAATTGCGGTTCTATCCGCCGCCGTCTCATTGCGTCCATCACTACGGCCAAAGGGAACGCATAATCGGAGGCGAGATAATGAAAACAACGGATCCCGGGTATGTCAACAAAAACAACCAAGAAAACCTCGGATATTGCGGTGTGTCCGAAACGCATTATAATCAGCGCTTTTTTGCTATGAAATGCTTGGATTGCGGATATGAATATACCGCGAACGGGTGTGATATTTGGTTGAGGAAGTGTCCTGCGTGTCAGGGTAAAAAGAGGTTAACAATATGAAAGTAGAAGTCGGCGAATCGTTAATGTATTCGTATTTGTGTCACATCAAAGGTTGTCAAATAGTACAAACCAATTGGAAAATGTCTTCCGTATGGCCGAGATATAACGTGACGGCAATCGAAAACTTTTTAGAAAAAGTTCGCTCTCTGTATTCAGCAAAGTACAATTATGCCGTATTTAAGCAAACAGCGTCCGTGGCGCAAGTGCTTAAGCAGTGCGAATGCGACGTGGTCGGTGTATGCGTGGGAGAAGACAAAAACACCTATTACTCCGTGGATGTTGCTTTTCACGAGGGCGGGCTTAATTACAAATCCAAAGAGGAAACAGCGGCAAAAATCGTGGCAAAAATGGCCAAAGCGGCTATGTGCTTGTATGGGTGTTTCAACGCGGTAGACGGCGAGATTATATTCTGTTCGCCCAAAACAACGCCTGCCTATTTGAACGCCATCATTCCTTGTGTGGAGGATTTGAACACGCTTTTCAAGGAGTATGGGTTTCGTTTTACAGCCAAAGTCATTACCAACGAGCAGTTTAAGATGACGATTCTCGACCCTGTTTTGGAAAAGAGCAAGCATATTGCGGACACTTCGGAGTTGTTTGTTCGAAGTTGTCAGTTGTTGAAGATGTTTTATGCATAAGAGGAACACTATGAGTAAAACCGTTTTGAAATGTCCCCACGCGAAAAAGTGTGGCGGATGTCAACTGCAAAATATGACCTACGAGCGCCAGCTGAGCTTTAAGCAGGTGAAGGTCATCAAATTATTGGGCAAATACCGCCACGTGGACGAGATCATCGGTATGGACTGTCCCTACCACTACCGCAACAAGGTGCAGGCCG
>JAFYPN010000011.1 GCA_017547465.1 Clostridia bacterium | reverse complement strand
GCACACCGCCCGCTTTGACAAGTTGGGCACTGTGTTCCAGAATCGCATACTGTAAAGACGGCAATTCCGTTAACTCATCAAGCGACTTGTATCGAATTTCCGGCTTGCGACGGATCACGCCGAGTCCCGAGCAAGGGACATCGCAGATCACGCGATCGCATGTACCTTTGAGCGGTTCGGGGCACGGCGTTGATGCGTCACGCACCGCCGTTCTCAGGTTCGTGATCCCCAGCTCTGCGGCGCGGCGCTCGATGGTTTCGCATTTTTGCGGATACACGTCGCACGAAAGGATGCGACCGGTATTGTGCATACCCTGTGCCACCGTAAAACTCTTACCGCCCGGTGCCGCACAGACATCGGCGATCGCCTCGCCTGGCTTTGCATCCAAGGCAAGGCACGCATATTGCGACGCCTTATCCTGATAATAATAACAGTTTTTGTCCGCTAATTCAAGTTTATTTCCCAAATACGCGCATTTTAACTCAAAACAATGCGGAACATCCCGTTGAATTTGGTGAGTTATTCCGATATTCTGCAACATTTTGGAAAATTCTTCATCGGTGGTGCGCAGGGCGTTCACCCGCACATAGGATTCCGGCACATCATTGAGGGAGCGAACCAACGCCTGCATCTGCTCCTCGCCGTACGCTTCCCGCCAAAACGCAATCAGCTCCGTTGGGCAGGAATGAATTACCGACAATGCCATGTCCCCTGTCGGCAGATCGGCAAACAGGGTATCGCGGCGGCGTAGTATTCCGCGCAAAACGCCGTTAACAAATCCCGATGTATGTCCTTGCTTTAAGCAGCGTACACCGACAACGGCTTCGTTTACCGCCGCAGACGGCGGAATCTTGTCCATATACAGCAGTTGGTACACCGCCACGCGTAAGACCTCCAGCACCAGCGGATGTACCTTGCGCAGTGGGACGGAAGAAGCGTGCTCCAACACAAAGTCGATCGTGATGCGCCGTTCGATCACACCGTAAAACAGCCGCGAGGCAAACGCGCGATCTTTTTCCGACAGCTCCCCTGTTTTGAGCAGTTCATCCAACACGATATTGGAATATCGCTTTTCACGATGCAGGCCGGCAAGTGCCTTGGCAACGGCAACACGAGTATCAGCCATACATTACTCCTCCGAAAAGCGGGTATTCAACGGAATCGGATGACCGCGAAAGAAATCCTCCGCCGTCATTCGCTTACCGCCCTCGCCTTGCACCTCTAACAGGATAAGCGAGGTATTCTCACCGCAAGACACCGTAAACGGTGCCGTACCGATCACCGTGTTCGGCTCGGCATCACACGGTGCACCAACACGTGTGCGATGAATTTTGAGGGTCTTTCCCCCTACCTTTGCCGTAGCGGTCGGCCACGGATTGAGGCCCCGCACCTGATTGTGCAAAGCAGCGGCGGTTTTGGTGAAATCCATCGCGCATAAGCCTTTATCCAGCATCGGGGCATAGTTGCTTATCCCTGTCTGCGGCATGCGCGTGAGCGTGCCGTTTTGGAGTGCTTTCAGTGTATCGGACAACAATTCGGCACCCTGCACCGACAACGCGTCGTGCAGTTCTCCCGCGGTCATGTCCTCCGTAATGGGGCAAGTGGATTTCAGCAACATATCGCCGGTATCAATGCCTTCAGCCATATACTGGGTAGTCACACCGGACTCCTGCTCACCGTTCAGTACCGACCACTGAATGGGAGCGGCGCCGCGATACCGCGGGAGTAACGAGGCGTGTACGTTGATACAGCCGTGCGGCGGCATATCAAGCACTGTTTTGGGCAGAATCTTGCCGTATGCCACCACGATAATGACGTCCGCATTATAACGGCGCAGTTCCTCCTGCACGGCTTGGTCTTTTAAGGTGTTCGGCTGATACACCGCAATGCCGTGCTCCATCGCGCATACTTTCACCGGCGGCGGCATCAGCTTCTGTCCTCTGCCGCGCGGCTTATCGCCCTGCGTGACAACCAATGAAACGGTGTGGCCGTCCTCTATCAGTCTTTCCAAACAGGGAACCGCGAATTCCGGTGTCCCCATAAAAATCACGTTCATTTTCCTTCACCTACTCGGTCCAAAAACACGACACCGTCTAAGTGATCGGTTTCGTGGCAGATACAGCGTGCCATCAGATCCTCGCCGGTCATGATAAACCACTTGCCGAAACGATCCTGCGCTTTGAACTTCACACGTTTTGGACGAGTAACATCGTCCCACTGATTCGGGAAGGACAGACATCCCTCCTGACCGGTCTGTTTGCCGTGCGTGCTGAGAATCTCAGGATTAACCGCTTCAATCACACCGTCACCAAGATCCATCACAAATACGCGACGCAGAATTCCCACCTGCGGACCGGCTAAACCGACGCCTCCGGCTTCGTGCATCGTATCCGCCATATCGTCAAGCAGCTGCCACAGCCGCTCATTGAACTCAGTTACCGGGCGGCAGACCTTGCGTAGTGTCGGATCTTCCTCTTTCAGGATATTGCGAATGGCCATAGTAAGCTCCCCTTTATAAAATCGTTGCCGGATTGATATCGGCATATACCGACACACCCTTGCTTTCCGGCAGGACCGAAAATTGTGTGAGCAACTGTGCAATAAGTGCGCGAGTGCGCGAGTTGTTATGGAATTTTACGATCAGCTTATAGCGGTATTTTCCCGCCACGCGCGCCACCGAAGCCGGTGTGGGATCCAGTGCAATCAACGGCAATCCCGCATGGTCTGGTTGCGCGACCGTCCGACGCAGTTGTTCCAAAAAGCACACGGCAGCGGCTTTGACTGTTTTTTCATCCACGCCGACGAAACCAAACATGCCGATATCGGCAAACGGCGGATATTTCATCAGCTTACGGGCGGCGATCTCCACCTCGTAAAACGCGGGATAGTCTTGTTTAGATGCCAGATCGATCACATAATGCTCCGGCACCGTCGTTTGAATAATCGCCTTACCGGGGGTGTCGCGTCGGCCGGCTCTGCCGATCACCTGCGTGAGCAAGGAAAACGCTGTTTCAAACGAGCGGTAATCCTCCGCATACAACGCTTGATCCGCCGACAACACACCGACGAGCGAAACATTCGGAAAATCCAGTCCCTTTGCCACCATCTGGGTGCCGATCATCACCTGATACTTACCCTCGGCAAACTCACGAAATTTTTCTTCATACGCAAAGCGGGACATCGTACTGTCGGTATCCATACGCAAAATACGGATATTGGGGAACAGCTGTGTCAGCTCCTCCTCCACCCGCTGCGTTCCCATGCCGGAATAACGCACCTTATCCGATCCGCATTCCGGACAACGCAACGTGGGCGGCCGGGTATGCCCGCAATAGTGACACATCAGTTTGCCGCTTGCGCGGTGATAGGTCAGCGAAATGCTACAGGATGGGCAGGTGATAATCTTGCCGCAGGAACGGCAGGATAAAAAGGTGTGGTATCCGCGGCGATTCAACAGCAGAATCGCTTGTTTTCCTTGTTCAAAGCAGGCGGCAAGCTCGCCTTTCAGCGCTTCGCTGAACAGCGACAATCCGGATTCCTCCCGCATATCGACCACCTGCACCTGCGGAAGCAGGGAATCGCCGTAACGATTGGTAAGCGTATGAAGCGAATACCGCCCGCCGAGCGCCGCCTGATAGCTTTCCACACCGGGAGTTGCCGACGTGAGCAACAGCAACGCATGATGATGGTTACAACGGAATTTTGCCACATCACGCGCATGATAGCGTGGGGTGTTTTCGGATTTATAGGTATGCTCCTGCTCCTCATCCATAATGATAACACCGAGCTTTGAGAGTGGCGCGAATACCGCCGAGCGCGTTCCAACGACGATATCCGCCTCACCGCGGCGAATCCGTTTCCACTCATCCATCCGCTCGCCCACCGACAAACCGCTGTGCAACACAGCCACGCGGTTACCGTAGCGGCGTAAAAACAGTTCCATCGTCTGCGGTGTGAGCGAAATTTCGGGAACCAGTACCAGTGCTTGCTTGCCGTCGGCGATGACCGTATCGATCAGCTTGATGTACACCTGCGTTTTACCGCTTCCTGTGACACCGTACAACAGCGCACACGCGGCTTTCGGTTCCTCATAACGAGCTTTTAATTCGTCAAACGCGGTCTGTTGTTCAGCGTTGAGATCCACGGCAACCGGGCGGGGCGACATCGTAGCGAACGGTGAACGCAGGATTTCTTGCTCGTAACAGTCCACCAGTTGTTTTTTCTCTAAAGCCGACAAAACGGCACCGGTCACACCGGCGAGATAACACAGCTCCTTGACGGATGCCGTACCGACCTCCTCCAGCAGGGCCAATACCGATCGTTGTTTGGGGCTGACACGGGCATCCCGCATCGCCGTTTCGAGTTCTCCCAACGGCACGGCAAGGCGTGCCATTCGGCGGGTGGCATCCCCCGTGCGGCGAGTGGCATCCTCCCCGCGGGTGAACCACCCTTTCTTCACCATCAGCTCCGGCAGCTTCTCGGCATTCGACAAGCCCGCGCAGCCGAGCAGCTTATCCCCCGCAATTCCGTTGGGAGAGCGTGTTGACATTACACAAGCAAGCGCATACAGCGCCGCTTCGTCCGATGACATGTTTTGCTTTTCGGTTTCGGAAAGAGGCTGTACCGGCTGATACACGGGTCTTACGTTCCAGTACAAGCCTGTCGGCAACATCGCACGCACGGCATCAAACACCGTACAGAAAGTGCGTTCCTTCATCCACTGCGTCAGCGCCATCATTTCCTCGTTCAGAAGCGGTTGTTCATCCAGAACCGCCATCACCGGTTTGAGTGAATCCGCCTGCTCCGATGCGACTTCCAATTCCATCACGATTCCCTGACGGAAGCGGTTTCCCTTCCCAAAGGGAACCAATACCCGACAGCCCGGCGCGATCTCCGACAGGTCCGGTGTGACGCGGTAACTATACAGCTTATCGAAATGAAACGCCGTTTGTTCCACTGCTACTTTTGCCACAGCGGTCTGCGTCATACCGACTCCTCCCTTATCGGTCTAATCGTTGATTACGCTTGTGCGTCGTCACCCGCGACCATCCTATAGTCGCCCTCAGTAAAGTCTAGAATTGCCATGCTTACCGGCTTCTCGGTCAGCACAACACCGTTATCCTCCGCATCCTGCGCAATGCTGCGGGCACGTTTGGCAACACCAATAACAACCGCATAGCGGCTGTTTTTACCCTTTAGGCGTTCAATGTCGGTCGGTTTTAACATAGTTCATTCCTCCGTTTATTCTTGCGGTTGTTTCCGCGATTTTTCCGTTTCAATGATCGAGTTGAGCCGTTCGAAGGCGGCGTCAACCTCGTCGTTCAAGACCGTATACTGATAACGGCCGATGTACTCAAGCTCGCTTTTAGCAGCTTGCATGCGCGTTTGAATCCACGCTTCTTCTTCCGTCCCTCGACCGCGCAAGCGACGTTCAAGCTCCTCCATCGAGGGGACGGTCAGAAAGATGGAAACGTAGTCGTCACAGCGCTCCATAACCTGTACAGCGCCCTGCACATCAATTTCCAAAATCACGTTGCGGCCCGCGCGCAGATGCTCCTCCACCGCCGCACGCGGCGTACCGTAGTAGTTGCCGCTGTATTGCGCATATTCGAGCAAGGCATCCTCGCGAATCATTTGCTCCACTTCTTCGCGGGTCTTAAAAAAATAATGCACGCCGTCAATCTCACCCGGGCGCGGAGCACGCGTGGTGACCGACACAGAAAGCACGGTATCGGTGCGCTGTGCGAGCAGCTTTGCCACCAACGTGCCCTTTCCGCAACCCGACGGGCCGGAAAAAACGATCAGCAAGCCGGGATCAATCGCCATGTTCGACTTCCTCCCCATCGTCTTCGAAGCGGTTTGCCACGGTTTCCGGCTGTATCGCCGACAAAATCACGTGGTCACTGTCCGTAATCAGTACCGCGCGGGTACGGCGGCCGTAGGTCGCATCAATCAAGGTGCCGCGATCCTTGGCATCCTGAATAATGCGTTTGATCGGGGCGGATTCCGGGCTGACGATCGCCACCAGACGACCGGCGGCAACCATATTGCCGAAACCTATGTTAATCAAGCGCATACCGTGTTCCTCCCGCCATTACTCAATGTTTTGAATTTGCTCACGGATCTTCTCAATCTCCGCTTTCATATCCACAACGACCTGTGCCAGCTGAAGATCGGTAGCTTTTGAACCGATGGTGTTGGTTTCGCGGTTAATCTCCTGTACCAGAAAATCCAACTTCCTACCGATCGGCTCATCGCTGTTGACAAGCGTCTGCAGCTGATCCAGATGGCTGCGCAACCGCACGGTTTCTTCCGCCGTGGCAATCTTATCCGCAAAGATAGCGGCCTCGGTCAGCAAGCGCTGCTCATCCACCGTCGCGGTGCCGAGCAGCTCGCGCATGCGTCCCTCCACCTTTTCCATATGTTCACGTACCGTCTGTGGCGAACGCTCCTCCACGACAGAAACGGCATTCAGCAGCGTTTCGCGGCGGCTGAGAACATCCTCGCGCATCCGCACACCTTCCAGCTCGCGCATGGCTACAAATTTTCCGAGTGCCACCTCTGCCACCTGCTGTACCGCGTTCCAAATCTCTTGCTCGTTGGCTTCTGTCTTACGGACGGTCAGCACATCCGGAAAGCGGGCAATGCTCATAACGGATACATCGTTGCGAACCACGAGGTCGTTCGCCAAAGTATCCAGCGCCTCACGGTACGCTTCGGCCAGTGCCGTGTTCACCTCAACCACACTGTCTGCCTGCTCCACGGCATCCAGTGACACGTACACATCCACCTTGCCGCGTGCAATTTCTTGCTGTAAATACGTTTTCAGCTTATCGTCCAAAAAGCCGCAGGTTCGCGGTAAGCGGGACGAATATTCAAAATACCGATGGTTCACAGATTTAAGTTCTACCGTGACATCCCATCCGTTCACGATCGCCTGATGGCGGCCGTAACCGGTCATACTCCGTATCATACAGACACTCCTTTATAAGTGCATATATCCGAACGCCTCCGGTTGAGAGGCGTTCGGATAGCAAACATCAAAACAATATCAGACGGGGTGTACCTGTTCCTCAGCGTTCAGGTGTTTGCCGTCAATATGATATTTTTCGTTGCGGCGGTTCTCAAAAAACTTGACCGCGACCTGACCAAACTGCGCGTAGCTGAGCACATCTTCTTCCTGCTCATACCACTCCTTCATTTCGTCACGCAGCTTATCCAGCTCCGGCTCCAAGCGGTCTGCCGGACGGCAGGTGATGGGTTCTTCCTCGCCGATAATCTTCTTCACAAACGCGGGATCAATCGGAGCAGGGGTCGCCCCGTATTCACCGCGCACCAACCCTTTAAACTCCTTGGTGACCATTTTGTAACGCTCGCCACCGATGACATTGAACACCGCTTGCGTACCCACAATCTGGGACGAGGGGGTAACCAACGGCGGATAGCCGGCATCCGCACGGACACGCGGGACCTCCCTCAACACATCCTCTAGCTGATCCTCTCTGCCCGCTTGCTTAAGCTGGCTGACCAGGTTGGACAGCATACCGCCCGGCACCTGATAAATGAACGCGTTGGTATCGACCTCAAGCATTTTCGGATTCAACTGACCACTC
>JAFYPN010000088.1 GCA_017547465.1 Clostridia bacterium | reverse complement strand
CCGCTTGTCAACCCATTATTTCCAATAAATATAGCCTTTGTCCGTTCGCGAGGTTTTAGTCATTTTGCAGCAAAAAAGCGAAGAGGACACACCCTGTAAATTCACAAGGGAGACCCATCGTGTATGCATACTAAAACCGGCAGAGGTTCACCCCCTCTGCCGGTTTGTTTTTATCACAACGTTTCCGCGTACCGCACGCCTTCCATAGCGTCCTTGGCATAGAAATCCGCGCCGATGCGGTCAGCATACTCTTTTGTCAGCACCGCACCGCCCACCATCACCTTGCAAGCGGGTACTTTTTCGTGCAACAGCCGCACGGTTTCTTCCATGGCGGGCACGGTGGTGGTCATCAGCGCGCTAAGTCCCACCAATGGCGCGTTGTGAGCGATCACTGCTTCGACCACCGTCTCGGGCTGTACGTCGCGCCCCAAATCGATCACGGTATACCCGTAATTCTCCATGAGCAATTTCACAATGTTTTTACCGATATCATGAATATCACCTTTGACGGTAGCGAGTACCACCGCGGGGCCGTTCCCCTGCCCTGCCGGCATCGTCGCCTTGATACGTTCAAACGCACTCTTCGCCGCCTCCGCACTCATCAACAGTTGCGGCAAATACACTGTTTTATTTTCAAACCCTTTTCCGACAAGGTCCAATGCCGGAATGATCTGGTTGTTGACAATCTCAAGCGGCTTTTCCGTGTTCAACAATTCGCTCGTGATCGCCGCCGCTTCGTCCTGCAATCCCTTCGCAATCGCGTGTTGCAATGCCGAATGGATGTGTTCCCACGTCTTACCCGCTCCCGTCGGCGCTGCGACCACGGAAAATTGTTCCGCTGCGGCAATATACGCGGCACAATTCTCGTCTAACCCTTTCAGCGCACGGTAGGTATAATAGGTCTGCATCATCTGTGCAGAATACGGATTCATAATGGCGGCAGACAACCCGTTTTCGAGTGCCAATGCAAAGAACGTGCTATTCACCGCGTCCCGCGCCGGCAACCCAAACGATACGTTCGACACCCCAAGCGAGGTATGGCAACCAAGCTCGGTGAGAATGCGCCTAAGTGCCTCCAGCGTCACCAGCGCCGACTGTTGATCCGCGCTGATCGTCATCGCCAATGTATCAAACACGATATCGTGCCTTTCAATGCCGTACTCCGCCGCCGTTTCGAGGATCTTCTCCGCGATCTTCACGCGCCCCTCAGCGGTATCGGGAATACCGTTTTCGTCAAGCGTCAGCGCGATCACCACCCCGCCGTATTGTTTCACAAGCGGAAAGATCGCGCGCATGCTCTCCTCTTTGCCGTTGACGGAATTGATCAGCGGCTTGCCATTGACACGGCGGAGCGCCGCCTCCATCGCCGCCGCGTCGGCGGTATCGATCTGCAACGGCAGGTCGATAATCGCCTGCAGCTCGCACACCGCACGGGTCAGCAACTCCCTCTCATCAATATCGGGCAGGCCGACGTTTACGTCCAAAATATGTACACCCTTGTCCTGCTGTGCCACACCCTCTTTAAGGATGTAATCCATATCGTTTTCGAGCAGTGCCTGCTTGAACCGTTTTTTACCGGTGGGATTGATGCGCTCACCAATCAGGATGGGTTCGTTTCCAAATTCCACCGTATGCGTGTAGGACGATACCACGGTTTTGGCTTTTGCCTCAATCGGCTTCGGTTGCATCCCAGCGGTTTTGGCAGTCAGTGTGCGAATATACTCGGGCGTGGTACCGCAGCACCCACCAACCAAACGCACACCCTCTGTCATCAGCGCCGCGACCTCATTGGCAAACTCCTCGGGCGCTACGTCGAACACCGTGTTGCCACCTACCGTTTTGGGAAGCCCCGCATTCGGTTTTAAGATTACCGGCACGGATGCCGCCGTAAGCAGCTCGCGCATCACACCGCGCAGCTGACGCGGGCCGAGCGAGCAGTTGGCACCCAGTGCGTCCACGCCGAGTCCTTCCAGCAACGCAACCATCGCGGCAGGTGACGCACCGGTCATCAGCTTGCCGTCTTCGCCGTAAGCGTTGGATACCAAGATCGGCAAATCGCTGTTTTCCTTCGCCGCAAGCACCGCCGCCTTCGTTTCATAACTGTCGTTCATCGTTTCGATGAAAATAAGATCCGCGCCGTATTTCACACCGAGTTTTACGGTCTTGGCAAACACCGCGACTGCGTCCTCAAAATCCAGGTCGCCGAACGGCTTTAAGAGTTTTCCCGTCGGCCCGATATCCAGCGCGATAAACTGATCGCCCTGCATTTTGGCGGCGCGCGCATTCTCAAAAGCGGCTTTGACAATTGTCTCCAATTCCGCGTCGTCAAATTTAAGACTGTTCGCTCCAAAGGTATTGGCGCTGACGATCTGACTGCCTGCCTCATAATACGCTTTATGGATCGCCGTAATCTGTTCCGGATGCGACAAATTCCACCGTTCCGGCAACTCACCCGGCTGTAATCCCTGCGCCTGTAGCATCGTTCCAAACCCGCCGTCCAACCGCACAATGTTATGTTGTAAAAATTCGCGAAATGTCATATAGCACCTCGAAATGCACAATCTGTTTTTTCACACACGCGGCATTTATTGACCGCTTTTATCCTATCACGAGATAACCCGACAAACGCCGTCACCGACTTGGATGGTGACATCAAAAAACTGTCATTTAATGTCACGCCAACACGCTTTTCAGCCTCTAACCGTGTGATGACCTCCCGTTGAACCTCGAGTGACAGATCGCCGTATCCCGGACTGAACCGCGGCCGCGGCATTAAACCGGTTTCCCGTGCCAACTCGCCGCAAAAGGTATCGCACAATGCTTCAATACGCTCAGTGCCAATTGCCTGTAGTAACAACGCCTTGGCAGGAGATAACCGCCCATACTTCGCGATCAACCGATCAATACCCACCCCGATGGTAGCCGCTATCAGCAGCACCTGCTCACAGCCATCCAAATTCTCACGAAGCTTTTCGGAACGTGCGGTAAAGGGGGCCGGATCAACGTTTGCAAAGCATACCGTATACGTCAGCAGCGGTAACGCTTCCGACAAGCATTCTGCCAGCAATGCCAGCACGCCCTCGTCTGCCTGCCGACATCCCGCATATCGTAAGATCTCACGCTCGCATACAGGCGGGGAAGCAAGCGTTCTCACCGCGATCATTTGCCGAGCAGGTTCGACAAATTGCTTTGAATCTTCGTGGCAACGTCGGGCTTGTTCATTGAATACACATGTACGTTGGTGATGCCGTTGGCATACAGATCAATGATCTGATCCGTCGCATAGGCAATGCCCGCCTGCTTCATCGCCGCGGGGTCTGAACCGAACTTGTCCACCAAGCTCTTGAAGCGTTGCGGCATAAACGAACCGGACAACTGGATGGCTCGCGCCACCTGATTGCCGTTGGTGATCGGCATAATGCCCGGGATCACCGGCACCGTAATACCCGCTTCGCGTATTTTATATAGGAAATTATACAATAGGTTGTTATCAAACACCATCTGCGTCGTCAAAAAATCACATCCGGCATCCACCTTTTCCTTGAGTCGGCGGATATCCTCTTTTTGATCCGCACTTTCGGGATGGATTTCGGGATAGCACGCCCCGCCGATGCAAAAATCCGCGTTCGTCGCCTTGAGCTCGCGCACCAGATCCACGGCATATCGGTAATGCCATCCGCTACGGTCAGTACCCGCCAGTTGGGTGGGAATATCCCCGCGCAGCGCCATCACATTCGCAATACCGGCGTCGCGGATCGCGGCAATCTTATCGGCCACCGTCTGCTTTGTAGAGGACACACAGGTCAGGTGTGCCAATGTAGGTACGCCGTAGCGCTCCTTAATATTCTTCGCGATATCCAACGTATACCGACTGGTGCCGCCTCCGGCACCATAGGTCACGCTCATAAACGACGGGCGCAACCGTGCGATCTCCTCGGTCGCGGCTTTTACGCTGTCAAACGCCGTTTCGGTTTTCGGCGGAAACACCTCAAACGATAACGCAAGTTTTCCGCTTTGCAATACGTCGATAATTTTCATAACAATCCCTCGATTCCCCCTTATTCTACCACGCTTCGCCGCCGGAATCAAGTTTTTGCTTGACACTGAACAGGTGTGGTGCTATAATAATACCAAATTTAATACAAACCGTTGAAGCGGAAGTAACGGCGTTGATGCCTTCACAGAGAGCCCGTGGTGCTGGAAGTCGGGTAAGAAACACATCGTCAAATGGGCCGCGGAGGGTGCAGTCAAATGTGCAATCGCACAAAGTATTCTGCAACGCAAGGACATGCGTCAGTTGTCGGGGATATGCTTGTATCCCGCAAAGTGCACGGCTTTCGCCGTGAATCAAGGTGGTACCGCGGATACGTTGTTTATTCGTCCTTGACAGATCTTTCTGTCAAGGATTTTTTATTATTCGAGGTGCTGAAATGATGAAACTATATACCAAACGATGGCGTCACTAATCCATCTCGCTAACTACATAATGTAACCAAACGGAGGAATAGACTATGAACTTTAACGGCATTGATTTTGATACCTACTTTAAGCACTATCCCGATGAGAACGGCTATTTCGGCAAATACGGCGGTGCATACATTTCCGACGACCTAAAGCAAGCGATGGCGGAAATCACAGAAGCGTATTTTACCATCTGCAAATCCAGTAAATTTATCAGCGAGCTGCGCCGCATCCGTAAGGATTTCCAGGGTCGCCCCACTCCGATTTCGTATCTGGAACGATTGTCCGGCAAGCTCGGTAACGTACAGTTGTATGTCAAACGCGAGGACTTAAACCATTCCGGTGCACACAAGCTCAACCACTGCATGGGTGAAGCATTACTCGCCAAATATATGGGCAAGAAAAAAGTCATCGCGGAAACCGGTGCCGGTCAGCACGGTGTGGCACTCGCCACCGCCGCCGCATATTTCGGTCTGGAATGTGATATTTATATGGGCTCTGTGGACATCAAAAAACAAGCCCCCAACGTAGCGCGTATGAAGATTCTGGGCGCAAACGTTGTCGAAGTAACGCACGGACTCGCTACCTTAAAGGAAGCGGTGGACGCTGCGTTTGAAGCCTACGCACACGAGTATAAAGATGCCATCTACTGCATCGGTTCGGTGCTGGGCCCGCATCCGTTCCCAATGATGGTGCGCGATTTCCAAAGCGTGGTCGGCATCGAAGCAAGAGAGCAATTTGTCGGCATGACAGGTGAACTGCCGGATGCGGTGGTCGCGTGCGTCGGCGGTGGCTCCAATGCCGCCGGTATGTTTGCAGGATTCTTAAACGATCCGGTCGACCTGTACGGCGTCGAACCGCTCGGCAAAGGTCCCACGCTCGGCGACCACGCGGCATCGCTCAAGTACGGCACCGAGGGTATTATGCACGGCTTTAACAGCATCATGCTCAAAGACGAAAACGGCGAACCGGCGCCGGTGTATTCCGTTGCGAGCGGTTTGGATTATCCGTCCTCTGGTCCGGAGCACGCCTTTTTGCGCGATCTCGGAAGAGTTAAATACGACGTGGTGGATGACGAGGAAACCATCGACGCCTTCTTCACCCTCTCCCGCCTAGAGGGTATCATCCCCGCGATTGAATCGGCACACGCGCTCGCGTACGGCATGAAGCTGGCAAAACAGCTCAGCAAGGGTTCGGTGCTCATCAACCTGTCCGGCCGTGGCGATAAGGACATGGATTATATCATCCAGCAATACGGTATTCGTTAACAGCAAGTATCCGTACCACAAAACGATTTACGGGGGCGCGTGTTGTGCCCCCGCTTTTTGTATACACAAAACCGCGGCAACGCTGACGCGTACCGCGGTTTTAACCCATGACACCCAAAAAATTGGTGATTTTGGGGAATTACCCTGTGTCAGACTCCCTCCGGCGGCGGTTCTTTACATATCCATCAACCGGCTGATCTCATCCTTAAACGACTGCACGTCCTTAAACTGGCGGTACACCGACGCAAACCGCACATACGCGACCTCGTCGATACCACGCAACTTTTCCATGGCCAGCTCGCCAATCTTGGACGCCGGCACCTCGCGCTCCAACGAATTTTGCAAGATGGATTCGATCTCATCCACCGCGCGCTCCAGCACCTGCATCGATACCGGCCGTTTCTGACAGGCGCGTAGCATGCCGTTAAACAGCTTCTGCCGATCAAACACCTCGCGAGACTTGTCCCGCTTGACAATCACGATGGGCAGACTTTCAATGATCTCATATGTGGTGAAACGCTTGCCGCACTGCAGGCACTCCCGCCGACGGCGAATACGTGCGCCCTCATCCGTAGGACGCGAATCCATGACCTTACTCTCCGCATAACCGCAAAAGGGACATTTCATATCCTTCACGCACCTTTTTCTAACTTCTTTTTTATTGTACCATTCGATTTCATAAATGGCAAGCAATTTCTTCTAAGAACGCCCGTGAACGCTTCAAATCGTCAACCGACTCAAAATTGAAACGGTACAATTCTAACATCAGCACGCCGTCATACCCCACCGATCGAAGCTTTTGCAACAGCGGGCGGAACGCTCGCGTCCCCGTGCCGGGTGGCAGACAATCGTTCTGCTCATCGCGGTCGCTGATGTGCACGTGTACGATCCCCTCACCCATCACCTCAATCACTCGTTCGGGGTCCAGACCACAGCGCCCCGTCTGCTTAAAGTCAAACACGAATTTTGCCTTGTCTTTGAGTTGCCGTTTCATCTTTTGGAGAAACGATATGTCGGCAGAACTGAATTTATTCACATTTTCTTGTGCCACTGTCACACCGAACAAATGCCCCAGATCATATAATTGTTCGTACCGTTCAAGAAGCTGCTCATCACTCATCTGTCCGAGCGGTTTGGCGCCGTGCAAGATCAGCGTCGGCGCCTCGAGGCGGGCGGCGGCCTCAAACATCGGCTTATACATCTCAAACCCATCGTCTGCGCGGCGCTGATAAGGGGAAAATAAAAAGAACGGCTCCATGAACGACGAATACGGGTGCACCGCCGATACGACCGCACCCACTGCATCACACCGCTCTTTCAACGCGTCTGCAAACGCAAGCGTCGCCTCGCTCGGCGCATTCAAAAAAATCTCCACGTTTCGAAATCCTGCCGCCAGTACCGTGTCCAGTGCGTCCTCAATCGGCAGAGGATAAAAATTCGATGTGGATGCCCCAACCACCATCAGCCGTCCCTCCTTTTCTTCTTAGACTTTATATTGCTACCCTAACATAAAAATATACCCCTTGTCAACCACGGGAAAATGCGATACGATATCCGTATAAGGGAGGATGCATTACGATGTTCAGTTGCTCGCTCTGTCCCCGACAATGCGCCGCCACCCGCGGCACCGATCACGGCGACGGCTTTTGCGGTCTGCCCGAAACCGCCTATCTTGCACATGCCGCCCTGCACACCGGTGAGGAACCGTGTCTGGGTACAGCAGGAGCGATCTTTTTTGCAGGCTGTACCCTGCGCTGCGCGTATTGCCAAAATCATACCATCAGTCGCAAGGCGGCAGGAAACCCCGTCACGGCTCAACGCCTGAGTGATGTTTTTAGAGACTTGTGCGATCAGGGTGCTAACGTCATCGACCTTGTCAGCCCGACCCCCTATCTGCCGATCATTCGAAAGGCGTTATTGCTCTACCGACCTCCTGTGCCGGTGGTGTATAACACCAGCGGCTATGAGCGCACGGAAATCCTGCGCTCACTGGAGGGGCTTATCGACGTGTACCTCCCCGATTTAAAATACGTCACTTCCGCCCTCGCCACCGACCTATCGGGTGCGGCAGATTATCCGCAATACGCCCTGCCTGCCATCCGTGAAATGGTGCGGCAGACCGGTACGATGACCATTGGCGACAACGGCATCGCCATACGCGGCACACTGGTGCGGCATCTCGTGCTACCGGGACATACTAAGGAGTCGTTAGCGGTACTGGATGCTCTTGCCAAAATCCCCGATATTTGGGTTAGTCTCATGTCCCAATACACGCCGGTGGTACCCGTGGACGGGCATCCCGAACTGTCCCGCCGCGTGACGAAGCGCGAATACGAAAAGGTCACCGACCATCTTTTCGCGCTCGGTATGACAAACGGTTATCTGCAAGACCGCGCTTCTGCCACCACCGCCTACATCCCCGCCTTTGACGGCACCGGTGTTCCGTTTCGATCTGTTTACACGACGCAATTATAAAAAGGGGTGCTATACGCCACCCCACATCTTTTAACTCTCACCTCGCACCAGGCTCCTCTCGTCAGGGGAGGTGGACGGCGACAGCCAACGGAGGGGTAGCAGGGCAGACGCTTGCTCCCGGCGTTTTTAATTCCGTCGCACCCCGCACGACACCTTCGTTCGTCACCCTTTATCAAAAACGCGGCGCTCTTCGCGCCGCGTTTTTTCGTTACACTTGCATTTGATAGAATCGGTAGAACTCGCCTTTCTTTTCGAGCAACTCATCAAATGTGCCGAGTTCCACACATTGTCCGTCTTTAATCACCGCTATCTTGTCGGCATTCTTGATCGTGGACAACCGGTGCGCCACGATCACCGTCGTCTTGCCGTGGGACAGATTTTCAATGGCTTGCTGAATATGTTTTTCCGACACCGTATCCAGCGCGCTCGTTGCCTCGTCCAAAAGAATAATATCGGGGTTGCGAATCATCGCGCGCGCAATAGAAATGCGCTGTCGCTGTCCGCCCGAAAGCTTGCCGCCGTGTTCACCCACCAGCGAATCCAATCCATTCGACAGATTGTCGATCACATCACGCAAGCACGCGGCATCAATCACACGCTGTAACTGTTCTTCACTCACATTGGGCAACCCATAGGTAATATTTTCGCGAATCGACCCTGCAAACAATACCGATGTCTGCGGTACCATCGCCAAATGCTTGCGATAACTTTGCAAGTCAATCTCGCTCATCGGCTTGCCGTCAATGAACACCTCGCCGTCGGTCGGCTCGTAGAATCCTGTCATCAGGTTAACAAGCGTCGTTTTGCCACCGCCCGATTCGCCCACCAAAGCGACCGTTTCCCCTGCACCTATGGTGAGATTCAGCTCATTCAAGATGGGACGCTCGTCATCGTCGTAGTGGAACGACACATTTTGAAATGTAATGTGCCCATCCACCCGCCGCAACGGCTTGCGGTCGGTCTCCTGCTCCACTTCGTGCGACCGTAAAATCTCGGTAACCGAAGCGATTGCATCCGCCGCGGTTGCCATGGTGGGAACGATATCCGTCACCTTCGCCACATTCGTTAAAAACCGCTCAAAATACCCAAAAAAAAGCGCGATCTCACCAACGCTGAGATGCCCTTCAAAGGCTAAATACGCCATAAACGCAATACCGAGAAGTTGAAAGACCTGCGAAACGATCCATTTCAACACCGTCAATTTCGATGTCATCTTATCCAGCATGTATCCGGTTTTGGAAAACGCCGAAAATTTTCCCGCCATCTTATGCGTTTCGTACTGCTCCAATGCGTGCGCACGCGTGACGGGAATCAAATCGATCATATCCAACACCTGCGAGTTGATTTCCTCGCTATGTATACGGAACTCGCGGGCGCGCTGTTTGAATTTCTTTTTCAACGGCAGCGTTGTCAGTAAAAACAGCGGCGTGCACAGTAAAAAGAACAACAACAATTGCCACCGCCCGCGCAATAACAACACGGCAATAATCACCAGGATATTGACCGCGATATGAGGCACTTCGATGGTGAAAAAGGCAAACACCGTCTGTATCGAATCCACGTTGCCAAACACTTTCGTTTGAATACGTCCCGATGCCATGCGCTTGTTAAAACTGATGGTGAGCGCCTGCAACTTGGCAACAATGGCAGTACGCAACTGCGCCTGCACCGAACGCCGCACGTCAAAATTCAGATTGCGATATATAAGCTGCATTGGATAATTGACAAGAAGCAACACCGCCACCGTCACCAGATTGGTGACGATCACGTGCAAACTGTCCGTGCCTTTCGCCACGATCGCGTCAATAATATTCGCCACCGCAATCGGCACGTACATACTCGCACTAAGCTGTAAGATACAAAGAAACACCGCCAAAAACGTCTTTAAGTAGTGACCCTTATAAATGAGCGCCACTCGCCTTAAAAACAACTCTTTTTTGGTCGGTGTCGTATACGCTTTTAAGAATTCATCTTCAAGTTGCATCAATGTCGCTTCATCCAGCGACTCGATCTGATAGATTGGTCGAACACGTTTCATGCGGCCACACTCCTTGCCTACACAAGTCGATTGACGGCTTCCACCTGCATTGTACCCGCTCGTTCTCCCCTTGTCAATCCTTTTTAGCAAAAATCTCTCTCATCACAGAAAAAACGCGGCACGTCCGAGGACGCACCGCATTTCTTATTTCTTTTTATTGGCAAACGCCAATTTCACCGCATCGTCCATGCGGGACAAAATATACTCATACCCGCCGGGTGCGTGCGGCACCATACAACCGGAACAATCCTTCACACCCTCGGCGATGTAGCGGAAATATCCACCACACGCATCGCCCAGCGTGTACAGCGGGCAATAACAGAACAGGCAGTTAAAGCGTTCGGGGTGCTCGGTGTGATGGCACGGAAAATATTGACACTCCCGATTTTG
>JAFYPN010000010.1 GCA_017547465.1 Clostridia bacterium | reverse complement strand
GCCGTACCGCCGCCTGTCATCAACACACGCATATCTCAAACTCCTTAGGTTGACAGGAAGCCGCATTACGCTTGCTTCTTTGTCGATTGTCGTGAGACGGACAACAAAATACCCATTTGTCCGAGCAACATGATCAGCGAAGAACCGCCGTAACTGAAGAAAGGCAAGCTGATACCGGTGTTCGGAAGCAAATTGCTCACAACCGCAATGTTCAGCGCCACCTGAATGGCGATCTGCACAGACAGTCCGATTGCCAACATAAACCCGAACTTGTCGGGAGAGCGCGTGGCAATCATAAATCCGCGCCACACCAACACGGCAAACAGTACAATAATGATCACCGCGCCGATGAAGCCAAGCTCCTCACACACAATAGCAAACACGAAATCGTTCTGAGGTTCGGGCAGGAACAGATGCTTCTGGCGGGAGTTACCGAATCCCTGCCCCATCAGACCTCCCGATCCGATCGCATAAAGTGACTGCATCGTTTGCCACGCCTGATCGCGGTTCTTCTCATACACCTCAAACAAATTCAGCCATACCTCAATACGGTCCTGCTCATAGCCGAGAACCGCGATCATAAAGACAACCGCTCCGCCGCCGAGCAACACCGTACCCAGCAAGTATGAAATTTTGGTGCCGCCGACAAACATCATCACAAAGCCAATTGCGAAAATCAGCATCGTGCCCGAAAGGTGAGGTTCCAAAATGGTCAGCAGACACAAAACGGCCATGACCACCATAAACGGCAGATATCCCTTTTTGAATTTGTCCATGTTTTTGTGGTTCAAGGATATCAGATGCGCAAACACCACGATAAGCGCAAATTTCGCCACCTCTGAAGGCTGAATATTGCCGATGCCGGGAAGCGGAATCCATCGCTGAACGCCGTCCTCTGTCGGACGCAACAGCACGATGATGAGCAAGATCAGGGCAACACCCAACGTCGGAATGGCAAATATATGCCATATATGATAATCAATGCAGGAGCAGATCAGCATGGCCGTAATACCGATCAAAGCAAAAAGCAACTGCTTTTTGATATAAAAATAGCTGTCATCTTCCCGGTAATAGCCGTTGACGTAGCTTGCAGAAAACATGCACGCAAGACCGATCGTCAGCAACACAAGCAGCAGTGCGAGAAACGGTGTATCAAAAGGAGCTTTGGTATAAAACCAACGTCTCTTTTTCTTAGGTGCCGCCTCTCTCTTTGTTCTTGCCACGCTATCACTCCTTTCTGTCAGATTCGCGTGCGTATTATCGGATCAACAACACCGCCGCAGCGCCTGCTACCGCTGTGATCACCGAGAACACCGTCACGATCTTGTTCTCACTCCAACCGCACATTTCAAAATGATGATGGATAGGACTCATTTTAAACAAACGCTTGCCGTGTGTCAGCTTGAAATAGCTGACCTGTAACATCACCGACAGCGTCTCGACAATATACATAATTCCCACAGGCAACAGCAAAAACGGATGACCGATACCAAACGCCACTGCACAAAGCAAACCGCCGATCAACAACGAACCTGTATCACCCATAAACACCTTAGCGGGGTGAAGATTCCACATCAAAAAGCCGACCACGGCACCCGCAAACGCAATCGCCACAAGGCTCTGTCCGAAATGGGCCGTGACCGTTGCCGCAATCATCATGCAACAGGATGCCACGACCGTGATCGATCCGCAAAGTCCGTCCACACCGTCGGTGAGGTTGGTGGCGTTGGGAAATCCGACTGTAAAGAAAATACACAGCGGCAAAAACCACCAGCCGATATCCACCGTACCGATAAAAGGTACATGGATTGCCGAGCCTTCCCCGAGGAAATACAGCATCACGGCATAACCCGTGCCAACAATCAGCTGAAGCAGCATCTTCTGGGAGGACGTCAGACCGAGATTGCGTTTTTTAACGACCTTGATATAATCGTCCGCAAAACCGATCGCACCGCAGGCAAGCGTCATCACCACACCGCTGAGTAAACGGACGCGCTCTGTAAACGCCACACCCGTAATCGGTCTGAACGGTGTGACAAGTTCGCAAACCAACAACGCCAAAATTAACGCCGCCAAAAATCCACCGATAAACATGATACCGCCCATCGTGGGAGTTCCCTGCTTATTCTTATGCCAGGCAGGCCCCACTTCACGGATGGTCTGTCCGAATTTCAGTCGATGGAGCACAGGAATCAGGCTGCGTCCTGAAAGCCAGGAGATCAAAAACGCCGCCACTGCCGTACCGATCAATATACCTATACGCATGATGGTTTCATTCATACTGCAATCCCTTATTCCAATCCTAAAATTTCCGCAATGACTTCGCGCTCATCAAAATGGATCACGCCGTCCTTGAGGATCTGGTAGGTCTCATGACCCTTTCCTGCGAGCAACACCGTATCTCCGCTTTGCGCACATTCCAACGCAAAAGCAATTGCCTCACGGCGATTTTCGATCACCGCGTATTCACACCCTTCGGGAACACCGGCTTCTACATCGCGCAGAATCGCCTGCGGATCTTCCGTGCGGGGATTATCCGACGTGATGACCAGATAATCGGCGTATTCCGCCGCAATCGCCGCCATTTTCGGGCGCTTGGTTTTATCACGGTCACCGCCGCAACCAAACAACACGATCAGCCGGCCTGTGGCACAATCCTTCAACGTGCGACAAATATTCTCCAACCCGTCCGGTGTATGGGCATAGTCGATAACGACCGTGAAATCACGATTGACCGGCACAACCTCCGCACGTCCTTTGACGCCGCACGTGCCGCTGAGTGCCGCCTTGACAGTCTCAAACTCTACGCCGAGCGACAAAGCGCATACGGCACTTGCCATCGCGTTGTAAACCGAAAAATAGCCGGGAATGGGCAACGACAACTCCCCGACGCGGGTATCCCCCTCCACCAGCGTGAAGGTCACACCATCTGCACGGGTCACAATATCCGCCGCACGATATGCCGCATCCTGCGCCTGTGCCGCGAAACCGAACACATCCCCGTCAAAGCCTTCCACAACCATTCTTGCCCAAGGATCATCGGCGTTGATGATCGCACGGGATGCACGTTCAAAAAGACGTTTTTTTGCCTGACAATAGTTTTCCATCGTCTTATGATAATCCAGATGATCCTGCGTCAGGTTGGTGAACACCGCCGCATCAAAGAGGCACCCCTCTACACGGTCCTGATCGAGAGCATGAGAGCTGACCTCCATCACCGCATAGGTGCATCCTTCCTTGAGCATAAGAGAAAGCATGCTTTGCAGATCGTAAGGATCGGGCGTGGTATGCCCCGAGGGCAAAATGCGATCGCCGACCATATTTTGGATGGTACCGATCAAGCCTACCTTATGTCCTGCTTTTTCAAGGATCGCCTTGAGCATATAGGTCATCGTTGTTTTACCGTTGGTTCCCGTGATGCCGATCAAATGCAGCTGCTCAGCGGGATTGCCGAACCAATTGGCACAAAGCTGTGCCCACACACGCCGTGTGGACGGCACGGTCAATTCCCGTTCCAACCCCATCGGACGCTGGGTCACCACCAAAGCAGCACCGGCATCGTGTGCCGCCTGCGCAAAGCGATGTCCATCCACTGCCGTACCCTCGATACACACAAAAACAAAGCCCGGTTCCACACGGCGGGAATCACAAGTGAGTCCCGCGACGACTGTTTCATTTTCCGATACGGCAATGCCGTGAAGCAGTTGCTTAACAATCATGGCGTTTTTCTCCTCTGTTATATTATTCGATAGAATCCTGATAAATAAACTCAACCGTCACAATTGTTCCGAGCGGCACTTCCGTTCCCGGCGCGATACTCTGTACCGAAGCCAGCGCACCGCCGTCTTCGAGATCGGTACCGCTCAGATGCAGGTTCAGGTCGTACATTGCCGCCAGCTCCGACGCACCCGATACGGAATAGCCCGTAAAATCGGGAACGGTCGTTGTCTCGGATTCATAACTGAGTTGGTCGGTATACAACACCACTGTACCCTCCGCCGGGATCGACTGACCTGCTTCGGGAACCTGCTTGACAACCGTGCCGCCGTCGCCTTTCACGCGAACGGTCAAGCCTTCGCTTTGCACCATTGCTTCCGCTGTGCCGATATCCATGCCCTCTACAGCGGGTGTGCTGCGGTTAAGATCGGCAAGCTCGCTTTGCGTATAGTGCGGTTCAATGCCGAGATACGGCAGGGTATCCTGCAGGATCTTCTTCGCAACAGGTGCCGCGATCGTGCCGCCGTAGCGCACAGCACATTGCGGTTCGTCGATCAGCACCAGTACGGCGATCTGCGGATCATCCGCAGGAGCAAAGCCGCCGAACGAGGCAACGACGTTGGCGCCGCCCGTTTCGGTCTTTTCGGACGTACCCGTTTTACCCGCCACGCGATATCCTGCGACGTAGGCGTTTTTACCGCCGCCCGATTCGACCGCTACGCGTAACAGCTCCGACACACGCGATGCGGTATCGGACGAAATCACCTGACGCTTGACAGTTGTACCCGTATTGGAAACCACGTTACCGTCGGCATCCAGCACTTGCTTGACAACGTAAGGCTGTAACAGTTTACCGCCGTTCGCAATTGACGAGATTGCCGTGATCATCTGGATCGGTGTCAGCTTGAAGGTCTGACCCATCGAGGAAACCGCCAGCTGGACGGGATCCAGATCATCCCGCGAGTGGTACAGACTCTGCGAGATGGAACCCTCCCCAAGCATATCGATATCAGTGGCTTCCGTAAAACCGAAGCCCGTGTAATACTTGTAGAACAGATCGCGTCCTACCGACAGTCCGATCTGAATAAACGCCGGGTTGCAGGAATTGCAGATCGCATCCCCGAGCGATTGTGTGGAGTGTGCGTTGGGATACACATGGCAATGAACCGTCGTGTCCAGCACCGTTTCCGCACCACCGCAAAAATACGAACTGTTTTCCGTGGCAACACCTTCCTCAAGCGCCATTGCCGTGGTGAACATTTTAAACACAGAACCCGGTTCGTAATATTCCGAAATTGCCTTGTTCGTCCATTGCTTCTCAAGCG
>JAFYPN010000087.1 GCA_017547465.1 Clostridia bacterium | reverse complement strand
TCCCAAGCGTTGACGGCTTGTCCCGGCCGTCTGCGTTAGGCTTGCTGAGTGCCGCCGGCAACAGCAAAACCGTAAACACAACAAGCAGTATGTTCACAATCGACAGCACGACAAACAGCCGGAAGCGGTTCCGTTTCCGCTTCTGGCTGTTTTGGCGTTTCGGTTGTGACTGTCTCTTTTTCATGTATCCGCTCCGTATCCGGATTGTAAAACGATATGTGCACCAACCCCCGCAAGGGTTTCTGCCATGGCTTCATAGCCTCGTTCGATATGCTGTAGCTGGGTGATTTCGGTGATGCCTTGTGCCGCAAGCCCTGCCAGCACCAAGGCGGCACCTCCGCGCAGATCGGTACATTCCACCGGCGCGCCACACAGAGTGGAAACACCTTCCACAACGGCGACCCGCCCCTCGACTTTAATGTGTGCGCCCATACGCATCAGCTCACACACGTGTTTATACCGGCTCTCAAAAATAGTTTCAATAAAAACGCTGGTACCTTCCGCTACACTGCTGAGCGCCATAATCAGTGCCTGTGCGTCGGTTGGAAAACCGGGATACGGCAACGTGCGCACCGTGCGGATACGGCGCAACCGTCCCGGAGCGTTGACAAGCAACTCGCCCCGCCAAGCGGTAACCTGACAGCCGGTTTCTTCAAACACCGGTATCAGCGCCTGCACATGTTCGGGGCAGACCTCTTTAAGCAACAACGATCCGCCCGTGATCGCCGCCGCACCCATATACGTTGCGGTTTCAATGCGGTCGGGAATCACCCGATGGTGGCAACCATGCAAACGGTCAACACCCTCAATGATAATCGTTCCCTCGCCCGCTCCGCGGATATGCGCACCACAAGCGATCAGAAAATTACACAGATCCACGATCTCCGGTTCTCTGGCTGCATTAAAGATGGTGGTCGTGCCACGCGCTGTCGCTGCCGCTAACAAAATGTTTTCGGTCGCTCCCACGCTGGGAAACGACAGCGAGATCGGACAACCCACTAACCGGCCTCGCACGCGGCAAAGCAGCTTCCCGCCCTCCTCGTCAATGCAAAGACCCAACTGGCGTAACACCGCCAAATGCAGATCGATCGGGCGAGGCCCCAACTCACAGCCGCCCGGAAAAGAGAGTTGTGCGCGCCCGGTACGCGCCGCAATCGCACCGAGAAACACGATGGACGATCGCATTTCCCGCATCAGTGTGTCCGGCACCTCGTACCCGCCCGCCTGTGACGCATCCACACGGACGGTATGTCCCTCCCGCTCGATCCGGCATCCTAAATGCTCCAGAATCTTGATCGCCGCGTGAACGTCCGACAACAACGGACAATTTTCGATCTCGCACACCTCTCCGGCAAGAAAGGTAGCCGCCAAGATCGGCAACGCACTGTTTTTTGCTCCGTGAATATGTACGACACCGTTTAATCGGTGCTCACCCTCGACAATCAGCTTTGACATCGTCGTTCACCCCTATCCCGAAATCAACCGATAAGGTCGTATACCCCATCCTATGATTTCAGGCAAAAAAGGTGACAGACGGTTCGTTATATGTTGAGCACCTCTTGAACAACCGCATAAATGCGCTCGTGCGCATCCAACACAGCCACTTCCCCGGCGGCTTGCCCCATACGGGCAAGTGAATCGGGCGACAGCGCCGTCTTTTCTATGGTATCCCACAAACGTGCGTCTGTCAAATCTTTTTCCTCGATACAGACAGCAGCACCGCGATCCGCCAATGCCATCGCGTTATAAAACTGATGATTTTCCGCCACATACGGCGACGGTATCAAAATGGCAGGTTTTTTCATAGCGGGCAGCTCGCTGAGCGTCATCGCGCCGCAACGAGAAATGACAAGATCCGCCGCCGCCATACAGCGAGGCATATCGTCGATGTATTCCCGTACCCGTACATGAACACCGTCGGGACTTACACCAAGCTCTTTAAGCAACGTCTGCATTCTCTGATGATTTTCGCCTTTTCCGGTCCCCACAATAAATTGGAGTTTGCCCGCGGTTTGGTTATGTTTTAACACACCCGCTACCGCTTCGTTAAGGCGACGTGCGCCCAAGCTGCCACCAAAGCACAACACGAGCGGCCGCTCATCCACACCGAGCTCGCGGCGTGCGGTATGGCGGTCCACCGCCGTAAAATCACGACGCAACGGATTGCCGGTGACCACCACACGGGTTCCCTCCGGCAAATGCTTGCGCGCGGCATCGTTCGCGATCATGAGGGCTTTTGCGTACTTTGCCAGCATTTTGACGGTAACTCCCGGCAACGCATTCGACTCGTGTAACAAAATCGGCACCCCGGATCGCGCTGCTTGGCGCAACACCGGCCCACACACATACCCGCCGGTACCGATGGCAAGATCGGGGGAAAACTCCTTAATAATTCGCTCGGCTTCCCATCCCGCGGTAACCGCGTGGTAGGCCGCCGCCACGTTACGACCGATATTTTTCAAGGACAAGCGGCGCTGAAACCCTTGCACCGTTACGGTCTTCAGCGGATACCCCGCCGCCGGAACAAGACTGGTCTCCATTTTTCCCTTGACACCGACGAACAATATCGCCGCATCAGCATGTTTGTGTTTGATCGTGTCGGCGATTGCCAGCGCAGGATTAATATGCCCCGCCGTGCCGCCACCTACCATCAATATACGCATACTTATCCCCCTGCCCGCTGCTTTGTCTGCCGAGAAACCGACAGCAGTACGCCCATCTGCGCCAGCAGCATAATCAGTGATGAGCCACCGTAACTAAAAAACGGCAAGCTGATACCCGTATTGGGGAACGAATTGGTTACCACCGCCAGATTGAAAACCACCTGAATGCCGATTTGCGCAATCAAGCCGATCGCCAACATCGAACCAAACTTATCAGGGGCGCGCATCCCAATAACGAACCCGCGCCACACCAATGCGGCAAATAACAAAATAATAAGAACGGCACCAACAAACCCCAATTCCTCACACACAATGGCGAAAATGAAGTCGTTCTGCGGTTCCGGCAAGAACGAGTGCTTTTGCCGCGAGTTGCCGAGCCCCTCGCCCATCAGACCACCGGAGCCGATTGCGTATAGCGATTGTACCGTCTGCCAGGCGGCGTCGCGGCCGGTCTGCCCCGACTCATACACCACATCCGATGTGTACACACCGATAGGGTCCAGCCACACATCAATACGGTCCTGTTCGTAGCCCAAAAACACAACCATGACCACCACACCGACTACGCCGATCGCAACGATCGTACCCAGATGCGGCAAGCGTGCGCCCCCGATAAACAGCATAACCAGACCGATCATCAACAACAAGATCGTGCCGGACAAATGCGGCTCCACCAAAATCAAAACCGCCGTAAAGCCGAGAACACCCAATAATGGAAGAAACCCCTTCTTCAGTGATTTGATTCCCTCCGGATTTCGCGATATGATGTGTGCAAACAAGAGAATAATCGCAAATTTCGCAATCTCAGACGGTTGAATGCTGATCGGTCCCAGACGGATCCAGCGATGCACGTTCTGGATCTCCGGAAGCAACATAGCCAAGAACAAAAGCCCCCACGAGCCAAGCATAATCGGTACAGCAAACCGCCTGAGAACATGATAATCCACAAACGAAACGCCGATCATACCAATCACGCCGACGATGGCATAGATCAGCTGCCGCTTAATGTAAAAGTGGCTGTCGCCGCCATTGCGATAATAAGAATAGGCAAAACTGGCGGAATACAGGCAAACCAGACCAACCGCTAATACGAGGATCAGCAAGATAAAAAACGGCATATCAAAGCCGGTAGCGAAGGAAAACAAGCGTATCCGCTTTTTTTCGGTCAGCGCGTTATCCGGTGCCGCGTGTTCCGCTATGACCCGTTTTGCCATAATCGCTCTCTCCTTACAACGTTTTACTAGAATACCGTAATCAGTAGCGCGACCGTACAACCTGCTATGGCTGTAAGGGACGCAACCGCGACGATCTTGTTCTCACTCCATCCGCACAACTCAAAATGATGATGCAACGGACTCATTTTGAACAAGCGCTTGCCACCGGTCAACTTGAAATAGCCGACCTGCAACATGACCGAGACCGTTTCAAAGAAATACACGATACCCATCGGCAGCAGCAGCAGCGGTCTGCCGATACCAAACGCAACCGCGCACAGCACGCCGCCGATAAACAGCGATCCGGTATCGCCCATAAACACCCGTGCCGGATGGAAATTCCATACCAAGAAACCGCCGATCGCACCTGCCGCCGCCACCGTTACCATACCGTAGCCGAGCGAATCACCACACAGAATGAGTAAAAACAGACAAACGATCACCGACACCGAACCGCATAGACCGTCTACCCCATCGGTCAAATTGGTGGCGTTGGTCATGGCGACGATGATAAACACCGCGATCGGTATAAACCAAAGGTCCGCCGTCCAGGTTCCGTAAAACGGAACTTCGATTTGTGTGCCGCCCGTCAGATACACAAGCAGTGCATATCCCCCGGACAAGGCGATCTGCATCAGAAGCTTCTGACGACTTGTCAATCCTAAATTGCGTTTTTTGACAACCTTGATATAATCGTCCAAAAATCCGATTAAGCCAAAGCCGATCGCCATCACAAGGCCGGCAAACAGCCGCGTGACCGTGGCAACGGTGTCCGCATCGGTGACGATTTTGACCGGCAGAAACAGTTGACAGACCAGCATAGCCGGCAGTACCACGATCAGCATCGCGCCGATAAAGATGATGCCGCCCATCGTAGGAGTGCCCTGTTTGGCTTTGTGCCACGCGGGGCCCTCGTCACGAATCGTCTGTCCGAATTTCAGCCGATGCAATACCGGAATCAGTATCTTTCCTAACCGTTCGGATAAAACGAACGCCACGAGCGCTGTCACGATCCATACAGCCGATAGTATACCCATATTTTGTACTCCTCATTTCACCGTTTAGGGCAGAGCAAGATTACCCTCTAGGTGTTATTCGCATTCAAGGCAGCTGCCACAACTTCCCGCTCATCCAGATGGATGGTCCCGCTGTTTAAGATCTGATAGGTTTCATGGCCCTTGCCCGCGAGGAGGATGGTATCCCCCGCTTTCGCGTTACGGATCGCCCAGTGAATCGCCTCGATCCGATCGTCAATGACCTCGTACGGAACACTCGTATCGGACAGGCCCGCCACAATATCCTCAATGATTGCGTGCGGATCTTCCGTACGCGGGTTATCCGAGGTAACCACCACCACATCCGACAGTGCTGCCGCAACAGCCGCCATTTTGGGGCGCTTGGTGCGGTCACGATCACCGCCGCAGCCAAACACGGTTACAAGCCGCCCCGCCTTACACGCGTTCAGGGTTTCGCAAATGTTTTGTAGACCGTCGGGTGTGTGTGCATAGTCGATGACCACCGTAAAATCACGACCTGTGGGAACGACCTCGGCACGTCCCTTGATGATCGCGGCATCACACAGTGCCGCTGTTACCTCGTCGAAGGGAAGGCCCAGCGTCAGTGCACAGGCGGCCGCCGCCAACGCATTATACGCCGAAAAACGACCCGGCGTTTTGAGCTTCACTCTACCGATTGAGCCGGTGGTTACAAGCTCAAAATCGACGCCGTCCGGACGCTGGCGCAGATTGTGCGCCGTGTAATCGGCATCGGCACTCACCGCGGAATATGTGATCGCCGGGCACGGAAGTGCTTCACGCATCGTACGATACCACGGATCGTCTATGTTCAAAATCGCCGTGTCGCTGATCGCGAACAGTCGCTTTTTAGCGGCGGCGTACTGCTCCATCGTGCCGTGATAATCCAAATGGTCCTGTGTAAGATTGGTAAACACGCCTGCGGCAAAGCGACAGCCCGTCACCCGCTCCTGATCGAGCGCGTGGGACGATACCTCCATCACCACATACCGACAACCCGCATCCACCATCGCCGCAAACAACTGCTGTAATTCATACGGATCAGGGGTGGTTTGCCCGGTTTGTACCACACGGTCACCGATCATGTTCTGGATCGTGCCGACCAGACCGACCGTATATCCCGCTCGTTCCAGAATACTCTTAAGCAGATACGACGTGCTGGTTTTACCGTTTGTACCCGTGATGCCGATGATACACAGCTTTTCGGATGGGCGATCAAACCAATTCGCGCACAACTGTGCCCACGCGGCACGACCGTCCTTCACAAGAATCTGCTGAGGCAACCCTAAATCACGCTCACACACCACCGCTGCCGCTCCCTTTTCCAGAGCCGCAGCCGCAAACTGATGGCTGTCGATCTTGGTGCCGGCAATACACACAAACAAGCACCCCTTCGTGATCTTACGGGAATCGCGACAAAGTTCCGTGATCTCGACATCGTCCCGAAAACCCGTTGTCCAAATATCTTGTAATACGTTGAGCAGTTTCATATCGACACCCCTATTCGATCGCGTCCCTGTACAGGATGCGCACCTCCACAACCGTTCCCTTCGCAACGGCACTTAGCTTTTCAATCGATTGTTCGGCGACGACCGCCTGTCGCTGTGTATTGAGGTCATCCACCTCGTCCGTCCAGCCGATAATACGGACATTCAATCCCGCATCGGTGAGCAACTCGTTTGCCTCCAGCAGCGTTTTCGCCGTAACATCCGGCACAATTGCTTGTTCAAGCTGTTGCCCATCCGTATACAGAACCACGGTTCCGTTTTTGGTGATCGCCGTGCCCGCCGGAGGACTTTGCGCAGTCACCGTGCCGTCACCGACAGCGCGATAGGACAGCTCGGCACTTTTCAGTGTGTTAACCGCTGCGGAAAGCGGTTTACCGGTGACATCCGGCACCGTGGTGCACAATGTTTTCAACTCGTCCTCGGTATACTGCGGCTCGACATCCAGATACGGCAGCACATCGGCAAATATTTTTTGTGCCACAGGTGCCGCCAGCGTTCCACCGTAGCGGATATACGTCTGCGGCTCGTCGATCATCACGATGACCGCGATACGTGGATCGTCTGCCGGTGCAAAACCGCAGAAAGACGCCACCGCATTTTTTCGGCCGTTGGCAGCGGCCGCCTGATCGGTTTTCTCAGAAGTGCCGGTCTTTCCCGCCACGCGGTATCCCGCGACATACGCGTTTTTCGCACCACCGCCGTCCACAACGCCCTCCAACATGGTCCGCATACGCGAAGCCGTGTTATTCGAAATAACGCGAGTGCGCACGGTAGGGGTATTCACAACCCTTTCGGTTCCGTCAGCCGCCACGCTGCGACTGACAACGTACGGCGTACGGAGATTGCCGTCGCTCGCGACGGCGCTCACCCCCGTAATCATCTGAATGGGAGTCACCTTAAACGTCTGCCCAATCGACGAGGTCGCCACATCCACCGCCGTAATGGCAGATGCACTGTGATACAGCGTTGGGGTAACGCGCGCCTCACCCAGCATATCAATGCCGGTAAGAGCGGTAAACCCAAACCGCTCGTGGTAAACAGGAAACAGGCCCGTACCGAGCAGCGAGCCGATCTTCATAAACGCGGGGTTGCAGGAATGCGAGATTGCCTCCGCTAAGGTCTGACTGCCGTGACTGCGCGGGAACACGTGGCATTTCATGGTGCGCACGCCCGCCATCGTATACGTGCCGTTGCAAAAAAAATCGGAATTTTCCGAGATCAACCCCTCTTCCAACGCCGCCGAGGCGGTGAAAATCTTGAACACCGAGCCCGGTTCATAGAATTCGGAGATGGCCTTGTTTTTCCACTGCTTTTGCAAGGCAGTAAGCAAGGCGTCAGATTTTTCGTCACCCGCCAACAGCGCGATCTGCGCCGCCGTATCCGGGTTTTGCAGAACACGGGGATTGTTAAGATCATAATCCCCCTTGGTCGCCATTGCCAGCACCTCGCCGGTGTACACATCCATCACGATCGCACTCGCTCGGTTGGCAGCGCCCGTTTCCGCGACTGCCACCTCCAAGTAGTTTTCCACAATCTTTTGAATGTTCACATCAACCGTGAGGTACAAGCTCTCGCCCTCCTCCGCGTCGATGGTGGTTTCGTATTGAATATCGTTGGGGAATGCATCTCCCCATCCGTTTTTTGTGGTGATGACCCTGCCCGCTTTGCCGGCAAGCAACTCGTTATATTTCGCCTCTAAGCCCTCAAGACCGGTGTTATCCGTTCCGGTAAACCCCAGCACACAGGACAACGTACTACCGTGCGGATATTCGCGTTTATAGTCTTGAATCACACGAAACACGCCGGTGAGATTCTTTTCCTTTACCCATTCGATAAAGGTGGTACGCAGAGCTTCGCCGATTTTCGACTTGACGACCTCATACCGCGAGCCGGTCTTTTTGGTTTGCTTTTCCAACTTCATCGCATCGATACTCAGCAGCTCCGGTAGCTCAGCACAAATCATCAGCCGTACAGACTCGTCCGGTATTTCCGCCGGCATCATGACGACGGTTGCGACCTCTACACTTTGTGCCAGCACAGCACCGTTACGATCATAGATCGTGCCGCGTTTGTCCGAGATAGCGCTGTCTGCCAATTGCTGCTCCGAAGCCAAGGCTTGCCACTCGTCGTGTCCGACAATCTGCAACGCCGCCAGCTTACCGCATACCACACAAAAGCAACCGACGATGAGCGTTAGTATGATAAGTGCGCGTTGCCACGTCCGACGGGAAGGAACCCGCATTGAAACGTCCTGTCGATGAATGCGTTTCATAAACAGGCGTCCTCTCAAAGAAAATGTATTGACTAATAGATGGTGTCTGCGTAGGTAAATTCAACCGTGATGACGGTGCCCTTGGGCACCTTCTGTCCGGCCGCCGCCGATTGCCGTGTGGCGGTCGGCGTACCGGAAGCCGTGCTAATACCGGATAGTAACACGTTGACACCGGCCGTGTTCGCCGCCTGATTGACTTGTGCGACGGTGCGGCCCGAAAAATCGGGAACGGTGGTCATCTGGGTCTCTCGGTTATCCGTGTACAGCCACACCGCCCCACCCTTCGGGATGGAGGTGCCGCTCGTCGGCACCTGCTTGACAACGGTGTTCCCGTTGCCGATGGTGTGATATGTCAGCGTAGAAGCCTTCAGGGTGGTTGCCGCCGCAGAAACGGTCGCTCCCACCACATTGGGGACACTGCGATCCAGGCTTGCGATCTCCTCCTCGGTGTAATTCGGTTCCACACCAAGATACGGGAGAATATCCTTGAGTATCTTTTTGGCGCAAGGCGCAGCAACGCCGCCGCCCGATTTTAAGTATTGCGGTTCGTCGACCATTACCAATACCGCGACCTGAGGATCATCCGCCGGTGCAAAACCGCCGAAGGAAGCGATAATTTCAACGTTCGCATCCTTATCCTCCTCGGATTTGGTTTCGGTCTTTTCGGACGTGCCCGTCTTTCCGGCTACACGGTAGCCGGAAATGTACGCATTTTTGATAGATCCGCCGCTGACGGCGTTTTCCAACATCGCACAAATGCGTTCGGAGGTGTTCTCCGAGATCATCTGGCGTTTGACGACGGGCTCGGTGTTGGCAATAACATTGCCGTCGCTGTCCAGAACTTTCTGAACAATATACGGCTGCATGAGATACCCGCCGTTTGCCACGGCGGACATGGCCGTGACCATCTGCAGGGGCGTTACTTTGAAAGTCTGTCCGATTGAAGACGCCGCAACATCCACCTGCGTGATATTTTCCGGCAAGTGATACAACCCGCTTGTAACGTTCTGTTCGCCAAGCAGATCAACCCCGGTTTTAGCGGTAAATCCGAAACCGGCATAGTATTTGGAAAACAACTTGGTGCCGATACGTGTGCCCAGCGTCATGAACGAAGGGTTGCAGGAGTTGGCAATTGCCTGTACGAAGTTCTGCTGACCATGGCCTTTGGGATGAATCCAGCATTTCATATCGCGGTCCGCGATATGAAACATGCCGTTGCAATAGAAAGGACTTTCCTCCGTGACCAAGCCCTCTTCCATGCCCATAGCAGCCGTAAAGGTCTTGAACACAGAGCCCGGCTCGTAAAAATCAAGTGCTTTGTTGCGGTATTGCTCCAAACGAGCCGCTACAATCGCATCGGATTGCTCTTGACCGGACAACAACGCAATTTTTTCCGCCACGGTGGGATCCGCGATGGTCAAGTAATCGTTGGGATCGTAGTCCCCTTTAGTGGACATGGCAAGAATTGCACCGGTATCTACATCCATCACAATGGCACAACCACGATTGGTGGCTTTAAATTCGGTCAGTGCATCCTGCAGATATTTGTCCGTTACCTGCTGGATGTATTGGTCCACCGACAGCACCAGACTGTTGCCGTCGGTCGCGTCCACGGTATATTCATATTGCAAGGAGGTGGGCAGATGGTCACCATAGGTGTTCTGCGCCGCCACCATACGTCCGGGCGTACCGGACAGCACCTGGTCGTATTGCAATTCAAGGCCTTCGCGGGCAACGTTATCCTTACCCACAAACCCAAGCACACAAGAAAGGGTGTTTTTCAGGGGATATTCCCGTTTATAGTCGGTGACGATACGGAACACACCACCAAGACTGTTCTCGTTGACCCATTCAATAAAGGTGTCCCCAACTGCTTTATCCACCTTCGATTTGATCACTTTATACTGTGAGTCGCTATCCAATGTTTGCTGATACAGGGTTTCGCGGTCTATCTCAAGCATGACAGACAATTCATCCGCGATCTTCTGACGGGTGACTTCGCGACGAATATTACACGGTGCCATAACAATGGTGCACACCTCACGTGTCAGCGCCAACACCGACATATTGGCATCGTAGATCTGACCCCGATTGGCAGATATCTGAATGTCAGCGAGTTGCTGCGCAACCGCCTGCTTTTGCCACTCATCCTGCTCGAGGACCTGGATGCGGAACAACTGGCACATAAGAAGCGCAAGGCACAGGAATGTCGCCGTAATGCAGATCACCGTACGTGTTCGCATAGGGCGGGTCAGGCCTGCCGTCTGTGCTTGGTTTGTTCGCTTTGTTGACATTCCGATCACCTCGCTTTGATCCGGCCGATGACAATCGGCTAAGGAAAGAAAAGAGAGTCAAGACACTAACATCCCAACTCTCACCGTCCGAGGTTCCTTCTATTGTATGCCGAAGTCTCCTCGATATAGAACTCGTCTATTGCAGCCATGCCGTCAGCGTGTTCCAGACAGTTGCCCAGAACCCTGCGCTGCCATCGGGCAACGCCGGGGTTACCGGCGTCACCGTGATATAGTCGATCTGGCCGGATTCTACCTGGCGGAGTCCCACGCTTTCTGCGTATTCTTCCACGCTCTGCGCGGAGGTCTGGGCGGCAAGCTCGCTTTCAAGACGTTTTGCCTCGCCTACCGCCTCACCAAGGGTTGTTTCCGCTTGACTGATGGCGCTGTTGAGCTCCGTCAGACGAGCTTGACTGGAGATCATGAAAGCAATCACCAGTAACACCGCACCGGAAACCATGGCGGTCACCACCGTGTTGAGCAGCTTTTGCATACGCGCACGGCGTTTATCCGCCTTGGTCGCTTTTTTACCGGGGAGAGCTCTGATCTTTGCTTTCGGTTCATACATGGATAAATCGTACGCTTCGGATCCGTAAGTTGCCATGACGCTCTCTCCTTTCTTGTCAGAATACGGTGGTGTCCTCGTATCGTTCGTGGGTTTTTTCAATGCAACGCAACTTTGCACTACGGCTTCTTGTGTTCTGTGCCAGCTCCTTAGCGGAAGCCTCAATCGGTTTTTTCGTCACGAGCCGCCCGGCGGGGGTGCGCCCGCAAACGCACACCGGGAATTCCGGCGGACATTCACAACCCTTGCAGAAAGCGGCAAACCGCTGTTTGACGAGTCGATCTTCTAAAGAATGAAAGGTGATGACCGCCAGGCGACCACCTTCTCGTAAATTGTCAAAGGCAATATCCAACGCTTCGGACAAACAATCCAACTCGGCATTGACCGCAATGCGCAGTGCCTGAAACACCTTGCGTGCAGGATGTCCATCCCGACGAACCGCCGCGGGGACCGCACCCTTGATAATCTCCCCAAGCTGCGCGGTAGTTTTGATCGGCTGCTGTTGCCGTGCCCGTGCTATCGCACGCGCAATGGGACGAGAAAATTTTTCTTCGCCGAAACGATAGAAGATGTCGGCAAGTTCCTGCTCGGAAAGCTCTCTAATCAAATCCGCCGCCGTGACACCCTCCTGGCTCATGCGCATGTCCAATGGCGCATCCGCGTGGTAGGAGAAACCACGTTCTGGCTCGTCTAACTGGTGCGAGGAAACGCCGATGTCCAAGAGCACACCGTCCACCCGATCGATCTGTTGCTCACGCAACACCTTGTCCATGTAACGGAAGTTGCGATGCACCACGGTTGCCGGCAGGCCGGCAAGCCGCTTAGAGGTCTGCTCAATCGCGTCAGGATCCTGGTCAAGCGAGATCAATCGTCCGCTTTTAAGCTGTGAAGCGATCGCAAACGAGTGTCCGCCACCGCCCGCCGTACCATCAACATAAATGCCGTCCGATCGGATATTTAAGGCGTTTATCGTTTCTTCCAACAAAACCGGGAGATGATATTCTCCGGCTGTTTGTATCTCCTTCATATCAGAAGCCCAGTTCGGCGAATTCTGCCTCAACTTCTTCTGAGGTCATGCTGTCGATATCCGCTTCATACGCAGCGGGATTCCACACCTCGGCGCGGTTACCGGCACCAATAACCAGTGCTTCTTTTTCAAGACCCGCATATTCCAGCAAGTGGCGAGGAAGCAAAATACGGCCCTGTGCATCAACCTGCACGTCCACGGCATTCGCCGATAAGTACCGCTGCAGCTTGCGCGCTTGCGTCATGGGTTTTTGTGCCAAACCCTCCTGCAGCTTTTCCCATTCGTCCATCGAATACAGGCACACGCAATGATCCATGACAGCCGCGGCAATAAACAGACTACCCAGCTTGTCACGCAGCTTGGCGGGTACGAACAACCGGCCTTTTGCGTCGATATTATGTTGGAATCTTCCGTATAACATCCTGCATTCTCCGTCATTAGCATTCCGGGGTGTTGTGGAAAACTCGGTGGAAAATGTGGAAAATCACCACTTTACACCACTTCGCACCACAGTGACTATATTATACCCCCTTTTATGAAAAAATCAACCCGTAATCGCGAATTTCTATGACTAATTTTTGGTATACAAAAAGTGGTATCTGCCCCGAGGGCAGATACCACTTAACCACAATATTTTGCTATGCAAACACTTGAACCACAGCCAGAATCGTTGGCATTGTGACCACCGAGAACAAGGTGGACAACGCGACAAGATTGATTGACGTTTCAGCGTCCTGATGATACCGATCAGCGAACATTGCGACTGCCACCGCGGTGGGAGCCGTCGACGCCACCGCCATCGAGAGAAGCATGACGCCACGGATGCCACATACATACATCAGCACAATGCTTATCGCCGGCACAACCAACAGGCGCATCGCAAGCGCACCATAATCGCTCCCTTTTTTCAACGCCTGCCTCATGTTCACTTTGGATAAGTAATAGCCGGCAAACAACATCGGCAACGGTGTGTTTAGATTGCCTAAATGTTGCACCGGTGTAAAGATGATCTCCGGCAAGGAAATACGGCAGACAAACAGAAGCAGGCCGACCACCAGACCGATCACACCCGGACTGAACACCATTTTACGAACCGGCACCTTGCCGTTTGATTTGTCCATAATCAGTAAACCGTAGCTCCACATGGTAACGCTCATCGCCACCACATAGGTCGCGCCATACATCACACCTTGGTCACCGAGCACCGCCTGCTGCAGCGGCAATCCCATAAAACCGGCGTTTGACAATACCGTGGAGGCGCGATAAACGCGAGTGGTTGGTGTATCCCTGCGGTACACAATATGAGTGATCACGATCGCCACGATGTGCAATCCGAACGCTACCACCAACGCAATCAACAACTCGTATAACAGCTGAGTGCTGTATTCACGCTGAAAGGATTTGATGATCACGCAGGGCGTGGCTATCAGCAGCGCCAGATCAGAGCAGACCTTGCCGCCCTTATCCGTTATAATCTTCTTTTTCCCGAGAATATACCCTACCAGCACGAGCGCAAACAGGATCAACACCTGTTGCCCAACCGTTAAGAAATTATTCCACATTACGAAATCGCCCCCATACATTTCTCAACCATTGTATACGGTTCTTTAGAGAAAAGCAAGAGAAATCGCCCGGCTTTTTCGACCGGGCGATCAAGGTTGTGCGTTAAAGAATCCTATTAAGCACAGCGTTCAGCCGGCATTGTCTGCAGTTCGGCAGTCATATCATACGCAACACGGCGCCACACCTCGCGCCGACGACGGCGATTGCGTGCCACAGCCGCATCCCGCTTCATCGACAGCGCACAACAGGCCAACACCGTCAAACGGCAGAGCATCAAAACAGCAGTCAAAACAGGATACTCACCCATTTCGAGAACGTCGCACATAGCAAGCTCCATCGCCGCCATAGACAGCGGGATCCACGCCATGCGGTGGGTTACCGTACACTTCGCTGCAGTTATCATGTATAAGCTTACCGCGCCGAATACGGCCGCTGCAACAACACTGAAGATCATGACAAAAACTCCTTTTGCCCCGTTCGAAAAATGCGAACAGATGTTTCTTTCAATGTCATTATAGCAACCCGTTTTCCAAAAGTCAAGCAAAAAACGAAAATTTGTTCGGTTTTTTATGACCTCAATTTTTTGCCTGTTTAGCGCGCCGGCGTGCGGCGGTCACCGTATTCTTAAGGAGCATCGCAATGGTCATCGGACCAACCCCACCGGGAACGGGTGTGAGATAACTCGCGACCTCGTCTACTGCGGGGTCCACATCCCCACACAGCTTGCCCTCGGCATTGCGGTTCATGCCGACGTCGATCACAACGGCGCCGGGTTTAACCATATCCGGTGTCACAAACGCGGCCTTCCCAACTGCTGCAACGATTACGTCCGCGCGGCGGCAAACCTCTTTGAGTTCACGGGTGCGGGAGTGGCACATCGTCACGGTCGCATTTTCGTGCAGCAGCAGCATCGCCATCGGCTTGCCCACAATATTACTGCGCCCGATTACGACACACTCCTTGCCTTCCACCGAAATGCCGCTGCGATGTAACAGTTCCATCACACCGGCAGGTGTGCAGGGCAAGAATGAATAGTCACCGATCATAATGTGCCCGACGTTCGCGGCATGGAACGCATCCACATCCTTGTGCGGTGCGATAGCGGCAATCACCGCCTTGTCGTCCAAATGCGATGGCAGCGGCAGTTGACACAAGATACCGTCAATATCCTCACGCGTGTTGAGCGCTTCCACGTGCGCGAGCAACTCCTCTTGCGTGGTATCGGCAGGCAGCGCGATTTCCTCGGAATAGATGCCGATCTCGGCGCAGCCCTTCTTTTTGTTGTTCACGTACACGCGGGAAGCGGGATCGTCACCCACAATGATCACCGCAAGTCCCGGTGTCGTTCCCGCAGCCTTTAATTGTTCAACCTCTTTTGCCAAATCCTGCCGCACGGCAGCCGAAATGGCTTTTCCGTCAATTTTCTTCGCCATGGGTATCCTCCTCAATGATTTTCTTTTCCTCTGCGTCTTCCGCTTCGCGCATCAACAATTGCGGATCAGCAAGTGGAATGGTCACCCCGTCATCAGGCGCCCCTTTTAGCAAGTGGCTATCCCGGTTTTTAAAGATGAAGAACAGAATAGCGCCGCCAATCACGGACAGCACCGCCACCAGACAGGATACCTTCATCGTGAACAGATACAAGCTATCGGTGCGCAACAGCTCGATAAAGAATCGGCCAGTTCCGTACCACATGATGTACATGGAAAACAGCTGTCCTTTGAAACGGTACGCCTTGCGAGACACAATATGTAACAGCACAAAACCTAACACGCACCATAAGGATTCGTACAAAAAGGTGGGGTGCACAGGAATGTCGGGATCATAGCCCACACCCGCCAAGGGATTTGAGGGGTTCGAGATCCAGCTACCCGTCATACCCCACGGCATCTGGGTGTTGCCGCCGTACGCTTCCTGGTTAAAGAAATTGCCCCATCTGCCGACCGCCTGTCCAATCAGAAAGCCGATCGACGCAATATCGAACATCCGTAATGTATCCACCTTGCGCAACGGACACATCCACAGTGCGGTAACAAACGCACCGATCACACCACCGTAGATTCCCAGCCCGCCCTTCCACACATATAGAATGGTAACGGGGTCCGCAAAATACTGCGAACGGTCGTCTGAAAACAAGACGTAATACAATCTCGCCCCGATAAACGCCATGATGGTGCATACCAGTACAACATCCAGCATGGGATCTTTTTTCAGACCAAAGCGCTTGGCGTTGTGAAAGCCGTATACCGCCGCCAACAAAAAGCCGACGGCGATTAACAAACCATACCATCTCAAGCTGATCTCCGTATTGAAAAACGGGACGGAAAACAGCTCCTCGTCCAAATAGATCGTCCACCCGAGTCCCGGGAACGAAACGTACGAATCCATTTTGATCATCCTTTCTTTTCGAGAGGCAGCACCAGCGAGAGCGCAGACGCGTCCTCGGAAAAATCGCACTCTATGCGTCGATACACCGATTGTATATCAAGTGCCGCCACCTCGTCAAGTGCGGCAAACGGCGACCGGCCTGCGAAGTGGGCTTCCAATACCAGATCTCCGCACGATTCCACATTATCAAGCTGTGATACCAAGCGCCCGTAAACCGCGTTGCGCGCCGCCTCAAACTCCTCGTTTGTGATCCCCTCTCGCTTTAAGCGGGCTATCTCCGCGCGGAACGCCTCACACACCGCATCAGGATCATGCGATTCACCACCTACGATCCACACACCATAACCAGGCCCGTCAAAATATTCTAACCCGAACGACGCATTAATAAGGCCTTTTCGCATTAGATCGGCATACAGCGGGTTCGCGCGACCGCCGAGCAGCTCCTGCAGCACTTCTGCCGCCGCAAGCTCGGCCGCCGACTCGCTCTTGACACCCCCACGCGGCACCTTATATCCCAAATAGAACAGCGGCTCCGAGACCGGCATACGCACCTCGATGCGCGACTGTGCCGCTGTGAGCGGCTCATCCACCGGTGCGCGCGGCGGTACGCTGCCCTTTGCGGGTTTAAGCATCCGGTCTGCGATTCTCTCCACCTGCTCGCAAGTCACGTTACCCGAAACGACCAGTACCATGTTCTGCAGGTCATAAAAACTCTCATAGCAACCGTATAGCAACGCCGGTGTGATCTCGGCGATGGATTCCACCGTTCCGGCAATATCGATACGCACCGGGTGACGGTGATACAAGGCCGTCAACAGGTTACAAAACACTGTACGCGAGGGCGAATCCTCGCACATACGGATCTCCTGCCCGATAATGCCGCGCTCCTTTTCAACGGTTTGCTCGGTGAAATACGGATCCTGTACAAAATCCAGGAGAATCTCCAGTGACTCTGTCAAATTCTGTGTGCAGGAAAACAGATACGCCGTATGATCAAACGAGGTATAGGCGTTGGCATTAGCGCCCGTCTGGGCATATCGTTCAAACGCATCACACTCTTCGTTTTCAAACAATTTATGCTCCAGATAGTGCGCAATTCCCGCCGGCAGCTCCACCGTTTTCCCTGTTTCGGGGTCGATGTATGCGGTATCGATCGCGCCGTAATCCGTGGCAAACACCGCATAGGAGGAAACATAGCCCTCCTTCGGCCACACATAGATTGGCAATCCCGAGGCATGCTGCATATGGTAACACCGCTCGCCGGTGTGCGAGCAGGTAAGCTCTGTCCAGTTACTCATCTGCGGTTCCCCCCTTCTGTGCCAGCAAATAGGCGCACTCATACCGCACCCGCTCGGCGGCAGCGATCACCTCTTCGCGCGTGACCGCCTCGATCGCTTCGCGCGTTGTCTCAGGCGTGCTGAGGTTTTCAAGTACCGCCTGCGACACATACCAAGCCGATCGAGCACTCTGCGAATCGTTGACCGCCTCAAAGCTCTGCACGATACTGCGACGTGCGGCTTCCAGCTCCTCGTCGGTAAACCGACCGCAACGAACCGCCTCCAGCTGTGCTAAAATCTCGGTCTCCGCGCGCTCGGCGTTCTTCTCGTCCACGCCACTTTGCACAAACAGCACGCCCTTAATGCGATCGTAAACCGACGAGCAATAATAACAAAGGCTCAACTTTTCACGAACATTTTTAAATAACAGCGATGTTGCCGTCCCACCCAGCAACGCGTTCATGAGCCGCACCGCATTGACGCCCGCCTCCGGTTCGACACAACCTGCGCGCAAACCCAGCACGAGTTTGGATTGCCCCACCTCCATACGCTCCACCTGACGGCGGAATTCGGGCAACCGCACCGCTGTTTGTGTCTGACAAACCAGGGGTTCCCTGCCGCTAACGGCAGAAAATTCGCGGCACAGCGTTTGCTCCACCTCGGGCAATGCTCGGTCACTCTGCAGGATCAACTGCACCGATGCCTGTCGAAGTACCCGCCGCCACGCCGCAGTAACCGCTTCGGGTGTCAACGACTCAATGGTCTCTGCACTGCCATAGCGTCCGATGCCGTACGCCTCGTCCGGACACAACAGCCGCTCTGCCTGACGACGCGCGTACCATCGTTTTTCGTTGATCTCTGCACGCACCTCTTCCGCCAGACACCGACGTTCCGTTTCAACATCCTCGCTACGGAACACATCGTTCTCAAGAACCGGACGAAACAGCATTTCACACAGCAGCTCCGCGCACGCGACCGTCAGCCGTTCACCGCCGATAGCGTAGCGATCGCTCGTACATTCAGCCGTGAGAAGGAGCGCTTGTGTTTCACCGATGCGTGCAACCTCGCCGGTTATCGCCGCGCCGTACAGCTGATTCAAGCGACGGTGCAGCGCTGTAAAATCAGGATAGGCCGCGCAACCGCGAATCAGCAGTCGCGGCAAAAGAGCGTACTCCTCCACTGTATCCTTACTCAACGGCATCAGCAACGCCACGGTAAGTTGTGAGGTTTTAAATCGTGTGTCGGGGATAAGCAGGCTGTGAACACCATTCCCCAACAAGCGGTTGTCAGATCTCATGTGCAGACCTCCGTCTGTTTTTATAGATTACGCATATCAGTATATCACAAATTTCTGACGGTGAAAAGTCTTTATTTGTTACTCGCTTCGCAAAGCGACGACCGGCGGCAATTTGGACGCTTTGTACGCGGGATACACGCCGAACACCACCCCTATAAACACCGAAAACGCCGCAAGAGCGAAAAACACCGTCGGCGATACCGCCTTGCCGAGAAAGATCAAAAGGATTCCCGCCGGCAACATGCCGACCAATGCACCCGCACAGGACAGCAGCACCGCTTCGACTAAGAATTCCGCTAAAATGCGTTTTTGAGTAGCACCAATCGCCTTTTTAACGCCGATCTCCCGTGTGCGTTCGCTCACAGATGACAGCATCACCGTCATGATGCCAAAACCCGATACGACAAGCGATACGCCGCTGAGCACCGTCAACACGCCCGCAATGATGTCCACGATGCGGCCGAGCCGATCCTTTTGTGCGGCAAGATTGTCTGTGCGAAACGGTGCGTCCCCGTCATACAAACGCTCCAGCACTCTCTCGATTCGCTGTTGTGTTTGTTCGGTAATATCGCTGCTGACCGTGCGCACCGCAATCTGGTCAAAATCCTGCCGTCCGGTGATCTGCTGCTGCGTGGTATACGGCAGATACACCATACCGGGAATCATGGAGGTGATATTCTGCAGTAAACTGCTGCCGGTTTGCGTAATTCCGATCACAGTCAGCTCCTCTGCCAGTTCGCCGATGTTAACGGTAATCGTTTTCCCGACGATATTTTCTCTGCCGTACGCAGCCTTCGCAGCCGCTTCATCCAACACACAAACCGGAGCAGCAGCAGCTACATCTCCGACAGAGATCATTCGACCGTGACACAACGTTAAGGAAATGACTTGCCCGGCGCCGGCGTCAATGCCACACAGCACAGAGTCACTACTGCCGCGCGGGGTGGAGATGCCGGCAATCTGCAGCATGAGTGGCATGGCGGAGGACACTTGCGACAGGTCGCGGATTTCCTGCAACGCTTGCTCACTCAATAATATATCCGTTGTCAGCGCCATAACTGACAATCCACTGACCCCCATACTATCCAATTCATCATCCACAAAAGCACGGCCGATACTTCCGATCACCGTTACAATGGAGACCATCATCACACCGACGGCAATACCACCCACCGTCAGTAAAGTTCGTCCGCGTTTGCGCAGGAGCTGGCGCAATGCGCTTTTCATCAATTCCATTGCTTATCCCGCCCGCACATTGACGCGCGCTCCGGATAATTCTTCCGCAGCCTGTACCAGCCGTTCGCCCGCCGATATGCCGGACACCACCAAAACTCCCTGGGCGTATTCCGCGGCCACCTCGATAATCTGTTGCTCTGCAATCCCGTTTCCACGATAGACATACACACATTCCTCTCCTTCGTCGTTTTGAGTGATACAGTCATACGGTACCAACAAGACGTTTTCGTCAATCTGCGTGATGATGGCGGCCTCGGCGTTAAGACCTGCGCGTAACGAGGTGTCTGTCATCCCCTCATCTAACGAGATCACGGCATCAACCACAGTTTCCGAAACGGTACCGATATATTCCTGATGGGCCGAGGACGCAATATCCGTCACCGTGCCGAAATATTCCTCCTTTGAAAAGGCCACACCCGTGACGATCACCCTCTGCCCGATCTGCACACGCGGCAGATGCCGTTCGCGGATCGCCACGGCAATCTGCATACCCTCACCGGACACAATCGTAGCGCACGGCTGTGTGTGATCCATGATCTCACCCGCCCGTACACTAATCGAGGCAACAACACCGGATACCGGGGCCGTCACCTGCGTATCGGTGATGTCCGTCACCCCGTCCGGCAGGGAACCTCCCAACTGCGACAGCGCTTGCCGCGTCGCCTCCGCATCCACCGAAAACAAAAGATCTCCCTGCCGAACAGCCTGTCCCTCTTGGACGTATACCTCTTTGGCGACACAGGGAATCTCAACATACACGGCTCGACTCTGGCTCGCCTCTACCTTACCGGTACATTTCACCGTTTGCTGTACCGTCTGCGCTTCAACCGTCACCAGCGTAACCGGTATTTCCTCATTCGCCGTTATCGCTTTTACCCCAAAGATCATCGCAATGCCAAGGCCGGTGCCAAGCACCAGCCATAGATATTTTTTCATATCGTTTCCTCCCTTGCCTTGTCAAAACCGCGTTGTGTTTTCACTTGCTATTCTTTGAAGGAAACCACAAATTATAACAACAAAAAAATAGGTGAAAGCCACGCTTTCACCTATCCAAAAACAAATTATACCTTTTCGTACGCTTCGCGCACGGTAGCAGCACCAACCACCTCGATCGGATAACTGCCGTGCAGCGTCTTCAACGTATGTGCCGGCACAATAATCCGAGAGAACCCCAACCTGGCCGCCTCCGCGATGCGCTGCTCCGCACCGGACACCGCTCGCAGCTCACCCGCTAAACCAATTTCACCGAACGCCACCAAGCCTTCATCCATCGGTTTATCCTTCAAGCCGGAAATAAGTGCCAAGGCTACGGGCAGATCCGCCGCCGGCTCATCCAACCTCAGACCGCCGACCACGTTGAGATACGTGTCCAAATTCGAGAAAAAATACCCTGCCCGCTTTTCCAGCACGGCAAGCAGTAGTGCTAAACGGTTGCCGTCGAAACCGGTAGACATGCGGCGTGGGTTCCCGAAACCGGTGGGCGACACCAAACCTTGCACCTCGGCAAGCAACGGACGCGTTCCCTCCATCACACAAGCAACACAAGTGCCACTCACATTTTTCGGGCGGCCGGACAACAGCATCATGGAGGGATTTTCCACCTCACACAAGCCGACGTCCTGCATTTCAAACACGCCGATCTCATTGGTAGAACCATAGCGGTTTTTCGCGCAGCGAAGCATACGGTAATTGCTGTGCGGATCGCCCTCGAAATACAAGACGCAGTCCACAATATGCTCCATGACCTTCGGGCCCGCAATCGCGCCATCTTTATTGACGTGACCGACGATAAAGATGGGAATATCGTTTTGCTTAGCTCCCCGCATCAGCGCAGAGGCACATTCGCGCACCTGCGTGACACTACCGGGCGAGGATGCCACCTCCGATAAACTGACCGTCTGGATTGAGTCGACGATCACCACAGCCGGCTTTTCGACGCGAATCGCATCAAGGATCGCGTCCATATCGGTTTCGCAAAGCAACAGCAGATTGTCTCCACCCACCGAGAGGCGTTCCGCACGCAACTTGATTTGACGCGCCGATTCTTCCCCCGATACGTATAAAATGCGGAAACTTTTGCTCAAATGACCACAGATCTGCAAAAGCAACGTTGATTTGCCGATCCCGGGGTCACCACCAATCAGCATGAGTCCCCCCGGCACGATGCCGCCACCCAACACACGATCCAATTCACCGATACCGGTGAGGTAGCGGGTTTCCGCCCCCATGTCAATGCTGTCCATCGTGGTAATCTCTACACGGCGGGCAGATGACGCACCGGCGTGCTGTACGGTGACAAGCTCCTCCGAAATGGTATTCCACTCCCCGCAAAGAGGGCATTTCCCCGCCCATTTCGGGAACTGACCACCACATTCGGAACAAACGTATACGTTTTTTTGCTTTCCTGCCATATCCTTTATCCTCCTACGACGCCTACCGCAATGGCAAACGCCATTTGAAGCTGATACTCGCGTGTTTTGAGCTTTTCCCGCTCCGCTTCGTTTGATAGGAAACCACACTCTACAAGTACCAACGGTTGCGTCGCGTGTTTCAGCAGATACACGCTGCCATCGCCCTGTTTCAATTCCCGGGTGTTTTGGGGCTGAAGCAACGAAAGCACCGACGAGCGAATTGCTGCCGCAAGGACGCGACTGTCAGCAGAACCGGTACCGTAAAACACTTGTGTGCCGCTATACTGTGTCTGCGAAAATTTGTTCTGATGAATGCTGATCGTCATGTCCGCCTGCTGAATCATCAACAGCCGATTTCGGATATCGCTGACCTTGCGCTCGCGCAGCGTATCCCCTACCGCGCTCACCATCGTATCCTCCGTTCGGGTATAGGAAACGGTATAGCCCATCACACGCAAAAGGTCGCCCAACGGCCGCGCAATTGCCAAGTTGATATGCTTTTCCAGCGTTCCGTCGGCGCCTTCCGCACCACCGTCCTCGCCGCCATGACCCGCGTCGATCAAAATATGCGGCGAGACACTTGCATGAGCGGACACGCCGCGCCGCTCCGTCACACCAAACGCCGCCACGATAATAATCGCCGCACTCACCATAACGATCGCGATATCCATAGCCGTTACTTTCATTTGGATCCCCTCCGCTTAACACTGTATGCGAAAGGGGAAACGGTTATTTCTTTTTGCTGGCAAAGACGATCTTTTCCCACAGCAAAACGTGGCGATAACCCAGAAAATAGCCAAGAGTTGCCACGACAGGAACAAGCAGAACCGGTAAGCCTGCACACCAAATGCCGCCCCACGACACATCCGCGGTCGTAACCGTTACGACCGACCCCATCGACAAGGCAACGATCGGATACAGACCGAGATGACAGATGCGATACAACGTCGCCATGCCGGTCCACAGTCCAAAAAGCTTGTCCGCAACCAGTGCTAAAAAGCTAATGACCGACGGGATCGCGGCCAGTAGTCCGATCTTTAAGCCCCGCAGGGGATCCCCCACAATGTGGCCAAAGTTCGCGGCGTTTGCGTTTTTATCGCCGAGTTCCCAGAGCTTGGTATAAACAATAATATAGAACAGTGTCACCTGCAACACCAACGCAATCAGATTCATCGCCAATGTGGCACCATCACTGATCGTTTCGCCCTCATTGACAGTCATGGACATGATAACGCTTACCGACAGATAGATGAATCCCCCCATGATGGCCGCAAGATATGTGCGGCCGTAAAGCTTTAACGCTTGGCGTATCGTGTCTTTCAACACATTTAACACCTCCTATCATTCTCTTGTGGTATTGTACCACAATTTTTGTGTCCATGCAACAGGAAAGGGCGCGGAATCCCCTCGGAATCCCGCGCCCCTCTTTTTAAAACAACATCAGCCGAGCTCTGCGAAATATTTGATGGTGCGGACCATCTGGCTGGTGTAGGAGTTCTCGTTGTCGTACCACGACACAACCTGTACCTGGTAGGTATCGTCGTCGATCTTGGCGACCATGGTCTGCGTAGCATCAAACAGAGAGCCGTAACGAACACCGATGATATCGGAGGATACGATCTGATCCTCGTTGTAACCGTACGACTCGTTAGCAGCCGCCTTCATTGCCGCGTTGATGCCTTCCTTGGTGACATCCTTGCCCTTAACAACGGCAACCAAAATGGTGGTGGAGCCGGTGCAGGTGGGCACGCGCTGAGCAGAACCAATCAGCTTGCCGTTCAGTTCGGGGATGACCAAGCCGATCGCTTTCGCGGCGCCGGTAGAGTTTGGAACGATATTCTGCGCGCCGGCGCGAGCACGGCGAAGGTCGCCCTTGCGGTGCGGGCCATCCAGGATCATCTGGTCGCCGGTGTAAGCATGAACGGTGGTCATAATACCGCTCTGGATCGCAGCGTAATCGTTGAGAGCCTTCGCCATGGGAGCGAGGCAGTTGGTGGTGCAGGAAGCAGCGGAGATGATCTTGTCATCCGCCGTCAGCGTCTCGTGGTTGACATTGAACACGATGGTCTTCAAATCGTTGCCCGCGGGAGCGGAGATAACGACCTTCTTCGCGCCGGCGTCGATGTGAGCCTGGCTCTTGTCCTTGCTGCAGTAGAAACCGGTGCACTCCAGCACGACGTCCACGCCGATCTCGCCCCAAGGCAGATCTGCAGCGTTTTTCTCCGCATAGATCTTCAGCTCTTTCCCGTCGACGGTGATGGTACCCGCCTCATCGTCTGCAACAACGGTATGACCGTCGTAACGACCCTGAGCGGTATCGTATTTCAGAAGGTGTGCCAACATGCTGGGTTTGGTAAGATCGTTGATCGCAACGATTTCGTAGCCTTCGGCACCAAACATCTGACGGAATGCCAAACGGCCGATGCGACCAAAGCCATTGATTGCAACTTTAACTGCCATAACTAAATTCCTCCAATTGTTTAATCTTTTACCATATTACACTCTTTGTGCGCAATTTTCAAGAACTTTGATAAAATTTTAACCACCGGTGCGAAATTTATACCGTTGTGGTAAGGTTTTTGTCTCCGAAAGAGAGTTTTCGTGGATTTTGCCTAAGAGATTCCCTCATCCTCTTCCGCATCGTACACCGCGAACCACTGATCACTGAGCAAAAACTCGGCACCTTGGCCGTCCTCGAAATCGTCTGCGATCATCTCTCGCGGTTCTTCTTGCAGATCAATGGAGGCACCGGCCGTACCAAAACTCTGCGCAAACGCAGTCGCAAACGCAAACACCGCCATGCCCAAATCAGGCGAGATAACCAGCGCACAGGTATCGAAAACCGCTTGTTCCTGCGCTAAAAACGACCCGATCTGTGTAATGCCGCTGATAGTACATAACAAGCCGGTACAAAGCGATACGCCCAAAAAGAACCGCGACGCCTTTTTACTGGTACCGGATACGTACCGCGCCAACAGCACAAAAAACAGCGTTTCAAACACGATCATGCCCAGATCATACACATTGCGGAATAATCCGAGCGAGCTGACGTGTGAGGTGATGTAACGGAGCAACCGAATCCAACTCCACAGCACCGGGGTCAACGCCAGCAATGGTATAAACCGTCCTGTCATCTGTTCAAAGCGCCACCAACGCACCGCCAGGAGCAAGAAAAAGACACCGCCCGCCAAACCGGCAGCGATCAGCAGGTAAAGAAACGTCGTGTCCAATCCGCTCACCGAGCCCTTGCTCGGATACGGCATGACACGCCATGCAAACCACTGTTGTGCCGTCACAACCGAAAAAACCACCAGCGTCGCCCCGGCAAGGGCTGCTCCCGCTGCGGACACCTGTGCCATACGACCGATAACCTTGATAGGCCGAACATTCTCCAAGCCGAACACCGCCAGTATGACAACCAGCAACACGCCGGCAGCTCCAAGCGTGATTCCGTACGGCAACGGTTGATCGAACGCCGTTTTCGTTAAAACCGCGCGCAAGATGCCAAGGACAAGCGCCGCCGCCGCTGTTAGCACGCAAGTCAAGCGGCAGTATTGTTGTATCGTTATGTTCTGTTGATTTTTCATACGCTACCTCACCTATTGTATTGTACCACAATTTCCGCCAAAATCAACCAACGACTCTAAATTTTTACACTTACTTTAAATAAAAAGACCGACGCACCGCTGTTCTGCGCGGTGTGCCGGCCTGCTTTTTATCTGTCTTGTAATTCAATATATGGTTTTTCTTTATTTAACGGTTTGTACGCAGGACGGATAATGCGATTTCCCGTCAGATATTCCTCCAAACGATGTGCACACCAACCGCTGATCCGTGCCACCGCAAACAACGGTGTAAACAGCTCCTCGGAAATACCGAGCGAGCGGTAGACCAAACCGGAATACATGTCCACGTTCGCACAAACGGCGCGCTCGATTCCGCGCACATCCGCCATTACCTTAGGCGCAAGACGTTCCACCGCATCCAACACGCGGAATTCATCGCCATACCCGTTTTTCTCTGCCATCCGTGCGGCCTCTTTTTTGAGCAACACCGCACGCGGATCGGATAAGGTGTAAACCGCATGTCCCATGCCGTAGATCAAGCCCGAACCATCGCCCGCTTCGCGGCGCAAAAGCTTGCCGAGATACGCGGCTATCTCGTCTTCATCCTCCACGTTGCGCACGTTTGCCATGATGTCGCGGAGCATCTCCGTAACCTTCAAATTCGCACCGCCGTGGCGTGACCCCTTAAGCGAGCCGATCGCCGCCGCAATAGCGGAATAGGTGTCGGTTCCGGACGAGGTCAGGACACGCGTTGTGAAAGCAGAGTTATTACCGCCACCGTGTTCGGCGTGCAGCAACAGGCACAGATCCAACAGCTGTGCCTCCTCCTCGGTATACGCAGCATCGGCACGGATGGTGCGCAGTACGGTTTCCGCTGTAGACAAGCCGGGAACCATCTGATGAAAATACATGCTTTCTTTGTCATAGTGCCTCCGCTTGACCTGATAGGCGTAGCCAAGTGCCGAGGGCAACATCGCAATCAGACGAATGCACTGACGCAGTACGTTTTCCAAGCCGTCGGGCTCCGGACGCTCATCATACGAATACATGGCAAGCACCGAACGCGCCATTTTGTTCATAATATTGGGCGACGGCGCTTTCAAGATCATATCCTCTGCAAAATATTCCGGCAGTTCGCGGTTGTCAGATAACAGCTCGCAAAAATCGGTAAGCTGCTGCTTTGTCGGCAACGACCCAAACAGAAGCAGGAAGGCCGCCTCCTCAAAGCCAAAGCGTCCCTTTCCGTGTGTGCCGTTCACAAGATCCTGGATCGCATAGCCGCGATAGGTCAGTTCACCCTCAACGGGTAACTTTTCGCCCTCCGACAACACATACCCGTGAACGTTACAGATTCTCGTGAGACCGGCAACGACACCGGTGCCGTCCGCATTGCGCAGACCCCGCTTAATATCCTGATTACTATAGCGTTCCGGGGCAATCCGGTTATTTTCTTTTACTTGCTCGCATAAAGATGTAAACAAGCTGTTTTCACAAGTAATATCCAATTTTAAACAGCCCTTTCAAAAAATAAGTGCTTCTATTATGCACTGTGCGTCAAAAAAAGTCAAATATTTTTTGTCGAAGGAGATTGGTATGAAACCCTATATCGGTATTTGCTTGCTTTGTTATGTCCTGTTTTTGCTGTTACCGCTACCCACATTACGCCCATCTGCGGATTCGCCCGACGAACCGATCACCGTGCCCAACACACCGGACGAGCCTGACGAGCCCTCCGATCCGGACGCTGTTTTCAAAGTGCTGGACGCGGACGCCGGGGTCATTTACACCTTTGCTGAGCGAGATTTTCTGATCTATACCGTCGCATCCGAAATGCCCGCGTCATATCCCACCGAGGCGCTCAAAGCGCAGGCGGTGGCAACCTACACCTATTACACATACGAAAAAGCCAGGCAGGCGGATAACGCCGCCCTGCGGGGTGCAAATTTTTCCGCTGTTCCCTCCTCTTTTCCGGAAACCTATTCGCCGGAGGGACTTAAAAAATATTGGGGGGATAACTACGATAAACATCTGCAGACCATCGCCGCAGCCGTCGATGCTGTTTACGGCAAACAAATCTTGTATGACGGCTCCCCGATCTTCGCGGCATATCACAGCTGTAACGCAGGAAAAACCGAATCCTCAAGTCTTGTATGGGGTAATGAATTCGCCTATTTACAACCTGTCGTCAGCAGCGGAGATGTGCTGTCCCCCCATTACCAAGCTGCCGTTACGGTGTCCGATGCCGATTTCGCGGCGGCATTCCCGGAGCTGTCCCTTGGCGGTGATGCCGCCGACTGGATCACCGGCACCCCCTCGACGTCGGATTCCGGCACAGTGACCGCGATCACCATCGGCGGCATCTCGTTTACAGGCAAACAAGTGCGTGACGCGTTAAATCTGCGTTCCGCCTGCTTTTCGGTAACTCACAGTGATAACAGCTTTGTTTTCACCGTCAGCGGCTACGGCCATGGCGTCGGCATGAGCCAGTACGGTGCCAAAGTCATGGCGGAACAGGGTTTTACCTACGACGAAATTCTCCGCCACTACTACACCGGTGTGACCATTCAATGATCATCCTTTTTCGTTTTGCTTGTGCACCTTAAGCAACAACTTTTCGATCCAGCCCTTTTGGAAGGTAAGTGAAATATACCCAACAAGCGAAATGAACGCTGCGCCGATACAGTCCACGATAAGATCGGTCATGGTATCACGCAACGCATCTCTGCCGGCAAGTGGCTGTCCACTTGCCAGCGCATGCTTTTGCATATTCATCGTCAAAAGGCCATCCGCGGTAAACTCGTAAATCTCCCACACCACATCCACTGCAACGGCAAAGCAAAAAGCAAACACCGCCACAAACGCAGGGCTCAAATTAAACGGTACCCGATCGGTTTTATTGAGCAAACTGAGCACCGAAAACCCCAGCGCCCCCAACGCGATCCCGCTGAAAGTGTGCAAGATGGTATCCCAATACGGGATAAGAAAATAAAACCCGCGTACCTCACCCAGATAAATGGAACAGTACAAAAACACCGCATAGAGGACCATCATAAACGAGGGAATCTCGACACCCCATTTGCGGTATAACCAGTCGGGAAGGAGCATAGCGAAAATACCGAGGATGGATTGCAGCAACATCAGCACATAATCGCTTTTTATGCGTGCATACCCCTCTGTCGGCACCGACGGCGCTAAGATCATAGCGACTGCCACCACCACCGTGGATACCACCATGGTGATAAAAACGATCAGCGATACAACCTGCCGTGCGGATATCCTTGATTTTCTTTTCACTTGCTCACCTTCTTTTCTTTTTCAGTATATGGTGCCATATGCAAATTTTGGTGAATAAACCGTGAATTTGACAACGCACTTTTTATAATGCCCCAAGTGGCGCCATAAAAACGGCCCTGCCAAAATTGGCAGGGCCGTTTTTTGTGAAACTTATTCGTTGTACAACGCTTGCAGTTTGAGCAAGTGGTCGTAACGCTTCATGGCAGCCGCTTCGGCTTCGGTGAACAGCGCCTCGGCACGCTCAGGGAAAGAGCGGGTCAGCGAGGAATAACGCGCCTCGTTCATGATGAAGTCACGATAGCTCGCGGTCGGCGCCTTGCTGTCGATGACGAATTTCTTGTCAGCCGCGGGATTGTAGCGGAACATGTTCCAGTAACCGCAATCCACAGCCTTCTTCATCTCAGCCTGGCAGTTGACCATGCCGCCCTTGATGCTGTGCATCTCGCAGGGAGCGTAGCCGATGATCAGGGACGGACCCGGATACGCTTCGGCTTCTGCAATCGCCTTGATGGTCTGGTTCATATCAGCGCCCATCGCGATCTGGGCAACGTACACGTAACCGTAGGACATGGCGATTTCAGCGAGGCTCTTCTTGGCGATCGCTTTACCGGCAGCAGCAAACTGTGCCACCTGACCGATCTGCGAAGCCTTAGAGGCCTGACCGCCGGTGTTGGAATACACCTCGGTATCGAAGACCATGATGTTGATATCTTCACCGGAAGCGAGGACGTGGTCTACACCGCCGAAGCCGATATCGTACGCCCAACCGTCACCACCGAATACCCAGACGGACTTCTTGGACAGATATTCCTTGTTTTCAAGCACCGCAGGAGCAGTCGGGCAACCGGCAGCAGCCGCTTTCTCCAACTCAACAACCAGAGCCTTCGTGGCCTTGGTGTTTTCGGCACCGTTATCCACGGTGTTCAGATAGGCTTCTGCAGCCGCCTTGAACTCGTCAGATGCCTTATCGGATTCGGCCATCTCTTTGACCTGCTCGATCAAGCGGGCGCGGATGGCTTTCTGACCGAGATACATACCGAAGCCATGCTCGGCATTGTCCTCGAACAAGGAGTTCGCCCATGCAGGACCGTGACCTTCCTTGTTGACGGTGTACGGCGAAGTTGCCGCAGGACCGCCCCAGATGGAAGAGCAACCGGTGGCGTTCGAGATGTACATTCTGTCGCCGAACAGCTGCGTAATCAAGCGAGCATACGCGGTCTCCGCACAACCTGCGCAGGAACCGGAGAACTCAAGCAGAGGTTGCTTATACTGACTGCTGATAACGGTGTTGCCCTGAATTTCCGGTTTCTCGGAAACCTTAGCCACACAGTAATCGAACACTACCTGCTGCGCATCCTGCGACTCGCGGGACACCATCTTCAGGGAGTTGGTCGGGCAAACGCCGACGCAGACGCCGCAACCCATACAATCCATCGGTGATACCGCCATGGTGTAGGTGTAGTTGGTCTTGATAACCGGCTTCGGAGCCTTCTTCATGGCTTCCGGAGCTGCCGCAACCTCTTCCTCATTCAGAGCGAACGGGCGGATGGTCGCGTGCGGGCAAACGAAGGCGCACTTGTTACATTTTGCACAAGTGGTGGCATCCCATTCGGGAACGAGAACCGCAACCGCACGTTTTTCATAAGCGGAAGCGCCGTGCTCGAACGTACCGTCCGCGTGATCCATAAACGCAGAGACCGGCAGGGAATCGCCGTCCATCTTACCGACGGGTTTCATGATGGTGTCAACCATCTTGACCAGCTTGGCAGGACCTTCTTCGGTCACGGCAACAGCGGTATCCTTGGCGTCCGCCCAATCGGCGGGCACGTCGATCTTCACAAACGCGGTAGCACCGGCGTCGATCGCCTTATGGTTCATTTCAACGACGTCCATACCCTTCTTGGAATAGGACTTGGTCGCCGCATCCTTCATATAACGGATGGCATCTTCCTGCGGCATAACATTTGCCAGCGTAAAGAACGCAGACTGCAAAATAGTATTGGTGCGTTTACCCATACCGATCTGCATCGCAAGATCGATGGCGTTGATGGTGTAGAGCTGCACGTTGTTTTTCGCAATGTAACGCTTCGTCTCGGCATCAAGATGCTCGGCGAGCTCTTCAGGTGTCCACTGGCAGTTGATCATGAAGACACCGCCGGGTTTGACGTCGTTAACCATCTTGTAGCCCTTGATAACGTAGGACGGGTTGTGGCAAGCCACGAAGTCCGCCTTGTTGATGTAGTACGGGCTCTTGATCGGCTGATCGCCAAAACGCAGATGCGAAATGGTGATACCACCGGTCTTTTTGGAGTCATACTGGAAGTATGCCTGCACGTATTTGTCGGTGTGGTCACCGATGATCTTAATGGAGTTCTTGTTAGCACCGACGGTACCGTCGCCGCCCAGACCCCAGAACTTACATTCGATGGTGCCTTCTGCCGCCGTGTTGGGAGAAACCTCTTCCGGCAGAGACAGACCGGTCACATCGTCGACGATGCCCATGGTGAACTGCGCCTTGGGAGCATCCTTCGCGAGTTCCTTGTACACCGCAAACAGGCTGGAGGGAGGGGTGTCCTTGGAACCGAGACCGTAACGGCCGCCGATCACCTTGATATCGGTACGACCCTGAGCCGACAGCGCCGCCACAACGTCGAGGAACAACGGCTCGCCCAGCGCACCGGGCTCCTTGGTTCTGTCGAGAACCGCAATCTTTTTAACGGAAGCCGGGATGGCCTTCGCCAGATGCTCAGCCGAGAACGGACGGTACAAGCGAACCTTGATCAAACCAACCTTTTCACCGGCAGCGGTCAGGTAATCGATAACCTCTTCGGCGACATCGCAGACAGAGCCCATCGCGATGATTACGCGCTCGGCATCCGGTGCACCATAATAGTTAAACAACTGATAATCGGTGCCGAGCTTCGCGTTGACTTTGCCCATGTACTCCTCAACGATACCGGGGATCGCCTCATAGTACTTGTTGCAAGCCTCACGATGCTGGAAGAAGATATCGCCGTTTTCGTGAGAACCGCGCATAACCGGATGCTCCGGATTGAGCGCGCGCTTGCGGAACGCGGCAACGGCGTCCATATCGCACATCTCTTTCAGATCATCGAAATCCCAAACCTGGATTTTTTGGATCTCGTGAGAGGTGCGGAAACCGTCAAAGAAGTTGATGAACGGTACACGGCCCTTGATGGTTGCTAAGTGAGCAACCGCACCGAGGTCCATAACCTCCTGCGGGTTGGATTCCGCCAACATAGCGAAACCGGTCTGACGGCAAGCATACACGTCAGAATGGTCGCCGAAAATGTTCAACGCATGCGAAGCAACGCAACGAGCCGACACGTGGAAGACGGAAGGCAGCAACTCGCCCGCGATCTTGTACATGTTCGGGATCATCAATAAAAGACCCTGCGAAGCCGTGTAGGTGGTCGTCAATGCACCCGCGTTAAGCGAACCGTGTACGGTACCGGCCGCACCGGCCTCCGACTGCATTTCGGACACCTTGACCGTCGTGCCGAAAATGTTTTTCAGACCGGCGGCTGCCCACTGGTCAACATAATCGGCCATCGGGCTGGACGGGGTAATCGGGTAGATACCCGCAACCTCGGTAAACGCATACGATACGTGTGCCGCGGCGTTGTTGCCGTCCATGGTTTTGAATTTTCTTGCCATGAATATTTCCTCCCTTTAGGATAATATATAAGGTTTCGTATACACCACCGCATATCATAGCATAAATTTTCACTTGTGTAAAGTCAAACCGACGGAATTTTTGATAATTTTAAGGTGACGTTGGTGGATTTTCTGCGGTTTGTAGTTAAAAATTTGACAAATGTGCTGTAATGGGGTATAGTGTGGATGTATCCATATTTTGAAAGGGGAAATTATAAGCCATGTCCGACCCTGCGTCTGACGGTAATTTATCAAGCGCTCCGTCTAACTTCTGGAAAGCCATGTCCCGACTGGTCACGCGCCGCCGTAATGTCACGGAGGAGGATATCCGCGAATTGGTGGATGCCGGCGAAGAAAAAGGTGTTATTGAGGAATCCCAGAAGGATATGATCAACAACATCTTTGAGTTCAGCGAAATGACCGCGGAGGACATCATGACCCCCCGCACCGATGTGGAAGCATTGGATGTGCAAGATTCTGTACAGGATGCCCTGGCGATCAGCATTGAAAAAGGGTTTTCGCGTATTCCAATCTACGAGGATGATATTGACCATGTGATCGGTGTCCTGCACATTAAGGACTTGCTTCCGTATGTGGGAAAACCGCTTCCCGAGGATCTCACCTTGCGCTCGCTGATGCACAAGGCACATTTCGTTCCGGGTTCCAAGCGCTGCGGTGATCTGTTCTCGGAAATGACCGAAAAACACATTCAGCTCACCATGGCCGTGGACGAATACGGCGGCCTTGCCGGCATCGTGTCCATGGAAGATCTGCTGGAATCGATCGTGGGCAGTATTCAAGACGAATACGACCACGAGGAGGAGGAAGTCAAGCAGACCGGCGACAATACCTTTGAGGTAGATGGCTCGATGGCGATCGACGAGGTTGGTGAACTGTTGGCTGTCAATTTCCCGGAGGGTGATTACGATACCCTCGCCGGCTTCCTCATCGATCAGTTGGGGCGTATTCCCACCGAAGAGGAACAGGCAACCGTTCTGTTTGAAACGGTGGAACTCACCGTTCTCAAAATGGACGAGCGCCGCATTGAACTGGTACACATCGTCAAGCACGAACCCACAGAAGAATGACCAAAACGCCCGCTGCAACAACGCAGCGGGCGTTTTTATGCTTTTTCTCGACGAGCGATGAAAAAGGTTCCGAAGAAAACTGTCGCACTGATAAGCACGATGGTGGGACCGGTGGCAATCGCGTTCAGATACGACAATATCAAACCAAGCAACCCCGAGAACAACGAAAAGATCAGCGTGAGCAACACATAACTGCGCAATCCTCGCGCGACATTGCGTGCCGCAGCGGCCGGCAGTATCAACAGCGCATTGATGAGCAACAGCCCCACCCAACGAACCGCGAGCATAACCACCACCGCCATCACCACGACAAACAGGTTATCAAGCCATACCGTCGGCAACCCTTTACTGCGCGCGAGTGACGGGCTGAGTGCCACGGAAACGAAGCCGTTGAAACACAGTACCCAGACGATCACAACCACCGACAATGTCCCCGCCAATATCCACAATTGTTGATCGGTAATGGACAAAATATCACCGATCAGCAAATTTTGATAGCCCGAAAAACTACTGTTTTTCGAAAGGAGCACCAACCCGAGCGCCAAACCCGACGAGGCAAACACGCTGATGACCGTATCCGTCGAGGACAAGCGCGAATGACGAATAGCGTTCATCAGCAGTGCAAATACAACGGCAAAGATCAGCATAGCCGGACTCGGATCGGCAAGGCCGAACAATAAGCCGATCGCTGCCCCGGTCAGTGCCGAGTGACCGAGCGCATCGGAAAAAAATGCCATGCCACTGTTGACCACCAGCGTACCAAGCAGCGAAAAAAGCGGCATCATCAGCAACACGCCAAACAAAGCACGGCGCATAAAGTCATAGGTAAGCATCTCGCCGATCGCATCCATCACTTCGCACCACCTCCCATAAAGGCGCTGTGGAACGCCTCCGTTGCAAACACCGCTTCCGGTGTGCCGAAGGCTTGTACGGTCTTATCCAACAGCACGACCTTGTCCGCATGCTCGCGCACATACGTAAGATCGTGGGACACGATCAAAATGACCATATCCTCGTGTTCTTTCAGCGCGTCCAGCAACTCATACAGCTCCGCCAGCCCGCTGTGATCCACGCCGGATACCGGCTCGTCCAAAACAAGCAGGTCCGGGGTCGGCAGGGTGGCCGCCGCGAGCAGTACCCGCTGCAGCTCGCCACCGGAAAGTCGTCCGATCGGCTGATCCAGCAACTCGGCCGCGCGAAACCGTGCCAAATGTGTGCGAAACTTTTCCACCATTTTTCGACGCTTGGGGAAAAATGCCGGATACGCGCCGGTCAGCGAAAGCAGCATATCGTACACCGATGCCGGCGTGTGGCAATCGATCGACAAAGCTTGCGGTACATACCCGATTCGCGGCTTACCGCCCTGCACGGGCGTGCCGTTGTGACCGGAAAACTCCACGCTGCCGGTATACGAAACCTCCCCCAAAATCGCCTTGAGTAACGTGCTTTTTCCCGCACCGTTGCGACCGATGATGGCGGTGAGCTGTCCACAATGGACGTGCAAACTGACATCCTGCAGCAGAGTTTTGCCGTCTGCCTGCACGCCGATGTTTGAGATCTTCAAACAATGCAATCCGCACGAGCTCATGCCGCCGCCTCCTTCAACGCCGCTATGTTTTGTCGCATCGCGTACAACCACACATCCTCTGCGTCTACACCGCTTATCGGATGTACGGCAATGTTCCACGGCACGATTGCCGCTTTATCGGCGTATTCCGTGAGTGTTTCGTGCATAGCGGTATACTGATCGTCATACAAGAACAGTACCGATTTGCCGCGCAGAGCATCCGCAATCGTAACAAGATCAGCCGCGGAGACTGCTTGATGCTCCCCCAGCGGGATCGTAGCGACACTTTCCAGTTGCAAAGCATCCGCCACATACGCCATGGAATCGTGAAACAGCAGTGTGTGTGTAAAGGGAAGCGACACTTCCTGCAGCTGCCGCTCCAGTGCAGAAATTTTTTGCAAATACGTTTCCGTGTTTGCGATGTATATCTCCGCGTGTACGGGATCCGCCATACATAAACCGTCCCGTAACCGTCGCACCTGCTCGGCATAGCGAGCAGGATCCACCCACACGTGTTCGTTGTGAGCATGAGCGTGCTCATGCTCATGTTCGTGTTCCTCACAGGAGAGAAGCTCCATGTCGGCAGAGGTGTCGATCACGGTCAACTCCGTCAGGGATTCCAACAGCGGCTCCAAAAACGATTCCATGCCGGCGCCGTTTTGTATCAACACATCCGCATCCCCGAGCGCCGCGCGTTCGGACGGGGATAACTGATACTCATGCAAGCAACCCGCAGAGGGTTGCGTAAGACAAGAGACTGTAACGCCGTCACACGAGCCGACCACATTCAACGCGGCGGTATACAGAGGATAGAAGCTGGCGACGATTGACATATCCGCCCGCTTTTCCGGCGCCTTTACACCAAAAAGAGCGGTAAGACCCAATGAAACGATCAAAATCGCGCAAAGCAGCAGAATAATACTGCGGTATCTCACCTTCACGGTCATCCCCCCTCTTTTATTGCGAATCAGTTGCAATAAAATGGTACGGCTTTCCGTCACAAATGTCAAGAAAATTCTTGTCAGTGGCAAAAAAATGCGGTATACTGAATGTGTATGTGGTGTAAAGGAGGATAGCGTATGAACTGGACCTTGCCGAACGGCTCTGTTTTCGCGGGCAATCAGACGGCAAAAACCTTGCTTTCCTCCCGCCTCGATGCGGGTGCGTTTCCGCACGCTGTCCTCATTGAAGGCCCCGCCGGAAGCGGTCGCCGCACGCTTGCGCGTCAGCTCGCCGCGGCGGCGGTATGTCGCAGCACGGGTGAGAAGCCCTGCGGGGTTTGCCCTGCCTGTCACAAGGCTTTTTCGGGCAACCATCCCGATATCACCGTGATCGGAAGCGGCGGCGAAGCGCGGTCATTTCATATTGATGTTGTGCGCGAGCTGCGTGAAGAGGCGTACGTGCTTCCCAACGAAGCACCGGCACGCGTTTTTATCCTGTGTGACGTGCAAAACATGACCGAGCAAGCACAAAACTCGCTGCTAAAGGTCTTGGAGGAACCGCCGGCACACGTGCGGTTTTTGCTAACCTGTGAGCAACGCTCACAGCTGCTCGAAACCGTACGATCGCGCGTATTCACTGTTCCGCTTGGCGGGGTATCCGCCGAGGAGGCGGTCGCGGTACTGCGGCGTCAGCTGCCGAACACATCCGAAGAAGAATTGTCACGCGCCGCGGCACTGTGGGGCGGGATCATCGGACAGGCTCTGAACGGCTTGTCGGACGGCTCATACCGAGACATCCTTGAGCTGCTGCCATCCATCGCATCCGCCATCACAGCACCGGCAGAACTGACACTGCTCACCGCCACCGCACCGCTGGAAAAGCAAAAAGACCGTGTCACGGCGGTGCTCAGCGGACTCAAGCTCATCTTCCGCGACGCATTGGTTTGTCGGTTCGGGCACTCCACATTTCTGGGAACCTCGCCCGAAACTGCCAAAGTGCTTTCGCGGTCATTGACGCGACAGCAGCTTCTGACGCTCATCGCGGTGATCGAGGAACTGCAAACGGCCCGCTTGTTTAACATGAATCACACATTATTTTTAACCATTCTCTGCGCACGGCTGCGCCGCGCTGCGGGACGATAGGAGAGGATTGCTATGACGAATATCATCGGTATTCGCTTTAAAAACATGGGAAAAGTGTATTACTTTGCCTCGGCGGGGTACACGTTTCGCAAGGGGGATCACGCCATCGTGGAAACCGCCCGCGGCTTAGAATGCGGCGAGGTGGTCATGGAAAACCGCGATATGGAAGATGCCGAGATCATCAAGCCGCTCAAAGAGGTGGTGCGACCGGCAACCGAGGACGACGTCCGTCACGCGAAAGAAAACGCAGAAAAAGAAGCTCGCGCGCTGAAGCTGTGCGAGGAACGTATCGCGGCGCATAAGCTGGACATGAAGCTGATCAGTGCGGAATATGCCTTCGACAATTCCAAGCTATTATTCTATTTCACCGCAGACGGCCGCGTGGATTTCCGCAACCTGGTCAAAGATTTGGCAAGCTTATTTCATACCCGCATCGAACTGCGCCAGATCGGTGTGCGCGACGAAGCCAAAATGCTGGGTGGACTGGGCATCTGCGGCAGACCATTGTGCTGTGCGCAATTCCTATCCGATTTTCAGCCGGTATCCATCAAAATGGCAAAAGAGCAAGGACTGTCTCTAAATCCTACCAAAATTTCAGGCTCTTGCGGCAGACTCATGTGCTGCTTAAAGTATGAGCAGGATACCTATTCCTCACTCATCAAGGTAACCCCCAAGCAGGGCGCTCTTGTCAACACTCCCGAGGGACGTGGTGTGGTCGTTGAGGTCAATATCCTGTCGGGCAATCTTAAAGTGCGTTTGGAAAAAGCGCCGGATTCACCACCGATTTCGCTGAATCGTGAGGATGTAAAGGTCATCAAAGACGGCAAACTTCCGGCGGAGAAAAAAGATCAGGCACAAGAAGAGTTACAGGAGCTTGAATAACGATGGAACTGTACGTAATAGCGGCCCTGCTGGTGTTGGTAATCGCCCTGCAGCTCCTGCTTTTGATCCGCAAACCAAAGAACGATTCCCGTGAGCATCTGGAAGAATCGGAACGGCGTTTGCGTGACGAAGTGCGCAGCACGCGTCAGGAGCTGAACAACGCCTTAAAAGAGATGAATCAAACCATCACCGAGGGGCAAAAAGAAACGCTAAAGGTTTCCGGTGAGCATCAAGAGAAATTAAATGCCACCCTCACCACCGCGGTGCGCGGGTTACAAGAGAGCAACGAAAAAAAGCTCGATCAAATGCGGGAAACCGTCGACGAAAAACTGCAAAGCACCCTGACAAAGCGCTTGGATTCCAGTTTTAAAACGGTCGGCGAGCAGCTGCAAAGCGTGTATAAATCGCTCGGCGAAATGAAAGAACTGGCAAGTGGCGTCAGCGATCTGCAACGCGTGCTGACGAACGTCAAGGCACGCGGCACCTGGGCAGAAGTGCAACTGGGCAACATTCTGGAGCAAACGCTTACTGCTGAACAGTACGCACAAAACGTGTCCATCCGCGGAAACCGCGAGCAGGTGGAATTTGCGGTCAAGATCCCGTCCCGCGACGAGGACGGCACCTATATTTGGCTACCCATCGACTCAAAATTCCCGCAGGAGGATTACGCGCGGCTGGTGGATGCGGCGGAAAAAGCCGACAAAGACTCAGCCGAAGCGGCAACCAAAGCACTCGAGCGCACCATCCGCAACGAGGCAAAAACCATTGCAGACCTGTACATCGATGTGCCGAAAACCACCGATTTTGCCATCATGTTCCTACCCACCGAGGGACTGTATGCCGAGGTCCTGCGCCGCCCGGGTCTGGCAGAGGAATTACAGAACAAGTACCGCATCATGGTATGCGGCCCCACCACCATCACCGCGTTTCTCAACACGCTACGCATCGGTTTCCGCACGGTTGCGCTCGACAAGCGTGCCGCTGAGGTGTGGAAAGTGCTCGGCGCGGTAAAAACGCAGTACGATAAATTCGAAGGTCTTTTGGAAAAAGCCAAGAAAAAGGTGGATGAAGCCGGCAACGTCTTAGACGATGCCCGCCACCGCAACAGTATCATCCTTAAAAATCTCCGCAACGTGGAAGAAATCGAGGCCGCCGAAGCCGACGACCTCCTCGCGTTGCCGAATATTGACGATTAACGTATAACGCTTGGAGGAAAGATCGGCTCCCTCCGGGAGGGAGCCGGCGCCGAAGACGACTGAGAGAGCTTGCGCGAC
>JAFYPN010000086.1 GCA_017547465.1 Clostridia bacterium | reverse complement strand
TTATTTTGTCAAGAAAAATTTTGATAGACTGCAGAATCTTGACGGCGCGTGAAAAACCCGATATACTAAGGAAAGAAAAAGAGGTGGCGCAAAATGGCGAATCGGTGGCATACCGTTATTGTCGGCGGCGGCGCGAGCGGACTCGCGGCGGCGGTGTTTTGCGCGCGCGCGTTGGGTGGTGAGCGTGTTTTACTGCTGGAAAAAGCACCGCGTGTCGGCAAAAAGCTGCTTGCCACCGGAAACGGCACCTGTAATATTACCAATCGCCGTGCGGATTCGTCGCACTATCACGGTGCGGATCCTTCGTTTTCTATTGCTGCACTGAGCGCATTCCCGCCGCAGGCGTGTATCGATTTTTTCGCCTCTCTCGGCGTGGTGTGTGCTTCGCGCGAAGAGGGGAGAGAATATCCGTTGTGTGAGCAGGCTGCCGCCGTATTGGATTGCCTGCGTTTGGAATTAAAGCGGCTAGGTGTGAACGAACGGTGCGAGTCGGCTGTTATCGCCATTCGTCACGAAAAAGGCGGCTTTTCGGTTGTTACGGCGGATACCATATTTTATGCTGAGCATGTAATTTTATGTACCGGTGGCGCTGCTGCTCCCTCGTTGGGTGGTTCGGCTGAGGGATACGGCCTGGCGACCACGTTGGGTCATCGTAAGACGCCGCTGTTTCCTTCCATTGTCCAGATCAAGACCGATACGACCTTTGTTAAAGCGGTGAAAGGGCTGCGCACCGACGCTACCGTCACATTTGTGTTGGATGGCAAATCGCTGTGTAGTCATACAGGGGAGTTGTTATTCACTGAGTACGGCCTTTCCGGCCCCGTGGTTATGCAAATTTCGCGCGCGGTCGGCGATTGGGAGCGCCGAAAAAAAGGCGTGATGCAGGCTTCGATCGATCTATTGCCCGCCATGTCGGAAACAGAACTCATCGAACATCTTAAAAACCGTCCTGTTCACACGGCGGAGGATTTTCTGACCGGTCTGTTACATAAAAGGATCGGGCAGACCATCTGCCGTGCGGCGGGCTTTTCACTGAATGACACGATACGGGATCACGGCCGTTTGGTGGCGGCCATTAAGCGGTTTACTGTCGATGTTACCGGTACGCAAGGGTTTGGCGGCGCACAGGTCACCGCCGGCGGTATCGATACGAGCGACGTGGATTCGGTCACCATGCAGTCTCGACTGGTTCCGGGGTTGTATTTGATCGGTGAGATGCTGGATGTAGATGGTGATTGCGGTGGATATAACCTGCAATGGGCATGGGCGTCTGCCTATGCGGCGGCACAGGCGGTGAGCAGATGATCAAGGTTAGCGGTATCAAGTTGCCGGTATCGTATACCGATGAGGAACTTTGCCGTGCTGTTGCACGAAAGTTAAAGATTGCGGCAAGGAATATTACCACCTGCCGTCTATATAAGCGTTCGGTGGACGCGCGCCGCAAGGACGCGATCACCTTTCAGATCACGGCGGCGGTGTCTGTCGTCGGTGACGAGGCTTCGTTTTTGCATCTGCCGGATGTGGCACCGCTGATGCCGACGATACTGGACGTTCCGCGTGTGCCGATACCGTCTTTTCGCCCGGTGGTGGTGGGGAGCGGCCCTGCAGGACTATTTGCTGCGTTGGTTTTGGCGCGTGCCGGTTTACAGCCTTTGGTGCTTGAGCGCGGCCAGTCGGTGGAACAGCGCCGTCAGACGGTAGAGCTTTTTCGCCGCACCGGTGTGCTGGATCCTCATTCGAACGTCCAGTTCGGTGAGGGCGGTGCCGGCACCTTTTCCGACGGCAAGTTGAATACCGGCATCAAGGATCCGCGCATCCGCTATGTGTTGGAGGAATTGGTTGCCGCAGGCGCGCCGGAGGAGATATTGTGGCAGGCAAAGCCTCACGTCGGCACGGATAAGTTATGTACCGCTGTTCGCGGCTTGCGCGAGCGTATTGTTGCACTTGGCGGTGAGGTGCGTTTCGGCACAACCGTCACCGATTTGCATATCGAAAACGGTGTGCTGTGTGGCGTCACCGTAAACGATACCGAAGATATCACGTGTACTCATTTGATTCTTGCAATCGGTCACAGTGCGCGCGATACCTTTTCCATGTTGCATCACCGAGGCGTTCCGATGGAGAAGAAACCGTTCGCGGTGGGTGTGCGTATCGAGCATCCGCGACGGATGATCGACCGTAGTCAATACGGTCGCTTTGCCGATCACCCGGCTCTTGGCGCTGCGGAGTATAAGCTTGCCTGTCATTTAGAAAACGGCCGGAGTGTGTATTCGTTTTGTATGTGTCCCGGCGGTGTGGTGATCGCGGCAGCGTCGGAGGAGGGCGGTGTTTGCGTCAACGGCATGAGTGAGTTCGCCCGTGATGCGGAAAATTCCAACAGTGCGCTACTTGTGAACATTACGCCCGACGATATGCCCGGTGAATCACCGCTTGCGGGTGTGGCGTTGCAACGACACATGGAGCAGGCGGCTTTTGTGCTTGGTGGGGGGGATTATCGCGCCCCCCTCCAGCTTGTTGGTGATTTTCTGACGGATACCGCCAGTACGGTGCTCGGTGATGTCCAACCCACGTATGTTCCGGGAACAACACTGTGCGACCTGCGCGGATGCTTACCGCCGTTTGTATCCTCCGCCTTAAAGCTGGCCCTGCCGCATTTTGGCAGGCAGATTGAGGGGTTTGATCGCCGTGACGCGGTGTTGACGGGTGTGGAGGCACGTAGCTCGTCACCGGTTCGCCTGCGGCGGGACGAATCCTGTCAATCGACTGTCCGGGGTCTGTTTCCTTGCGGTGAGGGCGCCGGTTACGCCGGCGGCATTACCTCTGCTGCCGTTGACGGTATTCGATGCGCGATGGAACTTATTGTCGCACTGTAAAATCCAAAAACGCACCGTAGGGCGATCGCCCTGCGGTGCGTTTCTTGTGTTTAATTTCCCGATACCGCCTCAACGGCTTCGGAGATGACACGGAACATTTCCTTGTCTTCATCCGAGCCTTCGTCGTGATCTGATAGAATGACCAAAATGTACGGGCGCGGTGCTTTAATGATCGCCATGTCGTGATACGCGCCTTCCATCCAACCGTACTTGCGTATGACCGGATATGTTGAGCGGATCATCGGATTGACGGTGCTTCGCATATGTGTTTCGAGCACCTTGCCGTATTGGTTATCCTCGGTGATGTAGGAATAGATATCCTTCAGGTAGGTGATCGCGTTGATGGCATTGATGTTGCTGTTGCTGATGTTTTTAATGCCGGCAATGTCTGTGATCCCGATGGATCCGGCGTACTGTTTGAAACCTGCTGCGGGATACACCAGACGCAGCAGCTTAAACGCGATATTGTCGCTTTTGCGGATGCTGAGTTTTATGAGTTCCTCTTGTGTGTATACCGTTCCAAACGCTGCGTCCTTGATAACGCCTGTGCCGCCAACGTACATTTCCTCGGTATAGATCAGCTCAGCTGACAGATCCAGATCGTTTTGCTCCGCCATGCCCAGTACATAGCGGCAAAACGGCGCTTTGATAACGCTTGCTGCCGGAAAGCTCTGCTCGCCGTTATAGGTGTATTGATAGCCGGAGGTGATGTCGTAGTATCCTACTGCCAGCATTCCCTCGTATGACGCAATCAACGCGTCGAGCGATATTACTTGCTCATCCGTCAGTTCAAAGCCGTCCGGATCAAGCGGCTGTGTTGTTACAGTCAAGGATCCGCCCACAGTCGATATTGTGGTGGTCGTGGTTGTCACTACGGTGGTGGTTGTGGTGGCGGATACCGTTGTTGTGGTTTTGGGCGGCGGGGAAACAACTGTGTCACCGGCACACCCTGTCAGCAGAAGGCACAGCACTGCCGACAAAAAAAGCAATCGTTTCATAGACATCCTTAATCGTCCGGCGTTTCGGCCAGCGCTTTATCAATCAGTTGTTGCCGCTCGTCGTGAGTAATTGGTGCGTCACTTTTAAAATATGCTAAGTATTCCACATTTCCGTTGGTACCGTGAATGGGCGATACCGTGAGCCCCTTAACATATAGCCCACTTTCCGCGGCTGCGTCAAACAAGCGGCAAAGTAGCGGTTGTAGATCGGCGGGATCCTTCAAGACTCCGTTTTTACCAAGCTGACGGCGCTCGGCTTCAAATTGCGGTTTGATGAGGGTGATGACAACGCCGTCGGGAATCAGTATCCGTCGCATGGCGGGGAAGATCTTTGTCAACGAGATGAACGACACGTCGGCGGTTACGAGGTCGCATATCGTGCCGAGTTGTTCCGCTGTCAGATTGCGCGCGTTGGTGCGCTCTAACACGGTTACGCGCTCGTTGTTGCGCAGTTCCCAGGCAAGGATGCCGTATGCCACGTCTACCGAATAGACGTGTTTTGCACCGTTTTGCAGCAGACAATCCGTGAATCCGCCGTTGCTCGCGCCGATATCACAAACGATTTTGTTGGCTGTTTCAGGTGCAAACGCCTGTAAGGCTTTTGCGAGCTTATATCCTGAGCGGCTGGCATACTTCTTTGGTTTTTCGATGAGAGTTACTACGGTATCTGCCCGTACGGTCATACCGGGCTTGTCCGCCGGCACATGACCGATCCAAACGCGCCCCGCCATGATAAGACCTGTCGCTTCTTCCGGCGACAAGCTCAGCTGTTCCCGTACCAATGTGTCCAAACGCACGTTTTGCATGGCGATCCACCTCCGCGGACATATCTTTTTCACTTATTGTACCTAAACTGTCGCACCGTGTCAACAAAAAAAGGGTGGACATTTACGGTAAAAACAGGTAAAATACAAAAAGGATATCGTGTTGAAAGGAGTTGACACATATGGAACACTGGGATTTGTTTGATCGTAATGGCACGCCGCTTGGTCGCACGATTCAGCGTGGTGACCGCCTGCACGCGGGCGAATATCACAAGGTGGTACATATTTGGGTTGTCAACTCCGTTGATCGTGTCCTTATCCAACGCCGTTCCAAGCACCGCATGCTTATGCCGAATGTCTGGGCTGTTACCAGTGGATCGGTGATCGCTGGGGAGGATAGCTTGACCGCTGCCCGTCGTGAACTGAGTGAAGAGCTTGGCATTCACTTGCCGGAGACGGAGTTTGAGTTGCTCGGCAGACTGGTGCGTCGCAGTTCGTTGTGTGATGTGTGGTTGGTGCGCCGCGATATTGCGGTACCGGATATGTGTCTGCAACACGAAGAGGTGTCGCAGGCACGCTGGGTCACCGTCAATCAGCTGACCGAGATGCTGCGTTGCCGTCAGTTCCATCACTATGGTGCCGGGTATTTCCGCTTTGTGTTTGACGCTATCGCCAAAACCACCGGCCGCGATCTTGCGAGGGGGGAGGATTTTAAGTGTTCACCAAAGCGTTGATCGGGCGTTTTGTCCGCGATTCCGAGAACACGGCTGCACCCGCCGTGCGTACGGCATACGGTAAGCTTGCCGGCATGGCCGGCCTTGCGGCGAATATCGTATTGTTTTTATTGAAATTGCTTGCGGGTATTTTCTCCGGTAGTGTGGCCATTATTGCCGATGCATTCAACAATTTGTCGGATGCCGGCTCATCGGTCGTTACACTCGTAGGCTTTCGTTTAGCCGGTTCTCCGCCGGATGAGGAGCATCCTTTCGGTCACGGCAGAGTGGAGTACCTGTCTGCGCTCACCGTTGCGGCACTTATCATGCTGGCAGGCGTTGAGCTTGCCGGCAGTGCCATCGACAAGATTTTAGAGCCCGCTTCGTCTGCGTTTTCGTGGACAACCGTGGGAATCCTAATGATTGCTATTCTCGTTAAGCTGTGGATGGCGCGGCTTAATCGCTATATTGGTGGCCGTATTCGTTCGGATACCCTGATTGCCGCCGCGACCGACAGCCGAAACGATGTGATCTGTACTACGGTGGTGCTCGTATCCTCGATATTTACCCATCTCACCTCCATCCAAATTGATGGATATGTCGGTGTATTGGTCTCGTTGTTTGTTATTTGGTCGGGTTTTTCGGTGTTGAAGGAAACCTTGTCGCCGTTGCTCGGCGAGGCGCCGGATCCGGAACTTGTGGAGCAAATCCGGCAGATCGTACTGGAAAACGAGGGGGTTGTCGGTATTCACGATCTCATCGTGCACAATTATGGCCCTGGCCGTTGTATTGTATCGTTGCACGCTGAGGTACCGGCACACGGTGACATCCTGCATAGTCATGAGCTTATCGACGCGGTGGAACGTCGCTTGGTGCGAGAACTTAATATCACCGCTTGTATCCACATGGATCCGGTGGATACGCAGGACGAACAGGTGCGTGAGTTGCGCGTGCTGACGGAGACGATTTTGGGCGATATTGATCCCGCCTTGAGTTTGCATGATTTTCGGTTGGTGCGCGGTGAGCAGCGCATGAATGTGATTTTTGATGTCGTTGTCCCGTTCGGCTATGCAAAGGCTGATCTGCAGGCGGAGATCGAACGTCGCTTACAGAACGTAGACAAACGATTATTTGTGGTATTGACCGTGGAGCATAGCTTTACATGAAAACGTATTTTATTATTTACAATGGTTTCTGGAATGCCTCCCCACCCGATCCGGTGCGACGATTGGAAGCGGCTCTTGTGCGGGAGGGTGTGATCGTGCGTGTTCTCAAAAACACCGAGTGCACGGTTACCGTTGCCCCTATGGTATCGGTTGCGCCTGCAGCAGAGGGCGATGTCGTGCTGTTCTGGGATAAAGATACGCGTCTTGCTCGTGCATTAGAGGCTGCCGGTGTAGAGGTGTACAATTCCGCTGCGGCGGTCGCCTTGTGCGACGATAAAAGCGAGACACACCGCGTGCTTTCGGCACACGGTATTCCGATGCCGAAAACATTGCTTGCGCCCATGACCTATGTGGAGGTAACGGCCCCTATCGATCCGTTCTTGCAGGCTGCTGAGCAGCAGCTCGGGTTTCCGATGGTGGTCAAAGAATGCTTTGGATCGCTCGGCGAGCAGGTGTATCTTGCTGAGACCCCCGAGCAGTTGCGTGACCTTGCATACGGTATGCACCACCGCCCGTTTTTGCTGCAGGAATTTATCCGTGATGCGGCAGGGACGGATAAGCGTTTGTATGTTGTCGGCGATCGTGTTGTCGCTGCTATGAAGCGCATCAATTCCGTGGATTTTCGTGCGAATATTGCGCACGGCGGCGAGGCGCTGCCGTATACTCCTACCCCTGAAGAGGAGGTGCTCGCTCTCCGTTGCTGCCGCATCTTAGGGCTTCGGTTCGGCGGTGTGGATCTGTTACGGGGGGGACTGGTTTGTGAAGTCAATTCCAACGCTCAAATGGCAGGCATCACCGCCTGCACCGGCGTGGATGTTGCAGCAGCTATTGCACGGGAAGTCCTACGCCTTGAGGAAAGGAGAGTCTGATTGTGGAACAACTAAAAGATGTGTTTGCCGGCAACCTGATCCGCTTGCGTACTGATGCGGGCATTACGCAGGCACAGCTTGCAGAAACCTTAAATTATTCGGATAAATCCGTTTCAAAATGGGAGCGTGCTGATGGTATGCCGGATCTGGTTGTTGCCAAGGCGATTGCCGATCACTTTGGTGTTACCGTGGATTGGCTGCTTACCTCCCACGATGCGTGGGATGGAAAAACCGCCAAGATTCGATACAGTCCGTCCATGATTACTGGGGTATGTTTGGTCGGTATCTGGACATTGGCCATACTGCTGTTTTTGATCCTGCATTGGGCCATGGACATCCTAGTGTGGCTCGTGTTCTTGTGCGCTGTACCGGTATCGCTTATCACGCTGCTGGTACTCAATAGCGTGTGGCGCCGTGAACGCTATCATCTGCTGATCGTATCCTTATTGGTCGTTTCGTTGTTCGGATTGGTATATTTTATTTTGAATTCTCATGTTGAAGACCTGTGGTCGCTGATCTTTCTGTGGATCCCCACTCAGTTGGTGGTGTTTCTCAGTTTTCGCATCCGTAAGAAAAAAACTTGATAGTTGTAACAACAGCCTTCCCTTGTACAGGGAAGGCTGTTGTTTATCCACTCTTCATGGCGGTATACCGCAAAACACCGATGAGCTGCTCACACGCCGTTATCACACGGTGTGTGCCCTCACATATCCGCCGTATGGTTGCATCTGTAAAGTTGCTGTGCACGGTTGTATGATAAATGCGTTGAGCTTCGCGCAGTGCGCGCATTTGCTGTGTTGTCGTATCCGGGGTGGGAAAAGCCTCGGCGATCTGTCTTGCCGCCGTACAGCAGGCGATGCTCGAACGGACCACCGCCTCGCACGCACGAGGCAACTGTCGATCGCAATGATAGAGAAGTAATGCCGTATTCTCCGCCTCGCACCACACATGCTCGGCGGTCTCGTGTAACAGCCAAAGATCCTCCCGATCGATCGGCGTGATGAAGGCACGTCCCAACAGCGCGTATACCGTGTCTCCCGCGATATCCGCCGCCGTTCGACGCGCTTGTACCGCAATTGGTTCGATTTTAACACCGTTGATCATGCCGGTTAGTATGGTGGCTGCCTGGACGGTGCATAACCGACATCGCGCGTAAACATCCTCTGCAATCGCCATGTTATCGCCTCCTTGCCCATCTATATGATCGTCTTGTCCCGCTTATGTCAAATCCACCGGACGAGCATACAATGATTAAGACATCAAATTACGGACAAACTATTCCCGGAAGATAAAAAAGGAGGGAACACGCGATGATGAACATTCGCCGCGGGGATATCTATTACGCCGATCTCAGCCCGGTGGTGGGTTCGGAGCAGGGTGGGACACGCCCCGTGCTCATTGTTCAGAACGATGTTGGGAATCGTCATAGTCCTAATGTAATCGCTGCTGCTATTACCAGCCAGAAGGATAAAGCGCGCCTACCCACACACATTCAGGTCAACACGGAGGGGAGCGGCTTGACTCGTGATTCCGTTGTTCTGCTTGAGCAGATTCGCACCATTGATAAGAAACGGCTCCGCGAACATATGGGACGTCTGGACGACAGCGCAATGGTTCGTATCGACCATGCCTTGCAGATCAGTTTCGGCCTGATGTAACATCACAGAGGCGAGCGTTTGAGAGCACCTTGATATCCATCAAGGTGCTCTTCTTTTTTCGACTGTATCCACGGCGGCATCTGTGCTATAGTAAATTGTTCGAGGTGAACTTGTGTAAAGAATATCGCCTATATTTAGTAAAAATGCACAATATTGACGAAAACCGAATCAATAAATTTCCCAAAAACGACCAAAAGCCCCTTGATTTTTCAGCGTCGCTTTGGTATGATGGGTGTAGGGAATTATAAGACTTGAAAGGGGTCTTTTTATGTTTCGCAAACAAGAATGTGTGGCTATGTTGCTCGCGGGCGGACAGGGCAGTCGCTTGTACGCGCTGACCACCTCTGTTGCTAAACCGGCCGTGCCCTATGGCGGCAAGTACCGTATCATCGACTTCCCGCTATCCAACTGTGTCAATTCCGGCATCGAAACGGTCGGCGTTTTGACGCAGTACCAGCCGCTGGAGCTCAGTGACTATATCGGTTCCGGCCAGCCGTGGGATCTTGACCGCCTGGAGGCGGGCGTGCATGTGTTGCCTCCGTATCAGCGCAACAAGGGCGCGGACTGGTATAAAGGTACTGCTAATGCGATCTATCAGAATATGGTGTTCATCGAACGGTATGATCCCGAATATGTGCTGGTGCTTTCGGGCGACCACATTTATAAAATGGACTACGCCAAAATGATTGCAGAACATAAAAAGAACAACGCCGATTGCACCATTGCGGTTATTGAGGTCGAGTGGGAAGAAGCCAGTCGTTTCGGCATCCTTAACACACACCCCGACAACGCGGTGTACGAGTTTGAGGAAAAACCAAAACAACCAAAAAGCAACTTGGCGTCCATGGGTATTTACGTATTTAACTGGGAAAAGCTCAAGGCGTATCTTACGGCGGATGAGAACGATCCAAACTCGCAAAATGACTTTGGCAAAAACGTACTTCCCGCTATGTTGAACGCGGGTGAGCGGATGTATGCCTACCGCTTCGAAGGCTATTGGAAGGACGTCGGTACGATTGATAGCCTGTGGGAAGCCAACATGGATCTACTAAACCCCAAAGTGCCGCTGGATCTGTCGGATGATAGCTGGCGCATCTATTCCCGCACGCCCGGGTTGCCGCCGCATTATATCAGCAACACGGCCAAGGTACAGAACAGCATGATTACTGAGGGTGGAAATATCCATGGTAATGTTGATTTTAGTGTGCTGTTCGCAGGGGTCACCATCGAGGAGGGGGCACAGATCCGAGATTCCATCATCATGCCGGGCGTCACCGTGAAAAAAGGGGCGGTAGTCCAGTATGCCATCGTCGCCGAGAATGCCGTTGTTGAAGAAAACGCCACGGTTGGTATGCGACCCGAGGACATGAAAGAGCTTGATGAATGGGGCGTTTCCGTGGTCGCCGCGGGTGTGACGGTCGGCGCGAGCGTCGTTATTCCCGCGAAGGCCATGATCGACCGTGATGTTGCAAAGGAGGAGAAGTAAGGTGAGCCGTAAGACTGCATTAGGCTTGTTGTTTCCCAATATGCACGACGATGCGTTACCTGAATTTACGCAGAACCGTGCGATGGGTTCTGTTCCGTTCGGCGGCAGATACCGTTTGGTGGATTTTACGCTGTCCAATCTCGTTAACGCGGGTGTGTCCAAGGTGGGTGTTGTCACGAAAAGCAACTATCAATCGATGATGGACCACTTAGGCTCGGGTAAAGCGTGGGATCTGTCCCGCAAAGCACAGGGCCTGTATTTTCTCCCGCCGTTTGGAGTCTCGGAGGATCAGTATGACGGTAGGATTGCCCCGCTCGCCGGTGTGCGTCGCTTCCTCGAAAACTCCCGTCATGAGTATGTTATCCTATCGGATTGCCATGTTGTCGGTAATCTTGATTATCGTCAATTGGTGGATTTTCATGTTGAACGTGAGGCGGATATTACGGTCGCTTGTCTGCGTGGTACAGTACTGGAAAACATTGCGTCTCCCATCATCACCGCCAATGATCAGGGACGCATCACCGATATGATCATCACCCGCCGAGCACTCGGTGAGGCGTTGTACGGCATCGGTTTGTATGTCGTATCCCGCACACTGCTGATCCAGTTGATTGAAAACGCGGTCAGCCGAAATCAGTACAGCTTTGAATGGGATGTGTTGCAGCGCCACATCGCGGATCGCCACCTGTATGCGTATGAGATCCCTGAATTTGCTATGGCGATCTCGTCATTGTCCGCTTATTTCAACGCCAACATGGCACTCTTAGATCCCGCTGTTCGCTCGAAATTGTTTGTCGCCAATCGTCCGATCTATACGAAGGTACGCGACTGTGCACCGGCACTGTATGGTTTGCATGCGCAAGTGTCGGATTCTCTAATTGCTGATGGTTGCAAGATCGACGGCGTGGTACGCGATTCGATCTTATTCCGCGATGTTAACGTTGACCGCGATGCGGTCGTTGACCACTGCATCCTAATGCAGGGCAGTGCGATCGGAGCGGACAGCACATTGGAATATATCATTACGGATAAGAATGTTTGTATTCGGGATCGCCGCTCGCTCAAAGGTTGTGCAGACTATCCCGTTTCCGTGAAGAAAGGCACGATGGTATAACGCTTATGAAAGTTTTGTTTGCTACCGGTGAAGCACGTCCTTTTGCCGCATCGGGTGGTCTTGCAGATGTTTCAGCATCTCTGCCGCGCGCTCTGCGCGCAAGGCTCGTCGGGTGTCGCGTGGTGATGCCGCTGTACGAGTGCATCCCCACAGAGCTTCGTACGGGAATGACCTTCCTAACCAGCTTCTCTGTTCCTGTGGCATGGCGCCGTCAGTATTGCGGTGTGTTTGAGGCTAAGGTTAACGGTGTCATCTATTATTTGTTGGATAATCAGTATTATTTCAAGCGCGAGGGCCTCTACGGGCACTACGACGACGCGGAGCGCTTTGCGTTCTTCTCCCGCGCTGTGTTGGAAATGCTCAAATATATTGACTTTAAGCCTGATGTAATCCACGCGAACGACTGGCAAAGCGCGCTCATTCCGGTCTACCATACGCTGTTTTACGGCAAAGAGGAACGGTATTCCTCCATTCGTACCCTGTATACAATTCACAACATCCAGTATCAAGGTATCTACGGCATGGAGATTCTGGGCGATGTGTTTGGGTTGCCTGATGAGGCGCGCGAGATTGTGCAGCACGGTGATTGTATCAACCTGATGAAGGCGGGTATTGAGACCGCTAACCGCGTCAGCACTGTCAGCCCGACGTATGCGGAGGAACTGCTGGATCCGTGGTTTTCGCACGGGATGGATCCCATCCTTCGCTTGCGTAGTTGGAAGCTATCGGGTATTCTCAATGGTATTGACACCGACAACTACGATCCCTTCACCGATCCGTATTTGTACGCACCATATTCGGCGGACGATCCGTCCGGTAAGGCGCTCAATAAGAAGGCTTTGCAGGAACGCTTGGGATTGCCGGTGCGTGACGATGTGCCGCTGATCGGCATGGTCAGCCGCTTGGCGTCGCATAAAGGCTTTGATCTGGTACAGTATGTGTTTGAGGAACTGATGCAGGAGGATGTGCAGGTGGTGATCCTCGGCTCGGGTGAATGGGCATACGAAACCTTTTTCCGCTCTATGTATGAAAAGTATCCCGAGAAATTTTGCTTCTGCTCCGGTTTCGTTCCGGAACTGGCGCAAAAGATATACGCAGCGTCTGATCTGTTTTTAATGCCATCCAAAAGCGAACCGTGCGGTTTGTCGCAAATGGTCGCCTGCCGTTACGGTGCCATCCCGATCGTGCGAGAAACCGGCGGTCTCAAGGATTCGATTCAGGATTGCGGCGACGGATCCGGTAACGGCTTTACCTTCAAGACCTATAACGCGGATGACATGCTGTGCGCGATTCGCCGCGGCATCGGTGCGTATCGCAATAAGGGGGGTTGGCAGATCTTAACCGATCGCGCCCTACGTTGCGATTTCAGTTGGGGACGATCCGCAAACGAGTATATCCGTCTGTATAAATCCCTCAAAAACAGTTGAAAACGGATGGATTTTGCGGTATACTGAAACACAGAGGTGAGGCATATATGGAGCTTTATCGTTCTGTGGCGATCATTATCCCGTCGCTCAACCCCGATAATAAATTGCTGGCGCTGCTCGCGGATCTGCGCGAAGCGGGCTTTACACGCTTGCTTGTTGTCAATGACGGCAGCAGTGCGGAGTATGATGATTACTTCAACGAAGCACGGAACAGCTATGGCTGTACCGTGCTTCGTCATGCCGTTAACCAAGGAAAGGGCAGGGCACTGAAAACCGCGTTCAACTATCTGCTGAACGAGGATGAGCCTTGCCCCGGCGCGGTTACGGTGGACTCCGATGGTCAGCACCGCATCACGGACACCATTGCCGTGGCCAAAGAGGTCATTGACTACCCGGATTCCCTGATCATGGGTTGTCGCGATTTTTCGGGTAATAACCCGAATATTCCCGCGCGCAGTCGTTTCGGTAACCGAACCACCAGTCGTGTTTTACGGCTGTTGTGCGGCATCGCCTTGTCGGATACACAGACCGGTCTGCGCGGGTTTTCCTCGCATACTATGCGCCGTTTCTTAGCCACCAAGGGTGAGCGCTTTGAATACGAAATGAATATGATTCTGGATGCGCACGAATGCGATATCGCACTGCGTGAGGTGCCCATCGAAACGGTGTACATAGAGGAAAATAAATCCTCGCATTTTAACCCGCTTGTCGATTCCATCCGCATCTACTCACTGTTTCTCAAATTTATTGTGGTATCGCTTTCATCGTTTGTTGTGGACATCATCGCCTATACGTTGCTGCTGATGGTGTTGGGATTGCTCATGCCGACAGTGGCTACGGAGTTGAGGATCATCCTTGCAACCTATGCGGCGCGTGTGTTGTCGGGTTTGTTTAACTTCACCGTTAACAAGCAGACCGTGTTCAAAAGTCACGGCAAAATCGGCACGCGTTTGCTGAAGTATTGTTTGCTCAGTGTGGTTCAGGTATCGCTTTCAGCATTTGCCACCAGTGGTCTATTTGCTTTGCTTAACTGGAATGCCACCTTGCTTAAGTTGATCGTAGATGGCATTCTGTTTCTTCTCAGTTTTCGTATTCAACGCGGTTGGGTTTTTAAATAAGAACCCGATCCGCCAGCGCAATTAAAATTGCGGGCGGTTACCCCAGAGCCTTGTTGTTTTCACAATAAAAAATGCGCGAGAATTTCTCGCGCATTTTGATTGGTGCCTTTAGGCGTGGAAATAACCCCCAGTTCTACTGAGGGAAGATAAAAAGCTTTAGCATGAGAAAAGCCTCCCCTTGTCAGGGGAGGTGGATTTTGCCGTAGGCAAAAGACGGAGGGGTAGTCGATAGTATCTCTCCCTCAGTCTCGCTATGCTCGCCAGCTCCCTCGTCAGAGGGGGCCGAGAAAAAGTCGAGCATTTTACCCGTTTACGGGTGGCAGTGCGTGTGATGCGATAATAATGTTCGGTGCCCCTTTTAGGGACTAAGCCGGTATCAACCCCTTCTAGGGGCTGTGCAAACCACCAGTTTACTGGTGGTTATGATTGTTAGTTATCGACGGATTCTTCCGCGTTTTTGAGTACGTTCAGCAGTGATGATGCGAGCAGGGGATAGGTCTTGTTTAAGGCGTCCGGCAGCATGGATGGGGCCTTGGATTCCGAAAACGCCTCTTTGGCAATTTTTCGGATGTGCGCCGCCCCGATTCCCATCGCACCGTTTACGGTCGGTTGCCAATAGGTATCCGGTAACGAAAACAAGGCGTTCGGATTTTTGGAGTTTGCCGCATATAGACTGCGAAACACCGTGTATACCGCGAGGTTTAAGTATGCGGAAACCTCGGCGGTCAGTTCCTTGTGCTTGCATCGCTTGAGCACGTCAAACAACACGCTGGTGGCGTTGAGCACTAACTTCTTGTTGAGTACCGGCAGCATGCTGTCCACCGAGCGGCCATCTCTGGTATCTGACTCGCCGTCCGGCAGGTCATCCACCGTTAGCATGGCACCGGATTTGTCCGGCGTTCGGCCGAGCAGGTAGTCGCACGACACATTATAATAATCGGCGGCGCGCACCACAAATTCCAATCGACATTCGCGAATACCTTTCTCATAATGCGAAAGTAACGCCTGTGATATTTCCAAAGCGGCTGCCGCTTGTTTTTGACTGATCCCGCGTTCTTTTCGCAACAGTGTTAAGGTACGCGCAAATCCGGTAGGCATTGGCGGCACACTCCTTGTTGATGATAATTCTGAAATTATACGGTGGGTTTTTCATTATAACGCAAATATTACGATTTGTAAATTGTCGAAACCGCCGACTATAGGAGGGATTTTCTGTGAAAAGTTACAAAATCCACCTGATTCGCCACGGCTTGACCGCGGCGAATGAACAGGGCTTGTACATTGGCAAAAATGATCTGCCACTCTCGCCGGCGGGGCTTGCCGACCTACTTCATAAAAAGGGAGAGGCGGAGTACCCGCAGGGAAAATATTTCTATACCAGTCCCTTATCCCGTTGTGTGCAAACATTAGAGGTATTGTACCCGAACTGCGGTGCCGAGGTGATCGCCGAGCTTGCGGAATGTGATTTCGGTGAATGGGACGGTAAGAGTGTCGAGGAATTAAAGCTTGATGACGATTTTCAAAAATGGATTACCGGTGCCTCTACCGCCATACCGGGCGGTGAGAACGCGGCGATGTTTCAGGCAAGAGTGATGGCGGCATTTGAATCCGTGGTCGAGGATGTAATGAAAAAAGGTGACGGCGATGCCGTCATCTGCACCCACGGCGGTGTGATCATGCTGATCATGGCAGCGTATGCGCTGCCGCAGGCGGACGTATCGGCGTGGGGCGCGGAGCCGGGATGTGGGTTTACCCTGCGCGTTTCACCGTCGTTGTGGATGCGTGAACCGGTCGCCGAGGCGATCGACTATGTGCCGTTGATTCCCAACATGTAAACAAAAACGACCCGATGCATGGCATCGGGTCAATGTTTATCCTCTCATTTTTTACGTGGATACGGCACTTTTTCATCCGTTAACCCCGCGAGATAATCCATGCTGGTATCTAGCGCCTTGGCAATCTTGATACATTGTTCAAAGGTCATGTACCGCTTGCCGTTTTCCAGTTTCGAATAATCGCTTTGGTCAATGCCAGTCAGCATCTGCATCTTGATTTGCGTATAGCCACGCTTTTTACGCAGGTTCTGTAATCTTAACATATTCATCACCCACTCATATTATGGCACTGAGACCTATTGACGTTAGGGCAAAACCGACCTATTATTACAATAAAAAATGCGTGAGGGGAACTGCTATGAATCTTTTTGAGGAATTGGATCGGTGTCTTATGACTTTGGAAGGGTATATGGGAACGGATCGGACGAATGAATTGTTAAAGCATCCATACGGCACTTTTTCGCAAAAAAAATTGGCGTGAAACTCTACGAGCGCACAGAGAGTTCTTGTCTGACGAAAGTCATTTATATCGAATTTTTTGGTATATGGGGATACACGATCCCGACGAAATGGTTGATCTAACGCTTAAGTTGGTTTATTTGCGTTTTCATGCGGCGCGGTTACCGTAGGCAGAACGCTTTATCAAAACGCAGCAACGGCCCGATACAAACATCGTATCGGGCCGTTTAGCGTTTATATGTTGCCCCGCTCTGCCGTAATATCCCCGCATAACCTGCTACTAATAGAAGCAGGTGGGTTGCCGCCCAAAAGGTTCACGCTCCCTTCTTCCCGCCGGGGCGGGGAGGTCTGCAATCCGCTTTCGGAGCGAGGCTCCCGTTTTCACAGTGTAGTAGGGTTAAAAGGGGATAGGTCCACGCACAGAGCAGGGGTACAGCTTAGTTGTCAGCCGGGGACTCCAGCTCTTCCACTTCATAGAGCTCCGACAAACGCTCCTCAAAGATTTCGGCGATTTCCTCGAACTCATCGTCGTCCTCAATCGGGAGCAACAGATCCTCGCCGTTTTCCTCTTTCACCGTAAGGATGACCAGCTCGCCATCGTCGTTCAGCATCTCGCTGGGGTCATGATAGATCGGCAACAGGGCAACATACCGACCCTCGTCGGTCTCGATCATATCTAAAATCTCAAATTCGTGCTGATTACCTTCGTCGTCCACGACGGTGACAATATCATTTCCGTATTCTTCAGACATATGCCATTCTCCGTTCTTTTAGTTCTATTTCTATATTAGCGCGTTTTGGCGCTTTCGTCAAGTGCGAAAAATGTTGAATAAAAACCTTTAAAAATGTTATAAAAAACTATTGACAATGCACATATCGTGTGGTATAGTATAGATGACAAAAGGAAAGAGAAAAACGACGAGATTATAGAAAAGGAGTGAGTCCCGTGGGCTGAACATTAACCCTCGGCAGAAAACCGAAAGAGGTGAGTCCAAAGATCTACTAAATTGTAACTTCGAAAGCGTTCAGACCGATTATCATGAGAAAAGGTGATTCTAATGGTTCAGATGCGAGGTTTCCTAAAAATTATGTAAGAAGGGGATAGTCCCATGTACTGAGGAAAACCGGTCGCCAAGATAATCTGTGAATCCAAGTTCGATATATAATAACCTAGCTAACCAACAATAATAACCCCCGAGGCTGTGCAAGAGCCTCGGGGGTTTGTTGTTATCATAATCGCCGGAACGGTCAATGGTTATCATTAGGTTTTACTGAATTTCATTACCAAAGAATGGGGGAGAAGTTTGCCCAGTACGCGGTACAGCTTGTAGAAACCTCGATCGGTGTACCAAGTCTTGCCGCGTCTCAGCCGCGACAGAGATTTTCGCGCAACCCGTTCCGGGTGACAGTAAGGTAATGTTTCAAAGGTACGTGAACGGCCGATGATATTCGCTGCCTCCAGAAAGCCTGTTGCCATCGGACCGGGACAAGCGGTGAGAACTGTGATCCCACGCGGGCGCAACTCCTCGTGGAGCGACTTTGAAAAAGCAGACACATAGGACTTGGTGGCGCAGTATACCGTCATACGCGGTGTTGGTGCGTATGAGGCGATTGAGCTGACGTTTAAAATACCGGCACCACGCTGCATATACGGCAAGGAGAGAACTGTGATCGCGGTGAGAGCGCGGCAGTTGAGATCTACCATACCGGCTTGCTCGGCAAACGCGGCGTCGGCAAGCAATCCTAGCTTTCCACAACCCGCGTTGTTGATGAGCAGCACGATGTCGGGTTGTGCGGTTTCCAGCTCTTTTTGGTAGATATCGAAGCTTTCAGCGTCAGTCAGATCGAGTGGCAGACAGCGAATACAGCGATCGGGAAAGCGAGAAGCGAGCATTTCCAACTTCTCTTGGCGACGCGCGATCAGCCAAATCTCCTCGATTTCGGGCATCTGCTGAATGACCTGCTTGAGATATTCTTCACCAAGACCGCATGATGCGCCGGTGATAATTGCTGATTTCATGTACCGTCAACCCTTTCGAGTTTTTATTTTAGTTTACCACAGTTTTATCGCATCTGCAAGAATTTTCGACGGAACATAAAAAAGGGGTATTCCATTTTGAAAAGATGTATGATACAATAAAACCGATAATGGGAAATTGTGAGGTTTTACAGTATGCAGCAGCCGATCACCGATGCACAGCCCCTTCGTTTGGAGGAGGACCGAATCATCGGGCGCAATGCCGTGTTGGAGGCACTTCGTTCCGGTCGTACGCTGGACAGCCTTTGGATTGCTAAGGGCGAGCGCGGCGGCAGTATCGGCCTGATTCGCGGTTTGTGCCGTCAGCAGGGAATTCCGATCAAGGAAACGGACGCCCGTAAGCTTACTGCGGTCGGCGGTGCCAATCATCAGGGCGTCATCGCCTTTGCCGCGTGCAAGGAATATGCCTCGTTGGAGGACGTGTTTCGCCGTGCGGAGGAAACGGGTGAACCGCCATTCTTGATTGTTTGTGATGAGTTGGAGGATGCGCATAATCTGGGTGCTATTCTTCGCAGTGCGGAAGCAGCCGGTTGTCACGGCGTTATCATTCCCAAGCGCCGTGCTGTGGGCCTCACTTCTACGGTGTATAAAACCTCGGCGGGTGCTGTGGAATATATGCCCGTCGTACGTGTATCCAATCTCGCTGAAACGCTTAAAACACTTAAAAAACGCGGCGTTTGGGTCTATGGACTGGATATGGACGGCGGAATTTGGTGTCAAACCGATCTTTCCGGTGCCGTTGCCTTGGTGGTCGGTTCAGAGGGGCATGGTATGAGCCGTATTGTGAAGGAGCAATGTGACGGGATCGTATCCTTGCCCATGCGTGGCAAAATCAATTCTTTGAATGCGTCGGTGGCGTGCGGGATCATGCTTTACGAGGTTGCGCGCCAGCGTCTTGGATTGAAATGACAGAGATAGGGTGATTGTGATGAAAAAAGAGCAATCCGTACCCATGCAGGAGACGGAAAATAACGTGGTGGAAGCAGAACGCGTCAACACGACCGAATTTCCCACGGTGGTGGCTGTTGAGCCCGAGTACAAAGGGGAGACGGTACCTGCATCGGCGGCACATGCAAAGAAAAAACGCAGTCTGTTCCAAAGCCGTTCCAAAGGGAAACCGATCGAGCAAGCGTGTTCAGTCGAGGAATCGGTAGCCGAAATGCCGAATGCTGAGGAGGGTATGAAGGTATACGGTGGCGATTCGATGGATGATACCCGCGAGGTATCCGTTTCTCAGAAGACCCGTGTGTTGGGCGATGAAGCAGATGCGGATGATGGTGGGGACCACGCCACGCAACTGATGTTGGATGGCTTTGAGAGTGAAGAGGAAACGGAAGAGGGCGAGGACGAAACGTTGCGCCGGATCCGTCGTGAGAAGATTCAAGATTTTTCGCAAAAGCGAGAGGAGCACGAACGCGCTGAGGCAAGAGCTGTGGCAGAGGAGCCGATAGAACGCGGTGAGGTCGTCTATCCGGAAACACCTTTGGAGAAGACGGAAGCGGCATCAAAGGAGGAATTCACCTCCCGCCAACAGCTTGGCGCGTTGCGCCAGAAGCTGCAGGCTGCCCAGCGGACAGCGGGGGTATCCCTGTTTCTTGTTGCCGCTATGGAAATCATCTTGTTCTTTATTGCGGTATTTTCCTTTGTTTCGCCGGCAGTTTCGATGAATCCGGTCACCTATCTCATTGTGCACTTGGTGTTGCTGATCGGGATGATGTTCGCGGTACGTGTTCGTTTACGGGCAGGTTTATCGCGTCTGTTTAGCGGTGCGATCACGGCGGAAAGTGGAGTTGCCTTGGTGGCCATACTTACGCTGGTACATACGGCATTGCAGTTTTTAAATACGACCGGTATTACCGACGGCACCACACCCGTGTTGACTGCCGTTGCCGGTTTGTCACTCTTGCTTATGCAGGTGGCGGATAAGCTGGAGGCGGATCGTGTCAGTCGCACGTTCGGGTTGGTTGCCGCACAGGGTGACAAGCTGACTGCGAAACGAATTGAGGATAGTGCTTTGGCAGAGGAGATCGGTCGTCCCGCTGTGGCCCTCGGTGAACCCCGCGTTACGTATTTCCGAAAGACGGAATTTTGCGGTGAGTACATCAGCAATTCCGAAGATTCGTTATGCGCAAACGCACTGATGCGGTGGTATGTGCCGATTGCGGTAGTGCTCTCACTGATCGTATCCGTGGTATACCTTCTTGTGAACGGCCTTACGACCTGGCTACTCGCGGTCACCTTGTTCTGCTCGATGATCTGCATATCATCGCCTGCCTTGATGCTGATCTATCTGCGTTCGGTCATGGCAGTGGCGGCGCAGGCAATGCATAAGAGCAAAACGGCGGTCGTCGGATATCAGGCCGTTCGGGAATACGGATCGTCCCATGCAGTAGCGCTGGATGCCATCGATCTGTTCCCCCAAACCAGTGTTTTGCTTCACGGTATCAAGACCTTCTCCGGCACACGCATTGATGAAGCTATTTTGGATGCCGCGTCGGTTTCTGTTCGTGCGGGTGGGCCGCTGTCCCATTTATTCCGCCGCATGATCTTAAATAAGGTAGATATGCTTCACGACGTGGATACCCTGGTATATGAACAGGATATGGGCTTGTCCGGCTGGGTGAGTGGTCGCCGCGTTCTGATTGGCAACCGCAAGCTGCTTGATAATCACGGTATTGATATTCCGTCCAAAGATTATGAGGAACGCTATGCCAAAAACGGCCGTCAGTTGGTCTATCTGTCAATCGCCGGCGAATTGTCTGCTATGTTTGTTGTCAGCTATACGGCGGATCCTCGTGTCAAGAAAATGTTAACCGACCTTACACGTCGTCGCATCACTTTGCTTGTGCGTACCTGTGATCCGAACATTACCGAATCGCTGATCGCCGCCACTTTCGAGCTTAACGGCTTCTATGTGGAACTGCTGGGTGCTCCGGCCGGTCGTTCGTTTGAAGCACTGGTTGACGGAGTGTCCGCACAGGAGCCTTCCGGCATTGTGTCGACAGGTGATGTTTGCGATATGATGGGCGCGCTTGCAAGGTGCCGCCGCTTACGTAGCGGTATACGGTTATTCACTGCGATCCAAACTGTGATTGGGGTGATCGGCATGGCGATGACCGTTGGCATGGCGTTTGCCGGAGGGGTGCTGATTCCGCCGCTATTTGCTGTCGAGTTTCTGGGCATTG
>JAFYPN010000085.1 GCA_017547465.1 Clostridia bacterium | reverse complement strand
GCGATGGCAGCGGAACGCCTGCTCTAATGTCCAAACATTAGTCCCCGTTTCGCATGGATTCACGAAACGGATTCCAAAGACCAACACATTATAGTACACTTCACGGTAAAATGCAAGACTTTTTTAAAAATTTTCAAATAAAGATTTCACCGTCTTTATCCAACACTGCGAGACGGCGTACCGTATAGGTAATAGAAGTGGTATGGGTGACAGATTCCAACGCCGTCATCACCAATGACGGATTGACGGTATCGGCGCTGTTGCACGGTAAAGTCAGCTCGATCACACATCCGTGATCTGTTTCAGTGATCGTTGGTGCAGATGCCGCCAGCGCCGGTTTCAAATCAACAGTCTTTATGTCTTTTTTCTTGGTACGCTTTTGTACCAAAATTTCGTTTTTATCAAATAAGGCAAGCACCGTATCTGCCGAACACGAGACGGTGATTCGATAGACCGCACGGTCCACCTCCCCCGCCTTTTTGACAGCCCATGCAGCGTCGGTAATCTCCAACCCCTCCGGCATGACAGCATTCAGCCGATTCGCTAATTCGACGAGGTCCATGTCTTTCTCCAAACGGACATCCATCGTTTCCCGCTCCCCCTCGTAGCCGAGTGACAACGGCGAGGCAAACGTCAGATACGGATGTCGGTTAAACCCCTCTGTATACCAAATCGGCAAGCCTGCACGCCGCACAGCGCGGGTCATGGTACGGTTGAGATCAAGGTGGGAAATGTATCGTGCTCTGCCGAGTTTTCGGAAGGTAACACGCACAGTTCGAAACTCCTTAACGTCGTTCAACGCAAACCCCTCCTTTGAAACAGGTTGCGCCGCAATGCGAGCACTGCTGACGGCAGTTGGGTGTGGTCACGCTCTCATGTGCCTTGCGGTTTTCTGCGAGTAAAAACGCCTTGGTAACACCAATATCCAAATGATCCCACGGGAAGATCTCCTCCTCCGTACGGCGGCGACAGGCATAAAAATCGGGATTCAATCCTACGCTTTGGAAGATCTCCATCCACTCATCAAACTTAAAATGCTCCGACCACGCGTCGAGATTAAACCCGCGGCGGAATGCTTCCAGTAACGCTTTACCTATGCGGCGATCGCCGCGCGCGAGTACGGCTTCTAAATAGGATGTTTCGGCATCGTGCCAACTGAGTGATATTTTTTTGGTCGTGACAGATTCCCGCAACACTTTTTGTTTCTCGCGCAGCTGCTCGATGGTATCCTGTGGCTCCCACTGGAACGGTGTAAACGGCTTGGGAACGAAGCAGGAAACGCTGACCGAAACCGATACCCCTTTTCCTTTTGGCTTGTCCGGGTTACGATAAAAACAATTCACGATCTTTTGACCGAGCTCGTTGATACCGACAATATCTTCCATCGTTTCGGTGGGTAGACCCATCATGAAATACAGTTTAACCGACGTCCAACCGCCTGCAAAGGCTTTGGTAGCGGTGTCGAGAATCTCGTCTTCGGTGAGGTTTTTGTTGATCGCGTCGCGCAGTCGCTGTGTGCCCGCCTCCGGCGCAAATGTCAGCCCGCTGCGGCGCAACACATTCAGGCGGTTCGCAAGTTCCTCCGAGAAACCGTCCACACGCAGGGACGGCACCGTAATGTTGGTATGCCCTTTTTCTGCCCAAGACAACAAGCGTTCGAGAAGTTCTTCCAAACGGGTGTAATCACTTGTGGATAAGGAGGATAAGGAGAATTCCTCGTATCCGCTGGTCTCACACAGACAGCGGCTTTGACGATCAATGGTATCCACCGATTTTTCACGCACGGGACGATAAATAAAACCTGCCTGACAGAAGCGACAACCTCGAATACACCCACGAAAAATTTCGGTCATGGCACGGTCGTGAACGATATCAATAAACGGTACCACAAACGCTTCCGGATAATAAGCCGTATCCATATCGCGGATAATTCGCTTACGCACCGTTGCGGGCACTCCATTCAGGGGGGTCACGGCGGCAATTGTCCCATCCTCTTGGTAGGATACATCATAAAGGGAGGGCACATACACCCCCTCTATATTGGCAGCATCACGCAAAAATGTCTTTTTATTGTAACCACGTTGCTTATGCTCACGGTACAGCTCCATGAGTTCTAAATTGACTTCTTCCCCTTCGCCAAGGACAAACAAGTCAAAGAAATCGGAAAGCGGCTCGGGATTGTAGGCACAAGGACCGCCCGCCATCACGATGGGCATATCCTCACCGCGTTGGCTGCTCAGAAGCGGAATGCCGGCAAGATCCAGCATATTTAAAATGGTTGTATAACACATTTCATATTGCAATGTAAAGCCGACAAAATCAAATGTACGAACGGGGTCACGACTTTCCAGTGCAAACAACGGAATGTGATTCTCGCGCATAAGGGTTTCCATATCCGTATCCGGTGCGAAAACACGCTCACACCAAAAATCCTCCACGGCATTTTTCAAGCCATAGAGTATTTTCATACCGAGGTGCGACATACCGACCTCATAAAGATCCGGAAAGCAAAACGCAAATCGCACATT
>JAFYPN010000084.1 GCA_017547465.1 Clostridia bacterium | reverse complement strand
TCCTGCGGCGGCGACGGCACGCTCAACGAGGTGGTCAACGGCGCAGCGCTGCAAAGCCATGCGGCGGTGGGCTGCTTTCCCTGCGGCAGCGGCAACGACTTTGTCAAATATTACGGCGGCAAGCAGCACTTCAGCGATATCGGCGCGGTGCTGGCCGGTCAGGCGCAGGCCATTGACGTGATTCGCGTCAACGACAAGTTATTGTTCGACGGCACCGACACACACGCTTTGAACGATGCACAGATTCGAGAAAACCGTTTGCATTTCGGTTTGGTATTCCAAAACTTTAATTTGTTTCCGCAATATACTGTTTTAGAAAACGTCTGCTTGGCACCGCTCCTGCACGCGCGGGAACGTGCCGATTATAAAGCAAATGCCAAGCAGATCCATGCCGAAATTGAGACAAAGGCACATAAACTAATCGACAACGTGGGTTTATCTGCAAAGTGTGATGCGTATCCTTGTGAATTGTCCGGCGGTCAGCAACAACGTGTGGCGATTGCCAGAGCTCTTGCTCTTGATCCGGAAATCTTGTTCTTTGACGAACCGACCTCCGCATTGGATCCTGAGCTTACCGGTGAGATTCTGCGAGTCATCAAAGATCTGGCACAACGCGATATGACAATGGTTATCGTCACGCACGAGATGCAGTTCGCTCAGGAGGTGTCGGATCAGGTCATCTTTATGGATGATGGCGTCATCGTGGAGCAGGGCACACCTGACGAGGTTTTCGTACACACCAAGAACGAACGCACCAAAGCCTTTTTATCACGGTTTAATAATCAATAAAGACTGACAAAAGCCGCTACAGGTAGCTCACTCCTGTAGCGGCTTTTGTGCTTTTTGTTATTTCGTTCCGAAAATACGGTCACCCGCATCGCCGAGGCCTGGCACGATATAGCAGTTTTCATTGAGACACTCGTCCAATGCAGCACAATACACCTGTACATCGGGGTGTGCCTCTGTTAAGGCTTTCAAGCCTTCGGGAGCGGCGATAATACACATAAACTTAATGCTGCGCGGTCCGCGTTGCTTGATCTGCCCGATAGCGTCAATCGCTGAACCACCAGTAGCCAACATAGGATCCAGCACGATAACATCGCGCTCACCGATGTCGCCCGGTAATTTGCAGTAGTATTCCACCGGTTTCATTGTGGTTTCGTCACGGTACAAACCGATATGACCGATACGAGCAGACGGAACAAGCTCCACCGCCCCATCGACCATGCCCAAACCCGCACGCAGAATCGGTACAAAAGCCAATTTACGACCGGCAATCTTGCGCGATTTTGTTTTAGCGATCGGTGTTTCCACCGTCACCTCACAAGTGGGGAGATCACGAGTTGCTTCATAGCACATGAGACCGGTGATCTCACGAATCAACTCACGGAACTGCTTAGAACTGGTATTGCGATCACGTAGTAGGGTCACCTTGTGTTGGATCAACGGATGATCCGCAATAAACGGTTTTAACATAAACGTCCCTCCATACTGTATATTTCACATCAGTCTTGTGATGTCTTTTCCTTTTTGGCGCGAAGTTCTCTTTCTGCCTGCGGCAAACGCAAATATGCGGGTACCAAGACTTCGCCGCTGACACACTCTTCCCTATCAACAGCGAGGAGTGCCTCAATGGCGACACCGGTGGCGTGCTGGTAGCGCAAAGATTCCGGTGCTAATATCAGATTTGGAATCGCCTCACACAGTGCGCCATACGTGATCGCGGCGCCGTCGCCAATTACCAAAATCGACCTTTTTTCACTCGTCAGACGTTTTTTAACTTCCTCCAGCGGTAAGGCTTCATCCGGTGTCAAACGCTCGATCTTGCCGTTTTTTGCGGAGAAAAGAGCGGTATAGATCTGCTGGCAACGGGCATCCATAGCTGTTAAAATCAATCCGGTATACGGTACCCCTTCCATTCGTCGCGCCATACCGCCAAGCGTGGACACCCCCACGCAGGGTAAATCGTTTGGAAACGACAACCCTTTAACCGCCGCTACGCCGATGCGTATACCGGTAAAGGAGCCGGGCCCTACCGCAACAGCCAGATGCGAAATATTGCTAAGCGACAGTCCTGCGTTTTTGAGCATATCGTGTATCATGGGCATGAGTGTCTGGCTGTGTGTCAGACGATTGTTGACCGCCGCGGTGCAGACGATCTGCTCTGTTCCGTTTTCACGGCGGAGCACCGCACACGACGCCGAACCGGCAGACGACTCGATCGCAAGTAACGTAACAGGTTGCTGTTCCATTATAGTATTACCCCCTCGATCGTGATCTCCCGTTCCGTTTCGGATAAACGACGGAATGTCACGCGCACAGCATCGGGTGGCAAGGCCGCCTCAATGTTTTCGCTCCATTCCACAGCAAGGATCGCTCCTTGCTCCTGATACTCATAATACCCGGTTGTATCGAGGTCCTCCCAACCGGTGATGCGATACATATCAAAATGGACAAGCGGCGGGTTACCGCCGTAGTCATTTACAAGTGCAAACGTAGGGCTGGAGACATGAGCCTCCGGCGACAGAACGCTCGCCATACCGCGTACAAACGCAGTCTTCCCCATGCCTAGACCGCCAAAAAAAGCCACTACCGTACCCGCAGTACAGCGAGCTGACAAGCGCGCGCCAAGCATACTCGTTTCCGATTCGCTGTGTGTCACAATCGCCATACTGCCTACCTCCTTTTTGGTCTGTTACTATCGTATCATAAAATTCTCATTTAGAAAAGAGAAAATTAAAAGTTTTCATCATAGCACACCATCCTGTGTTTATACTAACAGCGGGGTGAGAGTATGAACTGCGCGCGTGCCGTAAAGCATTTGTTGCGTGAAACCGATTGGCTGTTGCTCGTCAGCTGCACAGCGGCAGCCGTATATGGGCTGCTGCTGATTTATTCCGCCAGTGCATCCGGTGCCGGCGGTAACCCGACGATGCAACTGCTTTGTCTGATTCTCGGAATTTTGACAGCGTGTGCCGTTTCCACCATCAACTATCGCGCGCTCACGCGATACTGGTATCTCCTCGCGCTACCGACCGTATTGCTCACGGCACTCACCTTTACTCCGCTCGGTTACGAGGTCCCCGGGACGGACGACCGCAACTGGCTCGTACTCCCGCTCGGATCACAGAACTTCCTATTACAGCCGTCAGAGCTGCTCAAAATCACCTTTATCGTCACATTTTCGCAGCATATCGTTTGGCTTGGTTCACGCATCCGCAAGCCGCTTCCTCTACTGGGACTGTGTCTACACGGCGCACTGCCCATCCTTCTGGTTTTTTTACAAGGCGACGACGGCAACGCTTTTATTATCATTCTGTTGTTCGCGGCATTGCTGATTATCGGTGGGATACCGTTGGGATATGCGGCGGGCGGCACAATCTCCCTTGCTGCCGTGATACCGCTGGTGTGGCGATATATGAGTCCGGATAAGCAGGCGCGGTTTCTTTGCTTGTTTCAAATTGAAGCCTATCGTAACACAACCGGTTGGCAACAAGAACTGAGCGTTACCGCCATCGGTGCGGGAGGCTGGCTTGGCGTCGGATATCTGCAGGGGGGTGATGACAACCTGTACGCCCGTCAAAATGATTTTATTTTCACTGTGGCGGGTGAAGAATTTGGGTTTATCGGCGCCATTTTGGTACTGCTGCTGTTAGGGATCATTCTGGTTTTGTTATACCGTGTCGCGCAAAAGGCAACAGAACCAACCGGGAAATTGCTGTGCAGCGGTATGCTCGCTTTGATGGCATCACAAGCGGTGGTCAATATTGGAATGGCTCTGCGCGTGATGCCCGTGCTTGGCATCACACTTCCTTTTTTCAGTGCCGGCGGTAGCTCGCTGCTGACACTGTTTCTCGGTATCGGGATCGCCATGAGTGTATACCGTTACCGCCGTTCCCTGTATTAGGATTTCGCATCGTACCAAGTCTTACCGGTATGCACATCCGCACGCATACGCACAGAAAGCGTCACGGCGTTTTCCATCTCTTCACGCAAAATACTTTCGACACGGGCCGCCTCTTGCTCAGCCGCCTCGACAATCAATTCGTCGTGCACCTGCAGGATCAGCTTAGCATCCACCTGCTCACGCCGCAGTCGCTCGTGGACGCGGATCATGGCAAGTTTGATGATGTCGGCAGCTGTCCCCTGAATGGGCATGTTACGTGCCACGCGTTCACCGAATGCTCGAGTCATATGATTGGAAACGCGCAATTCCGGCAATGGACGGCGCCGATTAAACAATGTGACGGCATAGCCTGCCTGTTTGGCCGTTTCAATCAACTTATCCATATAACCGGCAACTGCACTGTAACGCGCCAAATATTGATCGATATACCGTTTGGCCTCTCCGTAGCTGACGTGGATATCCTCCGACAGCGAATGAGCCCCGATACCATATACAATACCGAAATTGACTGCCTTCGCCTGTGAGCGCATCAACGGGGTAACCATCGCCTCCGGTACATCGAACACCTGCGATGCTGTAATGCGATGGATGTCATATTCGTTATTAAAGGCATCCACCATCGTTTTATCACCGGACAACGCGGCAAGTACCCGTAACTCGATCTGTGAATAATCCGCATCACACAGAACATAACCATCCTTCGCGCGAAAAAAACGGCGAAGTTCGCGTCCGAGTTCCTGACGAACCGGAATATTCTGCAGGTTTGGTTCGGTAGACGAGATACGGCCTGTGCGCGTTTCGGTTTGATTAAACGAGGTGTGGATCCTTCCGTCAGGTGCAATTACTTTAAGCAACCCGTCGCAATAGGTAGATTTCAGCTTCGAAAGGGTGCGATAATTTAGGATCATGTCCACCACGGGATGTGCGAGGCGCAGGCTTTCCAACACCTCGGCGTTTGTGGAATATCCGGATTTTGTCTTTTTCTTGGCGGGCAAGCCCAAGTCCTCAAACAAGGCTTTTGCCAGTTGTTTGGGGGAGTTCAGGTTGAAAGAATAGCCGACCTGTTCCTCTATAGAGGACGTCAAGGCATTGATCTGTGTTTCCAGCACATCTCCGAATGCGGCAACACCCTCGCCGTCGACCGCAATGCCCACCTGTTCCATGGACGCCAACACCATGGCAAGCGGAATCTCCATATCGCGCAACAGAGAATCCTGTTCGGCGGCGTGGATCTCCGCTTCCAGTTTGTCGCAAAGCGGAGCGAGAAGTCGTGCTTCCAAGGGTTGATCACCTTTCGGTACAGAGATGCCGTATTCTTGTGCCAAGCGTGGCAACTCATATGCAGAAGCAAGCGGATTAAGCAGATACGCCGCCAACACCGCGTCCATTGTCACATTCGCAAGTGTGCGATGATACGCAAGTGCGTGTGCAGCAAGCGCTTTTGTATCTGCGGTACGCTTAGGTACAACAGGATTTTCTAAGAAATTTAGGAATTTCGGTGATGAGGATAGCACCTCTGCGATGCCATCACCCGCGATAACATATGCGGTTTCATCCTGTAACCATACGGTAAACGCACCGTCTGTCGTCAACTCATCAAACGGCACAGCTTTAAGTGTGATCGACCCCGCTGTTTGCCGCGGAACATCCGCACCGTCAAGTTCAAGGCGTTCCATAATTTTAAAGAGTTCAAGTCGCATCAATAGCGCGATAAGCTCCGTCTTTTGTAGCGGGCGGAGCATATAATGTGACAGATCGTTATCCATCGGCATCGTGCGGCAGATCTCACCCAGACGGCGACTAAGGTAGGCGTTGTCGCGCCCATCCTCCAATTTGCGACGCAACGTTTCGCGAAGCTCATCCAAATGCGCATACACACCGTCCAACGTGCCAAATCGATGCAAGAGATCCAGTGCTGTTTTTTCACCAACTCCCGCCACACCTGGGATATTATCACTGGTATCCCCCATTAACGCCTTAAGATCAATAAGCGAATCGGGGGTCAGACCGTATTTTTCCTGAACAGCGGCAAAATCAAAGACGATGGTTTCGGGCTTGCCCATGCGGGTGGATGCCAACAGCACGGTGACATTCTCACTGACCAGCTGCAGAGAGTCGCGGTCACCCGTGGCAATATAACAAGGCACGCCCTGTTCCTGTGCTTTGGCAGACAACGTACCGAGAATATCGTCAGCTTCATACCCATCTTGTTCTACCACCGTGCAGCCCATATAGGTCAACAGTTCCTTGATAAGCGGCAACTGCTGTGCCAGTTCTTCCGGCATCCCTTTGCGGCCTGCCTTGTAGGCATTGTACATCTGATGGCGAAACGTGGGGGCTTTACGGTCGAATGCAACCGCTACTGCATCTGCTCCGGTCTGTTCCAACAAACGGAAATAGATGTTGAGAAAGCCGACCAACGCATTGGTGGGAACACCATCGTGCGTGGTCAATACCTTAATACCGTAGAAAGCACGGTTCAATATACTGTTCCCGTCGATAATCAAAAACCGCATACTAGACGCCCTTTCTAAAGAAAACCCCGCCAGCAGCGGGGTTTTCATATCTTCGAAATTATGCGCGGTCGGCACTGCCGAGGACATTTTGAATCTTGTGTTTAACGACCTCGGTAATACAAGTACGGCCGTCGCCAAGATACTGGCGGGGATCGAAGTGCTTCGGATTCTCAGCCAGGTGACGGCGGATACCGGCGGTCATCGCCAAACGAAGATCGGAATCAACATTGATCTTGCAGACAGCGAGCGAAGCGGCTTCACGCAACATATCCTCCGGAATACCGATGGCATCCGCCATCTCGCCACCGTACTGGTTCACGACCGACACATATTCCGGCATGACCGAGGAGGCACCGTGCAGTACGATCGGAAAGCCCGGAAGACGATTCATAACCTCACGGAGAATATCAAAACGAAGCTGCGGCTTTTGACCGGGCTTGAATTTGAAAGCACCGTGGCTGGTACCGATAGCAATCGCGAGAGAATCCACACCGGTACGGGTCACAAAATCCAACACCTGATCAGGGTCGGTGTAGTTGGCTTTATCAGCCTCGACGCTGACTTCATCCTCAACGCCGGCAAGCTGACCGAGTTCGCCCTCCACCGTGACACCGCGTGCGTGCGCGTATTCTACGACCTTGCGAGTAAGCTCTACATTTTCCTCATACGGCAGATGAGAACCATCGATCATCACAGAAGTAAAGCCACCGTCAATGCAGTCTTTGCACAGCTCAAAGCTGGAGCCGTGATCCAGATGTAGAGCGATCGGCAGACCGGTCTCCTCTACAGCCGCCTGAACCATGTGATACAGATACGGATGATGCGCGTATTTTCTGGCAGAACCGGACACCTGCAGAATAACCGGAGAGTTTAATTCCTTACAGGCCTCAACGATTCCTTGCATGATCTCCATGTTGTTGACGTTGAACGCACCGATCGCGTATCCACCGTCATAAGCGTTTTTGAACATCTCTTTTGTGTTTACGAGGGGCATAACAAAAGACCTCCTATTTGTTTATGAGGTTATTATACACCAAAAACTGTATTATGCAAAGTATTTCGTTAAAAAAATAACGGTTTTTGTAAAAAAACTTGTTTCGCATCTCGGTTATTGCTATACTGGAACTATAAAAGGAGTGTTAGTTATGCGTGTTGATATCACCAACATCCCGATCAGTGATGTGTTCGACCCGAAGGAAGGCTGCCCGATCTGCCGTATGCGCAATATGCTCGAGCAACGGATGGCGGAATATATCACCGGTGCCGCCATGATGGAACCTGACGTTCGCATTGAAACCAATCGGCTTGGCTTTTGCTACGATCATTTCGGAATGATCTTAAAGCAACGCAACCGATTGGGGGTTGCGCTGATTCTGGAAAGCCACCTCGAAGAAATGGAAAACACCATTTTCAAGGGCGGTCTTCCGCTGCTCGGTAAAAGCAGCAAGGCTCAGGCCAAAAAAGCGAACGCCCGAACAGAAACCTGTTTCATCTGCAACAAAGTTGACTGGGCGATGGAGCGGATGCTCGCTACCGTGTGCCGGCTGTGGGAATCCGAGCGTGATTTTCGTCAGTTATTCGACGAACAAGAAGCGCTTTGTCTCCCCCATTTTACAGAGTTGGTCTCCGCCGCTCAAAAGAATATGAATAAACACTCGGTCAGCGACTTTTCTAAGGCCGCAGCAACCCTCTCAAAGCGCTATCTTGAGACGCTTCGCGGCGACGTGTCACATTTTTGCAAAATGTTCGACTATCGCAACGGTGGAGAGGGCGCAGATTGGGGAAATTCAAAAGATTCGGTTGAGCGCGCGGTGTGGTTCCTAACCAGCCGTGAACCGTAAAGGTAATTCAACAGTTCGTATGCAAAATTTTGGAAAATACTGGTAAATTCCCAAATTTTCGCGAAAAAAATGGTGTCAAACCCCTTGAAAAATAAGGATTTTTTCACATTTTCAACATACTTTTCCACAATTGCGGTGTTGCTGAATATTTTACAATTTGTTATATTCGAGACCGAAACACCTGTTTTTTGGTATAAATTCGGCTTTCCCGACCATACTGAAAACTGTCACCGAAAAGGATGCATTTTTCATGGTAAATCATACGTTTTGGTGTATAAAAATACCCATTTTGAGGTGCAATATGATCAAGGGAATCAGCCGACAGATCGTGGAGGTTACAGATACAACAAATCCGTACTTTGAACGCGTCTTTTTTATCGTGCGGCAGCAATGCAAGGAGGCCTCTCCCTCGCTTTTGGATGCAGAGGCACATCGGTTGGTAAACACGGCTACCGGATATACCGGGCTCAAGCGAGCACGGCGGCTACGATCTCTACGCCGTTTAGGGTTGTTCTTGATCGGCGCGGGTATGGGTGCACTGACCGTACACTTACTGATGATGTTAGCATAAAAAAAGACCTCTCATTCCGATGAGAGGTCTTTTTACCATGGTATTTACGTAGTCATGAACAGCACGCCAAGGGTGTTGGGTCCGCAATGTGAGGAAATGGTACAGCCGGCGCGGGTGATGAGGATTTCATCAAACGTCTGATATTTTTCCACCTCCGCCTTAACCAGCGCAATACGCTCCTCCGAAATGCCCGAATGGGTGATAAAGACACGGTTGGTGCAAATATCCGTACGGTCCTTCAGTTTATCTTCCACATACTGCTGCAAACACTTATCCAACGAGCCGCGGTATTTCTTGCCGACACCCATTTTACCGCTGGTGTTGTCCACCTCGATACAAGGCTTAAGCTGTAACAAGTTTGCGCCCATCATGGCAAGCGACGAGCAACGACCACCTTTGTGTAGAAATTCCAGTGTGTCTAATACAAAGCTCGCGCTAACCTTTGAGGCCAGTTCTTGAACCTCGCAAGCAACTTGCTCAGCCGACATACCGGCAGCAATACGTTCAGCAGCTTCCAACACCAGAAGTCCACTACCAGTGGACAGGTTACAGCTGTCTACCACATAGACACCATCTAAATCGGCCGCCGCCATACAGCAATTACTATGGGTAACCGACAGGCCGGAGCCTAAATTGATGTGTACGACCTCATATCCTTGCTCAATGTACGGGGTAAAGAAATCGATAAATTCGGCAGCGTTCACCGCAGCGGTTTTCGGCAATACCTTTTTCTCTTCATAGGTGCGGTAAATGTCATCCGGCACCAAGTTGACACCATCGTCATAGCTCTTTCCCTCTAACACGACGTGAAGCGGATATGTCATCACATGAAACCGCTCTTTGAGTTCTTCACTCAGATCACAAGTGCTGTCCGCCGTCAGCAAAACCTTTTTACTCAAACCTCCATACCTCCCTCATCGTTTTTAATATTCTATCATAAATGTGCAAAAAAATAAAGAGAAAAGGCCACCCTCGAAAGGGTGGCCTTGAAACATCGTAGCAACCAATTATCTCTTGGAGAACTGGGGTGCGCGACGGGCGGCCTTCAAGCCGTACTTCTTTCTTTCCTTCATTCTGGGGTC
>JAFYPN010000083.1 GCA_017547465.1 Clostridia bacterium | reverse complement strand
TATTCGATTGCTTGGAGAAGCACTACGCACTTACATCATCGTGGAGTGGAACGGCTCGGTGCATTTCATTGACAAGCACGCCGCGCATGAGCGGATCTTATACAATGAACTGAAACAAACTGCCGGTCATGATGCACAAATCTTATTAGCACCTTTGTCAGTGTCGGTCAGCCGTGAGGAATACGGTGCGCTTGCCGAGGCTATTGAGCAGCTAAAACAGGCGGGCTTTGAGTTGGAGGAGTTCGGCGGTAACACCCTGCTTGTGCGCGCGGTGCCGATGATGTTGGCGGATGGCAACATCATCGAGAGCTTGCGAGAGGTTGCGGGTGGGCTTCTTTCCGGCAAACGCGAGATCACCACGAATCGGCTGGATTGGATCTACCATTCGGTTGCGTGCCGCGCCGCGGTGAAAGCTGGGGACGGCAGTACACCGCAGGAGCTGACGCGTCTTGCCGAGCGGGTACTGTATAACGACGATATCCGTACCTGTCCGCATGGACGGCCGGTGTGTTTTGAGTTGACCGCCAAGGAACTCGAAAAGCAGTTTGGACGGATCGTATGAGCAATAAGACGGATCATAACCGCATTCCACTGGTGGTGATTGCGGGCCCGACGGCGTCGGGCAAGACTTCGCTTGCCATTGAGATGTGCCGCCGTTTTGACGGTGAGGTGATTTCTGCCGACTCAATGCAGGTATACGATACGCTGTGTATCGGTACGGCACGACCGATGAAGGCAGAGCAGGGAGGAATCCCGCATCATTTAATGGGCTTTTTGCCGCCGGATGCATCGTACAGCGTGGCCAAGTATGCTCAACAAGCACACCGCGTAATTGCCGAGGTATACAGCCGCGGTAAACTGCCGATCTTGTGCGGCGGCACAGGCTTGTATATACAGGCCGTGGCAGAGAATTTATCGTATGAACAGCAGCCCGAACACCGCGACGTGCGTGAGCGACTGCGACAGCGCATTAAACGCGAGGGCGGTGAGGAGTTGCTCCGCGAGCTTAGTCGTTTGGATCCCGATACGGCAGCGCGACTGCATCCCAACGATCATGGTCGCATTATCCGCGCACTGGAAATCGTTGAAACCACAGGACGCACCATTACCGAGCAGAACCGTGCTTCCCGTATGATGGCGTCGCCTTATACCTTGTGCGGACTCCGGCTAGAGTTTCACGACCGTGAGCGGTTGTACAACCGCATCAACTGTCGTGTGACGGCGATGTTGGAGAACGGTCTCGTCGACGAAGCCCGGTGGTTGAGGTCACAACCAAATACGGACACCGTGCGGCAAGCGATAGGATACAAGGAATTAGAACCGTATTTCTCGGGGGCCGTCACGCTGGAGGAAGCGGCGGACGCTATCCGCCAAGGAACTCGTCGATATGCCAAGCGACAGCTGTCGTGGTTTCGGCATCAAGAGTGGATGACACCTGTATACATGGACGATGCCGCCCCGATCGAACAGGCGGCGACGATAATAGGAATGTCGAGAAAGGAGAAGTGAGGATATGAACCCAACAGCAAAACGCATTTTGGTCGCTTTGTTGTCATTGTTGCTCATCGTTTATGTGGGTGTGCAGGGGTATCTGATCTTTTCAGCATCACTCGAAACCATCACGGCAGACAAGGAAATTGCGTATGACACGCTCAAAACTACCGGTGTGGTATATCGTAGCGAGTCTGTGATCCGTCAACAGACGGATGGTTATGTATTTTACACCGTTCAAGACGGAAACCGCGTTTCCAAGAACGGCAACATTGCCCACGTATATCCGAGCATGGATGACGCACTGAAACAGCAAGAGCTGGATCTGCTCGATGAAGAGATCGCGTCACTGACATCCATCAACGCGCAGGGCTCCAGCAATCGGGCGAGTTTAAACAGTATCAATCAACAGATCAACCAAACATGGCTTGCGATTTCCCGATCGGCGCAGATGGCGTCATATGGCGAGATCAACGAGCTGCATTCCAGACTGCTGACGTTGCTGAATAAAAAGCAACTGACGATCGGCAAGGAAGAGAATTTTAACGCGCGGCTGTCGGAACTGAAAACGCGGCGTGCGTCGCTCGCCGCGTCGTTTCAGAAAGCAACCGCTACGGTTGCCTCGCCGGTTGCCGGCTATTTCGTTGGATCGGCGGACGGCTTTGAAGGAATCTTAAAGACCGATGGCGTGGAATCGCTGACGGTTGGTGATATTCAGCAAGCACTGACGCAGGAACCGACCGTGGACGAAACAAACTTTGTTGGCAAGATTGTGGGTGATTACGAATGGTATTTAGCCTGCGTACTGCCGTTGGAAAGTGTGGTAACGCTTAAAAAAGGTTTGCAGCTTGATGTATGTATGCCGTTTGTGCAAAGTGCCCCGCTAAGCATGAAGGTGGTTTCGCTCAACAAGGCGGTGGATGATCAAGTGGCGGTTGTATTGCAATGCACACAGATGTCGGGTGCTCTGTCCACGGTACGCCGTGAGCAGGTGGAGATTCGGCTGACGCAGTATGAGGGAATCGTGGTGCCGGATGAATCGATCCATTTTAACGAGCAACAAGAGGCCGGTGTATACATTCAAGATGGTAACATTCTGCGGTTTCGACGAATCCAGGTGTTACATCACAATGAGACCGAACGGTATTCGGTTTGTGCGATCAGAGAAGATAAGACATATGTCCAGCTGTACGATCGCATCGTAACAGAAGGAGAGGATCTATATGACGGCAAGCTTGTCCGCTGACGAGCAACGCGTGCTGGATAACTTACAACGTGTGGAGGAACGCTTGCGCACTGCCTGTATGGCCGCCGGCCGTCGTCGTGACGAGGTGACGTTAATGGCGGTGACTAAAACGGTGCCGCCCGAACTGATCAACACGGTGCTGGATGCGGGCGTTACCTGTATCGGTGAAAATCGCGTACAGGAATATCTCAGCAAATGCGATGTATTGCATCTCGAGGGGGTCGAACGGCATCTGATCGGGCATTTGCAGACTAACAAGGTTCGTCGCATTGTTGGTGAGGTGGATATGATCCAATCGGTGGATAGCGTACATCTGGCAAAAGCTATCTCGGATGCAGCGAAGATGACCAAACGCGGTGTGATCGATGTACTGGTGGAAGTGAATATCGGCGGTGAGGAGTCCAAAAGCGGTGTCAGCCCCGAAAGCCTGACGGAGCTGTTGGATAAAATCGCTGCGTTCGACGGTATTCGCGTGCGCGGGCTTATGACAATTCCCCCGATTTTCCATACAGAATTTGAAAAACGCGCTATTTTTTATAAAATGCATAAACTGTTTATTGACATTCAGGGTAAAAAAGTGGATAATGGTACTATGGAACTGTTGTCCATGGGCATGTCTTCTGATTTTGCAGAGGCTGTGCTGGAGGGATCTACCTTGGTCCGTGTTGGTTCAGCAATCTTCGGTGAAAGACAATATAAATGAGCAGGAGGAACTGAAAATGGGATTTTTGGACAAGCTGGAAGGATTGTTCGGCGATCAGAACGAGGAGACTATCGGCATGGAGAATGAAACGGATTTCGTTTCCCGTTCTCCCGAAAAAGACATTGAAGCAGACGCTCCACGTAAAAACAACAAGGTTGTCAACATCCACGCGACGGCACAACTGCAGGTCGTGTTGGTAAAGCCTGAGCGTTTTGATGACGCCAGTGCTGTTGCGGATCATCTCAATGCCAAGCGTACGGTTGTTTTGAACCTGGAATCTTCCAATAAGGATGTGGCACGCCGTATCCTGGACTTCCTGAGCGGTGTGGCATATGCCAACAACGGGCAAATCAAAAAGGTGGCTAACTGCACCTACATTATTACGCCGTATAACGTCGGCTTTATGGGTGATTTGTTAGACGAGCTGGAGAATAATGGGCTTTATTTCTGATCTGTCTGAGGAGGACGCGCTGTTGCGCGCCCGCATTAACGATGCCTGTGAATTGTGTGAAATGCGCTCGTGTCCCCGATTTGTCGGCTTCTTGGATGAACACCGGCAGGCGGTGGCACGAGCTGTCTTGCATGAAAAGGGCACATCGCATTTCCTGCTTTACGGCGGATACGAGGGGGCGGAGCGTACTATTTTGGGTGTGTTCCCGTCGTTTCTGCCACCCGATTCTGACCTGTTTCCGCTAAAAGCAATCGGGTTTCGATATCGGTCGGTGGCGCGTCTATCACACCGTGATTTTCTTGGTGCGTTGCTTAGCGTTGGGATTAAACGGGATAAGCTGGGGGATATCGTCTGCGGGGAAGGGCTGACGGTGGTGTTTGCCAATGAGGAATTAGCACCGTTTTTGGCTGAGTCGGTGGATAAGGTCGGCTCGGAGGGTGTACACGCAGTTTTCCCTTTTACCGGTGAGGTCGCGGTGTGCCGTGAGTTTCGCGAATATCAGGATACGGTTGCATCGCCGCGGCTGGACGCCGTCCTCGGAGTGGCACTGCGCGTTTCTCGTCAGGAAGCGGTGCGGCGCATTGTTTCCGGTACCGTATCCTGTAATCATATGCCGTGTGAGGCGGTAGCGCATGTTGTGGGAGAAGGGGATATCCTATCGGTACGTGGTGAAGGACGTTTTTTAATCGCTTCTCTCGGTCCTCTCACCAAAAAGGGACGTCTGATCATTAAGCTGCACAAGTATATATAACGAAAGCGAGGACAACAAGATGATGACTCTGGAAGAGATCCGCAACGTAGAGTTTAGTCGCGGCCGCGGCTACCGCGCGGACGAAGTGGATGATTTTATCGATGAGTGTGTCGATACCATGGAACATCTCATGCAAGAAAACATCGCGGTGAATCAGAAAATGAAAGCGCTCGCGGACAAGCTGGCGGAGTACCGTAACGATGAAGACAGCATTCGCTCGGCGCTACTCAACGCTCAGCGTACCGGTGACACCATCATTCGTGAGGCGGAGGAAAAAGCCAAGGCGATGCTGGAAAACGCACAACAGGGTGCGGACGCGGCACGTCGCGAGATCCTCGTTGATGTTGAGAAGGAAAAAAATGAGCTTGCTCGCGTCAAGCGCGAGGTGAGTGAGTTTAAAGAAAAATTATTGGGACTGTATAAGGAGCATTTATCGCTGATCAAGGTGTTGCCGGAAGAGGAAGAGACTGCCGCGCAGCCCGCACCGACCGAGGAGCTGAGTGTAGAACAG